>SHZJ01000041.1 GCA_009692365.1 Gammaproteobacteria bacterium
GGTTGCTATTTCTTGACACCGGGCGACTTCCCTATCTTGCTCAAAAAAAAAGGGCATCTCTTGCGAGAGATGCCCTCGATGCCTAAGCCATGCTGCGTGGTGTGCACTTGATGCAACCAGCACTTCGCAGAAAGTTGGCGGAGGCGGTGAGATTCGAACTCACGAACGGTTGCCCGTTGCCGGTTTTCAAGACCGGTGCAATCGACCACTCTGCCACGCCTCCAGCGTGTTGTTGACACCAGCCTGCGAGTCCGACGGGAGGCGCCGTCCTGCCTGCTCTCCCGGCGTGCTGACCTAGCTGCGCCGATGCCGGTCACGAGTATATCTTGGCCCGGCGCCGTGCGGCACGCCCGTGTGCCCATCGCGGCGCGGCGATTCCTTCCGCAGCGCGCCCATCAAGGCGGCCCGCGCCCTGATCTTGGCAGTCAGCAACGTGGGTAGTACCGGCGCTTTGCGACTACCTGAGCCTGCCGCAGGACACCCAGTTCGACGGGCCGGTGAACAGGCCGTCACAGCCGGGGCTTTAAGACAGTTAATGCGGAGGAGACCGCTAGGGCGGCAATGGCGTGATCGTCAGGGGATATGAAAAGACTCCTGCCCCGTGGACGCAGTCCCGCCCCACGCTGCTGGGCCAACGCCACGGCGTCCACGCGCGCCGCGATGAGAACGACACCGACGTGGCGGCGCCGCACGCGGTGCCGAGCGTCACCGCGTTCGCCGTGCGGGATCTCGGCAACCAGCAGGTTTGCGAATACCCCGCCCTGATGCCATTCGACGAGAATCAAGACCTGCGCGATTTAAAAACGCTGGCGACCACGCAGGCTCATGACTTTCGCTGAAAGTTGACGACGCGGCGGCCCGCCCAGCCGGCGTGGCCTATGGTCGCCCGCCGGGGAGGGCGCTGGTGATGTGCCTGTTTGCGGGCGCCACGGCCGGGGTCGATGCACGGCAGACCTCGCAGCGGGCGGCCCCGGCGAGCGAACTCACCTCAAAACCCTTGGCGGCCGAGACTGCGAGCGCCGCAGCGAGTCCGTGGGGGTTTGCGTTGCCCCCCGTCCTCTGGTTGCCGACCATCGACGCCGAAATCAACTACCCATTTTCGCGCGTGCCGAGCGGCGGCGGTGGTACATCCACCGGTGGCGCCATCAATGCAGAATTTGGACCCAACAATGGGCGCGTAGGCTCGCCGGCGCGGGTGGCAATGGTCCTGGGTCCGCCACAGTTGATTTCATCGGCTTGGATGCAACCGGCTCGGGCCGCACGGCTCGCGCCCTGAATCTCAACGAAGCGCCCAATTCTCACCTCGCCCATTCGCTCCATACCAGCACCGAGTCGACGTTCGGGACGCCGCTCGCGACGCTGAGGGTGGGCTATCAGCTCAGGTCGAGGTGCGCTGACGATAACGCCGTCCTGAGCCATTTCGCGCTTAGTGGCCCGCTGAGCGGCGCGACCTTGCGCGGCTGATCCCCCGCCGCACCCGGCTGCGGCGCTTCCTGCCCGCGGCAGCCGGCGGGCGCTGTGATGCCGCTCCAAAGCCGCGGCCGGTGCCCGCCTGCGACGTCGGCGCACCAAGGTTAGCGCAAGGCCCGCCGGCACCACGGGTCGTGCTCCCGGTGGCACCGCGCGATTGACCTTGTTCTGCTCGGCCGGCACCAAGGGCACCAAGCGTCTGATGAGCCTGAGTCGCTATCTGGGCTTGCCTCACCGCGCTATCAGCGCGCTATGGTCAACGCGACCCAACAGACGGGCACGCCGCGTTGACCCACCTTAATCCCCACTTTGCGCCCCCGGAGTGCCGCGACTTAACGCCCGCCCCGGGCTGCCCACGCCGTGCTTAACCGCCAAGCTCGCCCGGCAACCTAGCGGCCCACCAACCCAGCGGCGGCTGGGCAGTGGTGCCACTGAGCGATGCCGGACCCGAACCGCGGGGTGAGACCAAGGTCGTTTGCCGCGTTACCCAGACGCCGCCGCGCGCTCCTGCCGACGCAATATAACCAGCCCCGCCGCCAGCAAGCTGAACAACACTAACGAAGCCCCCACCGTGCCAAAGCCTAGCCCCCCCTGCACCGTAGACTTGGTGAGGCTATCGCCAAAAGTCGCGCCAAACGGACGGGTGAGCACGAAGGCCAGCCAAAATAACGTGACTCGGCTCAGGGTCGTGTAGCGATAGACGAGGCACACCAACACCAGCAGCCCACCGGTTAACCCAGCGCCGCCTAGAAAGCCTAGGCCGATGTCATCCGCAAGATAGTCGCCCACGGCCGTGCCGAGGGTGTTCGAAAATAAGATCGCCGCCCAGTAAAAAACCTCCGCCCGGCGGGTCGCGATATGGCTGACGGATAAGCCCCCCTCCACCGTGCGCCACGCCAGCAGCACGCCGGCCAAGCCCAGCGTCAGGAGCAGCGCGCCGGTGGCGTAACCCAAGCCCAGGCTGCGGTCCATGAAATCCGACAGCGTCGTGCCCGCGGTGCTGCTGGCCAGAATCACGGCCCAGTACAGCAGCAGATTAAACCGGCTCAGCAGCAGTTGGCCCGCCAGCAACAGCGCAAAAACGCCCAACAGCAGCACGCAACTCGCGCCGTAGCCCACGGCCTGCGTCATAGACACCCAGTCGCCGGCAGTTTCTCCCAGGGTAGTGGCGCAGATTTTAAGCGCCCAGAAGCTCGCCGTGACCTGTGCTACCTTATTCGTAACCATCGCGCCCGCGCGCTGGCGCCACGACCCAACCCCGTGCGGCGGCGTACCAAAAGAAATTTTGTTTCCCTAGTTGAACTTTAACGTTTTAGCCCTATCTTAAGAACGAGCAATTGCTCACCCTCTGGGTGAAACGGCTCCCCCACTCTAAGGAATGCACCAATGCCAATAAATGTCCTGACCGCCCGCGACGCCAGCGCCGCGGTAACCACCAACAAACTCATTCGCAACACCTACACGCTGCTGGCCATGACGCTGCTCTTTAGCGCGGTGACCGGGGCCATTTCCATGGCGCTCAACGTCGGGCACGGCCTGTCCCTGGGGGCGAGTTTGCTGGCTTTGGGGCTGATTTGGTTTGCCCTGCCCCGCACCGCCAATTCGGCGGCTGGCATTGGCGTGGTGTTCGCCATCACGGGCTTGCTAGGTTTTGGTCTGGGCCCACTGTTGAACGCCTATCTTAAATTGCCCAACGGCCCGCAGTTGGTGATGACCGCATTGGGCGGCACGGGGGTTATTTTCCTGGGCCTGTCGGGCTATGCGCTGGCGACCAAACGCGACTTCAGCTTTATGGGCGGCTTTCTGTTTGTCGGCATGCTGGTAGTGCTGGGCGCCTCGCTGCTCAACATTTTTCTCGCGGTGCCCGCGATGACGCTGGCCATCTCCGCGGGCGTCATCATGCTGATGAGCGGTTTTATCCTATTTGATACCGGCCGCCTCGTGAACGGTGGGGAAACCAACTATGTGCTGGCCACCGTCAGCCTGTATCTGAGCATCTTCAACATCTTTATTAATCTGCTGCAGATTCTGGGCCTGACCAGCCGCGACGACTAACTGTGCGAGGCGGCGCGGCCACGCCAGCGCGCCGCCGACCAGCCCGAGGGCTAGCAATGGATTGGATGAAAATCCTCAGCGCCGTGGCGCTGGGGCTGATGCTGATAGCGCTGATCCCACGCGCCAAAGACGCGGTGAGCGCGACCCCCAAAGGCTCGGCGGGCGACTGGCAAGCGGCCGTACTACCGGTCCTCGCGGTCGTGGTTTTCGTGGTCTTTTTAGTCTCAATGGCTTGACGTTTGACGCGGCCGCGTCGCCTCAGCCCTTAGGGCCGCAGCGTGGTAACGCCCCCCATGTAGCCCAGCAAGGCCGCGGGCACCCGCACCTCACCGCCGGCCTCCTGATAGTTTTCCAGAATGGCAACGAGGGCCCGCCCGACTGCCACCCCCGACCCATTCAGCGTGTGCACGAGTTCGGGCTTGCCGGTGTCTGGATTGCGCCAGCGGGCTTTCAGCCGCCGCGCCTGGAAATCCTCGAAGTTGCTGCACGAAGAAATTTCTCGGTAGGCCTGCTGCCCCGGCAGCCAAACCTCTAAATCGTAGGTCTTAGCGGCAGAAAACCCTATATCGCCGGTGCACAGCGCCATGGTGCGGTAGGGTAGACCCAGACGCTCGAGCACGCTCTGCGCGTGCCCCGTGAGTTGCTCTAACGCGGCGTAGGAATCTGCGGGCCGCACGATTTGCACGATCTCCACTTTTTCAAACTGATGCTGGCGAATCATGCCCCGCGTATCGCGCCCATAAGAGCCCGCCTCGCTGCGAAAACAAGGCGTGTGGCAGACATAGCGTCGCGGGAGGTTTTGGGGATCGAGGATCTGGTCTTGCACGAGGTTGGTGACCGGCACTTCGGCGGTGGGGATCAGAAACAACCCCTGCTTGGGAATTTCGAAAAGATCCTCCCGAAACTTGGGCAACTGGCCGGTCCCTCGCAGGGCGCGCTCGTTCACCAAGTAGGGCACGTACACTTCTCGGTAACCGTGCTCGGTGGTGTGTAAGTCGAGCATGAACGCGATGAGGGCACGGTGCAGCCGCGCAACGCCACCCGACATCACCGCGAAGCGGCTGCTCGCCAAGCGCGCACCGGCTTCAAAATCCAGCTCACCCAAGCCGGCGCCCAGATCGACGTGGTCGAGGGGGGTGAACTTAAACTCGCGCGGCGTGCCCCAGCGGCGCACTTCGACATTCGCCGCCTCGTCACGCCCCGCCGGCACAGAGGCGTGGGGCACATTGGGTACACCCAGCAAAAAATCCTCAAACTCCAACTGCAGGGCTTCCAACGCCGCCTCCCCGGCCGCCAGTTGCTCACCCAAAGCGCTGACGGCCGCGCGCAGCGGCTCGATATCTTCGCCGCGCGCCTTCGCCTGGCCGATCGATTTACTCTGCGCGTTGCGGGCGGCCTGGAGAGTTTGGGTGTCGACCTGCAGGGTTTTGCGCCGCGCTTCGAGAATCTGGTAGGCGGCGAGGTCTAGCGTAAAGCCACGCCCGGCGAGCGCCGCGGCGACGGCTGCGGGATTTGCACGCAGTCTCTGGGGGTCAAGCATAGTCAGTTTTTTGCGGCCTACGCCGCCTTCGTTGGGGTCGGTGGGGATTATAGCGAGCGGGCGTGGCGCTTTAGAATCGGCACGCCGCCCGGGGCGCTCGCAGTGGCCGCCCGTGCGCCGGCTTGCGGTCGTGCGCGGGGTGCCCAAAACGCGCGGCGGGATCCCACTGTGCGCCCGGCCACACCGGGGGCCGAACCAGCCCTCCCGGGCGCTTGCTCACGCGCCGTCCGAAGACTCGGGTTTAACCCCTTCGCCGCGCAGATAGCGCAGCTTCGCCGCGATTTTCTGCTCCAGCCCCCGCTCCACCGGCTGGTAGTAGCGCCGCTCGGCGAGGACCGGCGGCAGGTAGGTCTGGCCTAGTGCATGCGCGTTGGCCTGCGCGTGGTCGTAGCGATAGCCGCGCCCGTGGCCCAGCGCGCGCGCCAGCGCCGTCGGGGCGTTGCGCAAATGGTCCGGCACGGGCAGCGAGCCGTGCAATTGGATGTCCGCACGCGCCGCGATCAGCCCGGCATAGACGGCGTTGCTCTTGGCGGCCACCGCGCAGTAAACCACCGCCTGGGCGATCGCCAGCTCACCCTCCGGGGCACCCAGGCGCTCAAAGGTATCCCACCCGGCGAGGGCAATTTGGAGGGCGCGCGGATCGGCAATGCCAATGTCCTCAGTCGCCATGCGCACCACGCGGCGCGCCACGTAGAGCGGGTCACACCCACCATCCAACAGGCGGGCATACCAATACAACGCCCCATCGGGGTCGGTCCCGCGCACGGACTTGTGCAAGGCCGAGATTTGGTCGTAGAAAACATCACCGCCTTTATCGAAGCGGCGGATCCCGGCACCCCCGACGAAGTCTTCGATGAAGGCGCGATCGATGGCCGCGCCGGCGCGATCGCTCACCGCGAGTTCCAACAGATTGAGCGCGCGTCGGGCGTCGCCGTCGGCCGCCGCTGCCAGCGCGCTCAAGGCATCGGGCGAAATGTCGCAGGGGGTCTCCTGCTGGAGGCGGTGGGCGGCGCGCAAGAGCAGTGCAACGAGCGCCTCAGGCGTCAACGCTTGCAGCACATAGATCCGCAAGCGCGACAGCAGCGCGTTATTGAGTTCAAACGCCGGATTCTCGGTGGTCGCCCCCACAAAAGTGATGGTGCCATCCTCGATGTGCGGCAAAAAGGCATCTTGCTGGGCTTTATTGAAGCGGTGGACCTCGTCGACAAAGACCACCGTGCGGCGCGCCTGGGCGCCCTGACTGCGGGCCTCCTCGATGGCCGCCCGGATTTCTTTGACCCCGCTCAGGACCGCCGACACGGCAATGAAACGCGCCTCAACTCGGCGCGCGATTAGCTGCGCGATGGTGGTCTTGCCGGTGCCGGGCGGGCCCCACAACACCAGCGAATGGATTTGCCCCGCTTCGAGGGCGCGCCGCAGCGGCTTGCCCGGACCGAGCACCTGGGCCTGACCCACCACCTCATCGAGGGTTTGCGGACGCAGGCGGTCAGCGAGGGGCCGGGGGTCGGGTGCGCGAGGTTCGCCGCTCATGTCGCTAGGCGTGCACCGCCCCAGTGCATGGCTCAGCCACCCAGGCCGTGGATGACGTCGGTGCCGGCGGGTGGCTCAAACCGGAAACGCTCGGGCGCAACCCGTGGATTACGCGTCACGGCGAGGAATTTGATCGCAGTGGTCTGGCCCAGATTGTCTTGCAGCCGCAGGGCCACGAGTTCGCCACCGTGCAGCCCGATGGCGACTTCGCTGAACTGTCTGCCCGCCTTTTTAGGCGCGAGCTTCACCCACTCCACGCCGTCGACGCTCGGCATTTCGCTCAGCGTGAAATTGGCCTCGAGGTCGAAATCATCACCCAATAGCTGCGCCGCGCTATCCCCGGTGCCGGTCGTCACGGTGTTCACGGTGACCTGCGCGAGGTCGACATCGTAAATCCACAGGGTCTTGCCGTCCGACACGATGCGCTGCTGGTAGGGCGCCCGGTAGTCCCAATCGAAGCGCCCAGGCCGGGCAATGCACACCGCCCCGCGCGAGGTTTCGATGAGCGCGCCCGCCTCATCAAACAGCTGCTGTTCAAAATCTGCTTGGAACGAGCGCACATCGGCGAGAAATCCTCGCAGCTGGCCGCTGGCGGTAGCGCCCGCGCTGCCCGCGCCCCACGCGCTCAACGCGGCACTCAACAGCCAGTAAATTAGCGTGCGCATGGGCCTAATCTTTGGGCGGCGGCGGCGCCAGTACTTCGCGCGCACCGTTGGACTGCAGGTCGCCCACGACGCCCGCCCGTTCCATGTCTTCCATCATACGGGCCGCGCGGTTGTAGCCTATTTTGAGCCGCCGCTGGACCCCCGAAATGGACGCGCGGCGACTTTCGGTGACGATGCGTACCGCCTGATCGAATAACTCATCCTGCTCGCCGCCGGTGTCGACGGCGTCCAAGCCCGCGCCTTCTTCCATGCCCTCGGCCGGCGCGTTGACGATGGCGTCGATGTACTCGGGTGCGCCTAAGGCGCGCAGCGCGTCCACCACTTTATGGACTTCTTGATCGGACACAAACGCACCGTGGACGCGCTGCGGCGTCGAGGTCCCCGGCGGCAGATACAGCATATCGCCGTGACCCAACAGGCTTTCCGCGCCGCTCTGGTCGAGGATAGTTCTGGAATCCACCCGTGAGGACACTTGGAACGCCATCCGCGTGGGAATATTGGCCTTGATGAGTCCTGTGATCACATCCACCGAGGGGCGTTGCGTCGCCAAGATCAGGTGGATGCCGGCGGCTCGTGCTTTCTGCGCCAACCGGGCGATGAGTTCCTCCACCTTTTTACCGACCGTCATCATCATGTCGGCCAATTCGTCCACGATGACCACGATGAAAGGCAGGGTGTCGAGCGGCTGGGGCGATTCGCTGTCGTGACGGCGCTTGAATAGCGGGTCGAGCAGGGGTTGGCCGGCGGCGATGGCGTCGCAGACCTTCCGGTTGTAACCGGCGATGTTGCGCACGCCGAGCGTTGCCATCAGCTTGTAGCGCCGCTCCATTTCGGCCACACACCAGCGCAGCGCGTTGGCCGCCTCTTTCATATCGGTCACCACCGGGGCCAGCAGGCTGGGAATGCCTTCGTACACCGAGAGCTCCAACATTTTGGGATCGATCATGATCAGACGCACCTCGGCGGCGGTGGCCTTGTACAGCAGACTTAGAATCATGGCGTTGAGCGCCACCGATTTACCCGCCCCGGTCGTGCCCGCCACCAACAGATGCGGCATGCGGGCGAGGTCCACCACCGCGGGCTTGCCGGCAATATCCTTACCCAAGGCGAGCGTGAGGCTGGAGGTGCTGTCTTCGTACTCCCGGGATTTGAGAATTTCCGACAGCCCCACCACTTCGCGCCGCTCGTTGGGAATTTCTAGCCCCACCACTGACTTACCCGGGATCACTTCCACCACCCGCACGCTCATGGTGGAGAGCGAGCGCGCCAAGTCTTTCGCCAGATTGGTGATCCGGCTAGCCTTCACCCCCGGCGCTGGCATCAGCTCAAAACGGGTGATGACCGGCCCGGGCAGAACGGCAACCACCTGTGCTTCGATGCCAAAATCCGCCAGCTTCAGCTCGACCAGCCGCGACATCGCCGCCAACGCTTCGGCCGAATACCCCACCACCGCGCCACGGGGTTCATCTAGCAGACTGAGGGAGGGTAGCGCGGTGTCCGCCCGACCCTGAAAAAGCTTGACCTGTTTTTCTTTCTCCACCCGCTCGCTGGTTGCGACCGCCCGCACCATGGGTTCGATGCGCGGCGGTGGCCGATGCTCGTGGCGGGCCACCTCGCTCGCCACCTTGGCGATGCGCACGCGCTGCTGTTGTTGGTCGGCGAGGCGCTGGCGGCCGGCCGCCAGCCGCCGTGTAGCGCTCGCCAGCGCGAGGAGTGTCCAGTAGCCGGTGAGGTCCATCAGCGCAAACCAGGACAGCCCGCACAGCAGGGTTAGTCCGGCCAACCACAGCGCCAGCATGAGCAGCACGCCGCCCAGTTCGCCGCACAGGGCGATGAGACCGCGCCCGAGCACATCACCCAGAATGCCGCCCGCTGCATGGGGCATGTCGGGGAATGCGCCGTGGGCGCGCACCCACAAGAGGGCACAGCCCATGCCCAGCGTCAGCACGAAACCCGTCGTGCGCACCGTCAGCCAAGCGTAATCCAGCGGGGTATCGTCGCGCCGCTTGCCGCGGAAAAAGCGATAGGCGGTAGCGGCCACCGTGACGGCACAGAGATAGGCGCAGTGTCCAAATAAATAGAACAGCACATCGGCGAGCCAGGCCCCGATGTGGCCCCCCCGGTTGTGCAGCGGGCCTGCCCCCAAGCCGGTGTGCGACCAGCCGGGGTCGGCCGGATCATGGGTCCACAGCGACAGCAACACGAACAGGCCCACCCCACCCGCCGCCACCAACAGGCCTTCGGCCAGGCGTTGCCCGAGATGCAAATTGAGCGGCCGGGATTCGCGCTGAACGGGCCGTCTGATCGCCTGTGCCATGGCCTAATCTAGTTCCTTCAAATGATCGATTAAGTTTTTGTGATATATCGCGAATCCTGATGATACCTAGATCAGATTTCGAACACTAGCGGCACCGCCGGGTGGGCCGCCCTAGCGCCCGCGCATGGCGCTGCCGCCGGCACTTCCGGCTGGCAGGCACGCGGCTCGCTCACGCCACCAGCGCGAGGATGCTAGTATCCAAGGCACCCCCAGCCGACGACTTAAACCATGAAGCGCCACAGTACCTATCGCATCACTTTCCACAACCACGGCAAGATTTACGAGATCTATGCCCGCCAGATCGGGCAAGGAAATCTGCTGGGTTTCATTGAAGTGGAAAGCATCATCTTCGGCGAACGCACGACACTGTTGGTGGACCCCAGCGAAGAACACCTGAAAACGGAATTCGAAGGCGTCAGCCGTACCTACATCCCCATGCACGCCGTCATTCGCATCGATGAAGTTGAAAAATCCGGGCCGTCCAAAATTACCGAAGGCGGCAGCCGCGGCGACAAAGTCACCCCCTTCCCGGTCTTCACCAATAATCCGAACCCCCCGCCGCACAAATGAGGGGAGGCCCCGCCGGGGGCCGTTTCCAGCAGTCAGAGTCTTTGAGAAATGAGCGCCAAGCCTTTAGAAATTAGAATGATCCGCCAGTTGAGCGGGCTGCAGGCGAGCGCTTGGGATGCCCTCACAGACGGCGCAGATCCCTTCCTCCGGCACGCCTTTCTGGCCGGACTGGAAGACCACGGTTGTCTGGTGGGGCACGGCTGGGATCCGGTCCATTTGCTCGCCTACGAGCACGACGTGCTGGTGGGCGCCCTGCCCTTGTACCGGCGCGATAACTCCTACGGCGAGTTTGTTTTTGATTGGAACTGGGCCGAGGCTTATACCCGCGCTGGCGGGCGCTACTACCCTAAACTCGTGACCGCCGTGCCGTTCACGCCCGTCACCGGACCCCGCCTGCTGGTGCAAGCCGAACATCCGGCGGCCGCGTCCATCAGCGCCGCCCTCGTCGCCGGTGCACTCGCGCTGGCGCAGCGCACGGGGGCCTCCTCATGGCATTGTTTGTTCCCGGCAGACGTTCAACTGCCCGCCTTTGAGCACCCCGATCTGCTGCTCCGGGAGGGCTGTCAATACCATTGGTACAACCAAAATTACGCCGATTTTACCGAATTCCTCGCCGGCCTGACCGCCAAACGGCGCAAGGAAATCCGCCGCGAGCGGCGCGATGTGGCAGAACTCGGGCTGCAGATCGAACTCCTGGAAGGCCGCGCCATCACCCCCGCGCACTGGGCGGTGTTCCACCGGTTTTACTGCGATACCTTCGAGCGCAAGTTCGGCGAGCCCCGGTTGACCCTCAGTTTCATGCAGTACCTAAGCGCGCAGACGCCGCCATCGACCCCGGTGTTGCTGCTGGCCCGCGCGGGGGAGGATTACGTCGCCGGTGCCTTGGCGCTGCGCGGCACCCACACGCTGTATGGCCGCCACTGGGGTTGCAGCGGTTACTTCCGCAATCTGCATTTCGAAATGTGCTACTACCGTTTTATCGAATACAGCATTACCCACGGTCTGCAACACTTCGACGCCGGGGCGCAGGGCGAGCACAAGGTTGCGCGCGGCTTTGTGCCCGTCAAGACCTGGTCGGTGCACTGGTTGCGCGAACCGAGCTTTCGGCAGGCGGTGGCGGAATTCCTGCGCCGCGAAACGCTCGCCATCGACCACTACGTCGACACCGTGGCGGAACACACCGCTTATCGCGCGGACATCGACGGCTAAGCCCCCGATGAAGAATGCCGGCGCGGAGCCTCCGTTTTTCTGCTTCCGCGATGAAACCTATCGCGCGGGGCTGCCCCCCGCCGAGTTGGCGCTAACCGAGCCCAATGGACTGCTCGCCGCTGGCGGTTCACTGCGGCCCGGCACCCTGCTGGACGGGTATCGGCAGGGAATTTTTCCGTGGTATGCGCGCGGCCAGCCGCTGTTATGGTGGGCCCCTAATCCACGCACCGTGTTCTGGCCGGGACAGTTTCACGTTTCGCGTTCGCTGGCGCGCACGCTGCGGCGCGGCGAGTTCACGGTGAGCTTCGACCGTGATTTCAGTGGCGTGATGCACGCCTGCGGACCCCAGCGCACGCCACCGGGCGAGACTTGGATTACACCCGCCATGCTGCATGCCTATACTGCGTTGCATGCGTTGGGGCATGCCCACTCGGTGGAATGCTGGCGCGCGGGAGAACTGGTTGGGGGAGTTTACGGGGTCGCAGTCGGACAGGTCTTTTTCGGGGAATCCATGTTCAGTCGAATCAGCAATGCTTCTAAGGTCGCGCTGGCAGTCTTGTGCCGACAGCTGGTGGTCTGGAACTATGCGCTGATGGACTGCCAAATGGACAGCGCGCACCTGACCTCGCTGGGCGCGCAGGAGATTTCCCGGCCGCACTTCACCGAGTTGCTGGCACGCCTGTGCGTGGCACCGCCCGCCCGCGGCGCGTGGCCGAGCGGCCTGATATGAAGCCGCCCATCGGCACCTCGTTGGGGTTTTTCGTCACGCCACCGCACAAATGTGGCTATCTGCCCGATCGCGACGCCGTCACGATTTTTGTCGACCCGCGCCGCCGCCCGACTATCAGCACCTACACCCTGCTCTCGCAGCATGGTTTTCGCCGCAGCGGTGAGCACGTCTATCGCCCACAGTGTCCAAACTGCAACGCCTGCATCCCGGCGCGGATCCCGGTCGCAGATTTCACGCCCAATCGCGCGCAACGACGCACCCTCCAGCGCAGCGGGGAAGTGCGCATGATCGCCACCGCACCCACTTATCACCGCGAACATTTCGAGCTGTATCAACGCTACATCAAGGCCCGCCACAGCGGCGGCAGCATGGAGAACCCCGACCGCGACAGCTATTTAGAGTTTCTCACCTGCGGTTGGGCCGACAGTATTTTTTATGAATTCCGGCTCCGCGAGCAATTGCTGGCGGTAGCAGTGGTCGACCATCTCGAAGATGGCCTGTCGGCGGTTTATACCTTCTACGACCCGGCCGAACTCGTGCGCAGCCCCGGGCGTTTGGCCGTCCTCAAACAAATCGAACTGGCGCGCGCGCTCCAACTCAAATGGCTCTACCTCGGTTATTGGATCGAAGGGTGCCGCAAGATGCGCTACAAACGCGAATACGCGCCGCTCGAAATCTTTCGCGATGGGCAATGGGCACGTCTCGCGGCGGAGGACGCGCACAGCGGCGCTTTACCGGACCTGCGTTGATCGTGCAAAATCGGCAATCCCCATGAGGGGACATTCCACAACGGCACAGAGGTAGCATGGCGAAAGAAGATCACATTGAACTCAAGGGCAAAGTTGTCGAAACCCTGCCCAACACCATGTTCCGGGTCGAACTGGAAAATGGTCACATCATCATTGCCCACATCTCGGGCAAGATGCGCAAGAACTATATTCGTATCCTCACCGGCGATACCGTGTTGGTGGAGCTCACGCCCTACGACCTCAGCAAAGGGCGCATCACCTTTCGCGAGCGTTAATCTGCGCGGCCTCTGCTGGTTGCCTCCTTCGCCCGCCGCAGCCAGTGCCGCACGCCTAACTCAATCAGGTGCGCTGCACGTTCGTAGCCTTGGCGTGGGCCGCCAAAAGGATCTGGCACTTCGATTTGCCCGGCTTCATCGACCCCTGAAAGCAGCAAGCTAAGACGGGCCCGTGCGCCGCTTGGGCGCAGGAAATTCAACTGGTCTAAGTGCCCCAGATCGAGCGCGATGAGTTCGTCGTGGGTGGCGTAATCTGCGTCCACCAAGCGCCGCGACCGGTGGTTGGACAAATCCAGTCCACGCGCCGTGGCAATTTCCAGCAGCAGCGGTGGCGCCGGCTGTCCCATTCTTGCGTGGGTGCCCGCCGACGCCGCCACGGCCAGATGCGTCAGGCCACTGGCCGCTAGCTGGGCGTTAAACAGGTATTGCGCCAACGGCGAGCGACACAAATTGCCGGTGCACACGAACAACACGCGCACCGCTTCAGCCATCGCCCAAAAGGGCCCGCGCGCGCGCCAAATCCGCCGGCGTATCGATCCCCATCCCGCACGCCTCCAGCGCCTCCGGCACGCTGATCACCGCGCCTTGGCACAGCGCCCGCAGTTGCTCTAGGCGTTCGAGCGTCTCCAACGCGGCGGGCGCCCAGCGCACGAAACGCTGGAGAAAATCGCAGCGATAAGCGTAGAGGCCCACGTGGCGATAAAACGGCCCCTGCGCAGACCATTCGTGGTCCCCTTCGCGGGGATGAGGAATCGGCGCGCGGCTGAAATAAAGCGCCCGCGCGCGCGCATCGCGCACTACTTTGACGAGGTTAGGATCCCGCCACTCGGCCAGCGTGCCCACGGGTTCGCAGACCGTCGCAATATCCACCGCGGGTTGCGCCCACAACGCGGCCGCGACCTGCCGGATGACGGTGGCCGGCATGAAGGGTTCATCGCCCTGTAAATTGACGACCACGGCCGCCGGAGCCTCCCCGCGCAGCGCCACTGCCTCCGCGATACGGTCCGTGCCCGACTGGTGCGCGGCCGAGGTCATACACACCACCGCGCCGAAGGCCTGCGCGCGCTCGGCGATGCGCGCATCGTCGGTCGCGATCACCACTTCGGCGGCACCGCTGGCCAGCGCGCGGGCATAGACGTGTTCGAGCAGCGTGCGTCCGCCCAGTTCCAACAGCGCCTTGCCCGGCAGCCGGGTAGAGTCGTAGCGCGCCGGGATGTAGACCTTAAAAATCACTTGCCCAGTTGCTCGATTTCTTCCTCACCGAGTTCGCGCGCCTCTTCTTCCAACATCACGGGGATGTCGTCGCGGATGGGATAAGCCAGCCGGGCCGCGCGGGAGACCAGTTCCTGGCGCGCCTTGTCATAAATCAACGGCCCTTTGGTCACCGGGCACACCAGAATTTCAAGCAGCCTCTTGTCCATGTGCCCCTCGCTTCAAAAGTTCCTCTAAGCGCTGCGCGAAGATTTCGGGCAGCTCGGCGGTAATCGGCACCAGCCAGCAGCGACTGGGGGAAAATATCTCACATTTAATGGCATCCTTCTCGGTCATAAAGATGGGATGCTCATCACCAAATTCCAGATCTTTTGGCGTGAAGCGATGATGGTCGGCAAAGGCGTGGGGGACGATCGTCAAGCCCAAACCCCTGAGCATCGCGAAAAATCGTTGCGGGTTACCGATCCCGGCGACGGCGTGCACCGGTGCGCCCGTGAACTGCGCAAACGGCAGGCTATGCCCCCGGCGATTGAGGTTCACCGGATTACTCGCCACATATTTCATGGCGAATTCGTTGCGCCCCGCGATGCCATTGGTCACGATGAGGTCTACTTCGCGCAGCCTGCCGGGCGGCTCGCGCAGCGGCCCGGCCGGCAGCAAACGCGCGTTACCCAAGCGCCGAACCCCGTCCACCACCGCGATTTCCACGGCCCGTCCCAAACCATAGTGCTGGAGGCCATCGTCGCTGATGATGATATTGCAATCCGTGTGCTTGAGCAGGGCTGCCACGGCCGCACCCCGATCGGGGGCCACCGCCACCGGACAGCGCGCGCGCCGCGCAATGATCACCGCTTCATCACCGACTGCCACCGGATCGCTGTCGGGACGCACCTGCTGGGGCCAGCGGCTGGCGCGCCCACCGTAACCGCGGGCCACCACCCCTGGGCGCAAGCCGAGCGCCCGCAGATAACCGGCCAGCCAGATCACCAAGGGTGTTTTGCCGCTGCCGCCTAGCGTGAGATTGCCCACCACGATAACCGGTACCGGTGCGTGATAGATCGCCAGCAGGCCCGCGGCGTAGAGTTTTCGCCGCAACAACACGCCCAGCCGAAACAACCATGCCAGCGGCACGAGCAGCAGGGACAACGGATGGCGGCCGTACCACAGTTCATCCAGCCAGCGACCTTGCTGGTTCCGGCGACGGCGAGGGCGGCGGGCGGCCATGCCAGCGCTACTCCGGCTCACGCACTTTCAGGGGGAAGGTCACGCGCGTCAGATTAGCCTGACGCGCGGCGTCCATGACGTCGACCACGCGCTGAAAGTCAGTCTCGCGGTCGGCGCTGATCACGACCACCGGGTCTTTTAATGACGCGCTGGCGTCCAGTAGCGCCCGTCGGATGGTGTCGACCCGCGCATCGACCAAAGCCCGGCCAGCGACATAGCACTGGGCCTGACGGTTGATGGACACCTCGACGACCATCGGTAGCTGCGCCGGCGCTTCGAGGCTCGCCGCGGGCAGCGTGAGGTCGATCTTGGATTGTTCGACAAAGCGGGTAGAGACCATAAAAAAAATCAGCAGCAGCAACACGACATCGATGAGCGAGGTGAGGTTGATGTCGATGTCATCGGGGCGGCGCGAGCGAAATTTCATGGCGCGTCGTGGGGGCGGGCGGGAGCCTCGGCGCGCTCACCGTGCAGCACTTCCACGAGTTTGATGGCTTCTTGCTCCATGGTGATGACCAGACTTTCCACGTGGCCACGCAGATAGCGATAGAAATACAGGGCTGGGATGGCCACCAGCAGGCCCGCGGCCGTGGTAATCAGCGCCTGGCCGATGCCACCCGCCAGTTCGGCCGGATTACCAGCGCCGGCCACTTTTAGCGAACCGAACATTTGAATCATGCCAAAGACGGTGCCGAGCAATCCTAGCAGCGGCGAGACCGCCGCGATCGTCCCCAGCGTGTTGAGATGACGCTCCAGTTCAAACACCACCAGGCGCCCCGCCTCTTCGATGCTTTCCTTGATGATGTGGCGCTCGCGTTGCCGATTACTGAGCCCCGCCGCCAACACCCGGCCGAGGGGCGAGCCGCTGCGCAGCGCCTCCAGCGCGTCGGCATCGAAGGCCTTGCTGCGCAGGGTCTGCCAGACTCCCGCCACCAGATTATCTGGGGCCACCCGCCGGTGCTGGAGCGTCCACAGGCGCTCGATCACGATCGCCATCGCCACCACCGACGCCAGCAAGATCGGCCACATCACCCAACCGCCCGCCTTGATTAATTCGAACACGCCGGTGTTTTCTCCCGTTGAGGGCAGCGCCAGAGCGGTGCTGCAGGTGGGCGGGACGTTACCAAAGCCGCTAGGCGCAGGGAAGCAGCGCAGCGGTCATTCGAGGTGCCAGTAACGGTGCGCCACGCGTCGCCAACGGGTCACTTCAAGGCCCGCCGGCCCCACGGCCAGACGCAGCGCGCCGTCGCGACGGGTATCTAGAATGACGGCACCGGCCGCACGATAGCGCGCCATCACCTGCGCTGAGGGCATACCAAAACGGTTGAGATGTCCGACCGAAAATACCGCAAAATCAGGCCGTACCGCCGCCACGAACGCGGGGCTAGAAGAGGTCTTGCTGCCGTGGTGAGGCACGATGACAACCGCCGCCGTCAGCGCATAAGGGCCCTGCAGCAAAAGCCGCTCGGCCGGCGCTTCGATATCACCCGTGAGCAGCACCCGACGCTCACCCGCGGCAATTTGCAGCACGCAGGAGGCGTTGTTTTCGCTTTGCCGCATGGCCAGCGCCGAGTCTGGGTGCAGCACGCTAAAGACCACCCCTTCCCACTCCCAGTGCTGCCCCGCACGGCAGCGCTCGACCGGCACCGGCCACCGATGCGGTGGACTCAAGGTCAACACGCCCACGGGCAAGGCTTGCAGCAGGGCCGGCAAGCCCCCGGCGTGGTCGTTATCGGCGTGGCTCACGATGAGGCGGTCGATGACCGGCGCGCCAATGGTGCGCAGAAACGGCAACACGATTTCGGCGCCCGCGTCGCGGCCGGTGAAAGTTTTCGGGCCGGTGTCGAATACCAGCACGTGGGCATGGGTCTGAACCACCACCGCCAGCCCCTGCCCCACGTCCAGCACGTTCACCACCACACTGCCCGTCACTGGGTGCGGGGCGGGTAACAGCGCCGGGCTGGCGACCAATAACAGCGCAAACCAACCGCGCCCTCGTCCCAGCGGGAGCAACCAGAGCAGCAGGCCCAGGCCCACCAAAGCCGCCACCGCGGCACTGGGTGACCGGGTGAGGACCACGGCCGGGCCGTGCTCGGCCAACCATTCCAAGCCCACCCACACCCACCGCCAGAGCCCGGCCGCGAGCTGCCAACTGAGCGTCGCGCAGGCGGGCCACAGCGGGCTGAGCGCGATCCCGAGCAACACCAGGGGCACGACCCCAAAGGTCACCAACGGCACCGCCACGGCGTTCGCGATGGGCGAGGTCCAGGACACGCTGGGGACCACCAGCGCCAGCAGCGGCGCCAGCGCCAGCGCCAGCCAGATATGCACGCCCAGCCAGCGCTCCAGCGGCCCGCTACGGCGCAACACCGTGGTGACCAGCACCAGCACCCCCATCGCGCCGAAGGTCAGCCAAAAACTGGCCGTGAGCGCGGCCACGGGGTCGGCCAGGAGCACGCAGGCGAGCGCCACCAACAGCCCATCGGTGTCCATCAGGGCATGCCCCGACCAACGCCGCGCGAACAGGCACCCGAGCATCAAGACCGAGCGCTGGGTGGGCACGGTAAACCCCGCCAGCAACGCGTAGAGCAAGGCGGCCGAAAAGCCCAGCAGCAGGGCCGCGCGTGGCGCCGGCAGGTGGCGTGCGAGGGCGGGCAGCAGACCGACGACCCGGCGGCTCAGCCAGTAGACCAACAGCGCCACCATGGACACGTGCAGACCCGAAATGGAGACCATGTGGGTGGTCCCTGTGTCGCGCAGAACCTGCCATTGGCGGGGGGTCATTTGGGCCCGTTCGCCCACCGCCAGTGCGCGCAGAATACCCGCCTCCGCCGGGTTGCTGAGCGCGCCTGCGATCGCCGCGGCGATGCGGGCCCGCGCCACATCGATGTGCCACACGCTAGCAGCTGGCGCACAACGGTTGGCCGGGTGCGCGATCACCTGTCCCAAGCCGTCGATGCCCGAGGCGAAAAGCCAGCGCTCATAGTCAAAACCGCCGGGGTTGCGCGTGCCTCGCGGCACCCGGGCGCGCACGTACAGGTCGCAGTGCGCGCCCGCGCTCGGCGTAAGGGCCTGCCCGTAGGCGCTCAGGCGCAAGCGTCGCGGGCCCAAAACCGCCCGCGTGCCGGCACTCAGCGTGTCGATTTTGAGGTCAAAGTGAGTGCCTAGGGGCGACACTGCCGGGAGCCCGACGAGGTGACCGCTGACCCGCAGGGCGGCCCCGTCGTAGGCCTGCGGCAGCCTCGCATCGAGCCCCAGCTGGCCCCGCCACAGCGCCCAGCAGAGCCCGAATAACGCGCCCGCCAGCACCCGGCGGTGGCGCACCTGGGCCAGCAGGCAAGCGCCACACAGCACCGCGAGCCCGCCGCTGGTGGGCAGACTGGGCAGGGCTTGCACGCCGATGACGGCGGCGCTGAACACGCACAGACTGGTCCGCATAAATCATCCTTGATGGCTGCGGCGAAAAACCCGAGGCTGCCATGGCGTCTCCCGCCATGCTCGGTAGGGGGCTATCATAGCCATTCCAGCCAAATTTAGTGAGGACGCGCGCAGCCAGCCGCCGGTTGCGGGCAGCGACTAAGACCTATGGATTTCCGTCACTACTTACAAACGCATCTGCCACAGCGCACCGCCGTCAGCTCCAAGGGGTGGTCGAAGTGGGCGGGCCGTTATCTCAACGACCCCAAGCTGTGGCATCTGGGGCGGCGTGGGGTGGCCCGGGCGACGGGCTTCGGCATGCTGGTCGCCTTCTGCCCCATCCCCGTGCATCTGCTGATCATTGTGCCGCTCGCGCTCTGCCTGCGCCTCAACCTGCCGGTACTATTGGCCGTCGTGTGGGTCAATAACCCCCTGACCATCGTGCCCATGTTCTACTTCGCCTATCGGGTCGGGCTCGCGCTGACGGGCCACTCTCACGCGAGTCAGGCGGCGCTCGTGCTCTCTGGGAACTGGCACCATATCCGGCAGGCGCTGGCGGCAATTTGGTGGCCGTTGTGTGTGGGCTCGGCGATTTGCGGGGTGGTGGCGGGGTTGCTGGCGTTTGTGGTCATCAACGCGCTCTGGCGGGTGAGCATCGTGCGGCGCTGGCGCGCCCGCCACGGCCGGGTGCGGCCCGGCTAACGGGCGAGCGAGGCGGGGCTCACCAAACGCCCGTCGACGAGTTCAATCGTGCGGTCCATCCGGCGCGCGATCGCCAAGTCGTGGGTGACCAGCACCAGCGCGGTGCCGACCTCGTGCTTGAGGGCCAGCATGGCGTCGAGCGTCGCCGCCGCGGTGCCGCTGTCCAGATTGCCGGTCGGTTCGTCGGCCAGCACGCACAGAGGTTCCATCACCAGTGCGCGGGCGATCGCGACCCGCTGCCGCTCGCCCCCCGATAATTCTGCCGGCCGATGGTGCAGGCGTGCCCCCAGCCCAATGCGGGTGAGCATCGCAGTGGCGCGCGCGCGCGCGGCCGCCACCAGCCCGCCACCGATCAGCACCGGCAACGCCACATTCTCGAGCGCGGAGAATTCTGGCAACAAGTGGTGGAACTGGTAGACGAAACCTAGCCGTCGATTCCGGGTCAAGCCACGCTGTTGCTCGTTGAGCGTCGCCAGATCTTCGTCCAGCAGCAGCACTCGCCCGCTGGTGGGCGACTCCAAACCGCCCAGCAAGTGCAGCAGCGTGCTCTTGCCAGAACCCGAAGTGCCCAGAATCGCCACGCTCTCGCCCGCCTGAAGGGCAAAATCCACCCCTTTCAGCACGCTGACGTCCAGCCCGCCATCGGCATAGCTTTTGGTCAGCGCCACGCCGCGCAGGATGGGTTCAGGGTCTAATTTATTCATGCCGCAAGGCCTCTGCGGGGCGGATTCTGCTGGCCTGCCAGGCCGGATACAGCGGCGCCAACAGACACAGCAGGGTGGCTGACAGAACGGCTATGAAGACATCGAGGGGCGCGAGTTCCGCGGGGATCTTGCTGATGTAATAGACGTCCGGGGACAGGATCTGAAAATGGAATAAGCTTTCGAGAGCGCCCACGATGGCCTCGACGTGCAACGCCACCGTGACGCCCGCGACACTGCCCAGCGCCACCCCCGCCACCCCGATCAGCAGGCCTTGCGTCATAAATACCCGCAGGATCCGCTGCGGCGTCATGCCGAGGGTGGCGAGCACCGCAATTTCTGCCTGTTTTTCCCCCACGACCATCACCAAGGTCGACACTAAATTGAACGCCGCCACCGCGACGCTGAGCAGCAAAATGACAAACATCACGATTTTCTCGGTTTGCAGCGCGCGAAATAAATTGGTGTGGGTGGTGGTCCAGTCGCTGAGGCGCAAGGCCGGCAGGCGCGCCCGCAGTTGGGCCGCCACGGCCGGCGCCTGAAACGGATCGGCCAAGCGGGCGCGCCAGCCCGTGATGCGCCCGGCGGTGCGAAAAATCCGCCCGGCGTCCGCGAGCGCCATAAACGCCGTGGCTTCGTCGTAATCCTGCACCCCGGCCTCAAAAATGCCGACCACCGTGACCTGCTTGAGACGCGGCACCACCCCAGCGGCGGTGCGCATCGGCTCGGGCAGCACCAGGGTCACGCGCTCGCCCAGCTGGACGCGCAGGGCATCGGCCAAGCCGCGCCCGATCACGAGATTAAAACTACCCGGCTGCAAGGCGTGAAAATCTCCCTGCCGCAGCCGCGACCCGACGCGGGTGACTTGGTCTTCGAGCGCCGGCTGCACCCCGAAAATGCGCACGCCGCGGACTTCCCCTTGATGCGTCAACAGCGCTTCAGCCGTGATGAAGGGTGCTACCCCCACCACTTGCGCCACCTCGCCAATGCGGGCGGCGGACACCGCGTCAGGGGGCAGCGGTCCGGCGGGGCTATCGATGGTGAGATGGGCCGACATGCCCAACAGCCGGTCGCGCAGTTCGCCCTCGAAACCGTTCATGATTGAAAGTATGGTGATAAGGGCGGCAATACCCAACGCCACACCGCCGATCGCGATCGCGGAAATGAGCGAAACAAAGCGCGTGCGCCGCCGCGCGCGCGTGTAGCGCCAGCCAATGAATGCTTCGACAGGAGTGAACATGTCGCCCGATTATACCGACACCCGCCGGCTGACGGGGCTGCCCGTTAACCGGGCTTGGGCAAGGCGATGAAAGTCCTCGCCCTAGAGAGCGCCACCGACGCCTGCTCGGTGGCCTTATTCGTCGAGGGCGAAATTTTGCAGCGCTACGCGCTCGCCCCGCAGCGCCACACCCAACTCATGCTGCCGATGGTGAGCGAACTGTGCGCCGTTGCGGGTCTGGGTCTGGGCACGCTGGATGCGATCGCCGTCGGGGTCGGCCCCGGCGCTTTTGCGGGGGTGCGCATTGCCAGCGCGTTGGCCCAGGGCCTAGCCCTTGCCCACGGGCTCCCGGTAGCGCCCATTTCAACGCTGGCGGCGCTGGCGCTGGGGGGCGCGCGACTGCACGGCGAGCGGGTCTGGCTGGTCGCACTCGACGCCCGCCGCCAAGAGCTTTACTGGGCGCACTATGCCGTCGACCCGGCACTCACCAGCGCGACCTTACTGCGCGCCGAACAGGTGGGGCCGCCCGCCGCGGTAGTCGCGCCGCCCACCGCCCGGTGGGGCATCGCGGGGACGGGCGCGGCGATTTATCGCGCTCACCGCGCGGCCGATGCGCCGGCTGGCGAGTGGGGTGACCCGCAGTGGCCGCAGGCCCAAGACGTCGCGCGACTAGGCGCCACGGCCGTGCGGCAGGGCCAGCTCCAGGCCCCAGATTTGCTGGTGCCGGTCTATTTGCGCCCCGCCGTGTAAGCGCCACCGGCTGCCGCAACCAGCCCCCAGGGCCGCGCCTAAGCCCCGCCACTAGCGGTCCACGGCGGCGGTGCGAGGCGCGGTCCCCGCGTCGCACACCAAGCTGCTGATTTCTGGATGTTTCGCCTACTTATCCACAAATTATTCCCAGCTTCGGCCCGCGTCATCCTCAGCCTCATCCACAGGATGTAGTGGTTCGCCCCTTGCACGACCACATTTGCTTGTGGTTTGATGACCCACCGTGGCCACCGTAAAGCCCCCCCGCGGCCCCACGGCCGGCCTTCGGTTAGATTTCGGATTGACGTTGGAGAACACGGCATGGACTTCGAACAAGCAGCTTTTTCGCGCAATTTGGCAGGTAATCCAAGGACTGACGCGCCAGCATCCATCTACTCGGCGCTCGCCGCGACCGCCCCGGGCGAGCTCAAAGTCATCCGTCGCAATGGCAAAGTGACGGTGTTTGACGCCGACAAAATTAAGGTCGCTATTACCAAAGCTTTTCTGGCGGTAGAGGGCGGTAATGCGGCGGCCTCGACGCGCATCCACGAGACCGTCGAGGCGCTCACCGACAGCGTGGTGCGGGCCATCACCCGGCGTATGCCGGCGAGTGGTGCCGTGCACATCGAAGACATTCAAGATCAGGTAGAGCTGGGTCTGATGCGCGCGGGCGAGCACAAAATCGCGCGTTCCTATGTGCTGTATCGCGAAGAGCGCGCCCGCGAACGCCACAAAAAGCAGGAGCTCGCCGACACCCCAGCCCAGCGCGCCGGTCTGAACGTCACGCGGCGCGACGGCACGCGCGTGCCGCTCGACGAAAGTCGGCTTCGCCGCACGGTCGGCGAAGCCTGCCAAAATTTAGCCAACACGGATCCCGACGCCATTCTCGAAGAAGCCATGCGCTCCCTGTTCGATGGCGTGGCGGAAGACGACGTTTCCAAGGCGCTGGTGATGAGCGCGCGCATGTTCATCGAGCGCGAGCCTAATTACAGCTATGTGGGCGCGCGGCTATTGCTCGACGCCTTCCGTCAGGAGGCCCTGCTCTTCACCGGCAGCCACGCGGCGGTCGCCACCCAGCGCGAGATGGCGGAGCGCTATCCGTATTACTTTGAGTCCTACATCAAGCGTGCCATCGATCTGGAACTCATGGACCCGCGGCTGGGCAACTTCGACCTCAAACGGCTGGGCAGCGCCATCGCGGCCGACCGTGATTTCAAATTCAACTACCTCGGCCTGCAGACCCTGTACGACCGCTATTTCCTGCAACACCAGGGCACTCGCTTTGAGCTCCCGCAGGCGTTTTTCATGCGGGTAGCGATGGGCCTGGCGATCAACGAAATTGAGCCCGAGCAGTGGGCGATCAAATTCTACAATTTGTTGTCGACCTTCGACTTCATGAGCAGCACGCCCACGCTGTTTAATTCTGGCACCCTCCGGCCACAGCTCTCTTCCTGCTATCTCACCACCGTGCCCGATGACCTTGACGGCATCTTCGGGGCCGTGCGCGACAACGCCCTGCTGTCTAAATTTGCCGGTGGTCTGGGTAACGACTGGACCCAAGTGCGCGGCATGGGCGCGCATATCAAAGGCACAAACGGCAAATCGCAGGGCGTCGTGCCGTTTTTGAAAGTCGCCAACGACACCGCCGTCGCCGTCAATCAGGGCGGCAAACGCAAGGGCGCGGTGTGTGCGTACCTCGAAACCTGGCACATGGACATCGAGGAATTCATCGAACTGCGCAAAAACACGGGCGACGACCGGCGCCGCACCCACGACATGAACACCGCCAACTGGGTCCCCGATCTGTTCATGAAACGGGTCTGTGAAGATGGCGATTGGACCCTTTTCTCGCCCGACGAAGTACCCGACCTGCACGACGCTTACGGTGAAGAATTTACCCGCCGTTATGCCCATCACGAAGCACGCGCGGGACGCGGCGAAATCCGTAATTTCAAGACCCTGCGCGCGCAGGACCTCTGGCGCAAAATGTTGGGCATGCTCTACGAGACCGGGCACCCGTGGATCACCTTCAAAGACCCCTGCAACGTGCGCTCGCCCCAACAACACGTGGGGGTAGTGCACAGTTCTAACCTGTGTACCGAAATTACGCTCAATACCTCGGCCGGCCACGAGATCGCGGTGTGTAACTTGGGTTCGGTGAATCTGGTGCAGCATATGGGTCCGGCGGGCCTGGACGTGGCGAAGCTGGAGGTCACCATCACCATCGCGATGCGGATGCTCGACAACGTCATCGATTACAACTTCTACAGCGTGCCGACGGCCCGCGCCTCCAACCTGCGGCACCGCCCGGTGGGCTTAGGCATCATGGGTTTTAACGACTGCCTGTATCAGCAGCGGATCGCCTACGGCTCACCTGCAGCGGTGGATTTCGCCGACACCTCCATGGAAATCGTCAGCTATTTCGCGATCAAAGCCTCCACCAATCTGGCGGCGGAGCGTGGCGCCTACCCGAGCTTTGAAGGCTCGCTGTGGAGCCGTGGCATCCTGCCCATCGATTCTCTGGACTTGCTGGAGCAGAGTCGCGGCGGCTACTTTGATGTCGACCGCAGCGCCACGCTGAACTGGCCAGCGCTGCGCGATCGCGTAGTCGCGGTGGGCATGCGTAATTCCAACTGCATGGCCATTGCCCCAACCGCGACCATTTCCAATATTTGCGGCGTCAGCCAGTCGATCGAACCGACCTACCAGAATCTGTACGTGAAATCGAACCTGTCGGGCGAGTTCACGGTGGTCAACATGTACCTGGTCGACGACCTCAAAGCCCGCGGCCTGTGGGACGAAGTGATGGTCAACGACCTCAAGTATTACGATGGCAGCGTGGCGCAGATCGACCGGATTCCAAACGACCTCCAAGCCCTTTACGCCACTTCTTTCGAAGTCGACCCGCGCTGGTTGGTCGAAGCTGGCTCGAGGCGGCAAAAATGGCTAGACCAAGCGCAGTCGCTCAACCTCTACTTAGCCGAGCCCAGCG
Organism: Gammaproteobacteria bacterium; assembly: GCA_009692365.1. Lineage (GTDB taxonomy): Bacteria > Pseudomonadota > Gammaproteobacteria. The sequence continues at coordinate 25,325 of SHZJ01000041.1, forward strand.
GGGCGAAGCTCGACAATCTGTACAAACTCGCGTGGGTAAAAGGCCTTAAAACTACTTACTACCTGCGCACGATGGGCGCCACCCACGTCGAAAAAAGTACGCTGAAAGATGGGAAGCTGAACGCGGTTTATCAGGCCGCCAGCGGGGACGCAGTGGCCACGGCGTGCTTAATCGCTGCTCCAGACTGCGAAGCATGCCAGTAACGGTGGTGGTCCATTTCAATTTCAAGGGGAAGATTCGATGCTGATATGGGACGACCCGATAGGGCAGACGCAGGAGCGCCAAACCCGCGCGCTAGCACGGGGCATGCTGGCCGCCGAAATATTGGAGGCCGTGGAACGCGCAGAAGAATCTTCCTTGACCAGCCGTCCGACGGAACCCGCCAGCATGGCGAGCGCACCGCTGCCCGTGGAGGAGGTTAGCCCAGCGCGCGCCGCCGGCTTGGAGAAAGTCGAGTTTGGGGCGCGCCGCCTAGCCGTTGACGACAAACAGATGATCAACTGCCGCGCCGATCTCAATCAATTGGTGCCCTTCAAATACAAATGGGCGTGGCAAAAATATCTCAACGCCTGCGCCAATCATTGGATGCCGCAGGAGATCAACATGAACGCCGACGTGGCGTTGTGGAAAAGCCGGGACGGCCTCACCGAAGACGAACGCCTGATCATCAAGCGCAACCTCGGCTTTTTCTCCACCGCCGATTCCCTCGTGGCCAACAACCTCGTGCTGGCGGTTTATCGCCACATCACCAACCCCGAGTGCCGACAATACCTGCTGCGGCAAGCTTTTGAGGAGGCCTTGCACACGCACGCCTACCAGTATTGCGTGGAGAGCCTCGGCCTCGACGAAGCCGAAACCTTCAATATGTATCGCGAAATTCCCTCCGTCCATGAAAAAGCTTCGTGGGCCATGCGGTTCACCGAGAGCTTGGGCGATCCCACCTTCAGCACCGGCACTACCGCCGCAGATCAAAGGCTGCTCCGCGATCTAATCGCCTTCTACGTGATCTTTGAAGGCATCTTTTTTTACGTCGGATTTGTCCAAGTACTCTCGATGGGCCGGCGCAACAAGATGACCGGCGTCGCCGAACAATTTCAGTACATCCTGCGGGATGAGTCGATGCACATGAACTTTGGCATCGATGTGATCAACCAGATCAAGGTGGAAAACCCACAGCTGTGGACCGAGCAATTTCAGCGCGACATTCTCGATTTAATCCACGAAGCGATTGCGCTGGAAATCCGCTACGCGCAGGACACCATGCCGCGCGGGGTGCTGGGCTTGAACGTCAACATGTTCGAGGAATATCTACAATATATCGCCAACCGGCGCTGCGCGCAGATTGGCCTACCGGAGCAATTTCCGGGTGTGAACAATCCGTTTCCGTGGATGAGTGAAGTGATCGATCTGAAAAAAGAGAAAAACTTCTTCGAGACCCGGGTAACGGAATATCAGACAGGCGGTGCGCTTAGCTGGGACTAATTGGGCATTAGACCAGACCTCCTCGCATGGAGCTAAGCGTAGCTGCATTGGTTGGCGGCCGGCCACCCCGGTCGCCAACCTTTCTTATCCAAACCCAGCCTGGCCGGCGGCGCGCCGCTTTTACGTCAGTTTAAAGCGGATGACTTCTCCCTGCTGCGCCGAGGCCAGCCGGGACAGGTCTTGGCTGGCTTGAGCGATGTGTAATGCGCCCTGGGTGGCCTCTGCGCCGATCGTCCGGATGTTAGCAACGCTGCTGGAAATATGCTGGGCGTTTTCTTGCTGCTGGCGCGCGAGCGCGGCGATCTGCACGTTCATGTCGCGGATGGTGTCGACCATCCCCGTGATCGACTCGAGCGAGCGGCCCGCCAGTTGGGCCTGCTGCACGCTGCCCTGAGCCTTGGAGAGTCCCGACTGCATCACTTCCACGGCAATATTGGCACCATTCTGCAGACGTTCGATCATGGTCTGGATTTCGCGCGTCGATTGCTGCGTGCGGCTCGCGAGACTGCGCACCTCATCGGCAACTACGGCGAAGCCACGCCCCTGCTCGCCGGCACGGGCGGCCTCGATGGCGGCGTTTAGTGCCAGCAAATTGGTTTGTTCGGCGATCCCGCGGATAACATCCAGCACAGTGCCGATATTCAAGCTGTCGGCCTTCAGATTCATCAGGGCTGCGGAGGTTTGCATCACTTCGCTGGCCAATTCTTCGATGGCCTGACTGGTTGCACGCACGACCCGGAACCCCTGTTGCGATTCCTTATCAGCCTCAGTCGCGGCTTCAGCCGCGCGTTGAGCTTTCTGCGCAACCTCATTCACCGACGCGCTCATCGCGCCGATGGCTTCGGCCACCTGCTCGGTCTCCGCGCTTTGGCGCTTCATCCCGGCCTTGCTCTGCGAGGTGACGTTGGAAAGATCTTCCGCGGCCACCGCAATGGTGGACGAACTCGCTGCCACGGCGTCCACAAGTTGCAGAAAATTCCGCCGCGCTTTCGTGAATTCGGCGGCCAGGCGCGCAAACTCATCCTGCCCTTCTAGTTTGCAGCGGGGGGTAAGGTCGCCATCGGCCATCTTGTTGAGCGCATTGATGATGACTGCCGTGCGCTCGCTGGCGCCCCGCCCCAAGTGCAGACCCAGCACAAATGGGGCGAATACGGCCAGCCCTCCCACTAAATAGCCGAGGCCTTCAGCGCGCCCCGCCATCAGCGCGGCGACGAGGTGATAAATCAGCTGACCGCCCAGGCTAACGCCCGCCACCAGCAGCAGCTGCTGTCTCAGATTGAGACGACCGGCCCAATAGTTCATCACGCGTTGCTCCCACCAAGAATCAGCCTGTGAGGGGTAGCGACCAACCGCGCGCCGGACTTAAGCTGGCTCACGCGGGGAGGATTCGTCGCGCCGAGCCTGGCGGATCGAGTTCGGCACTGCCCGCCCGCAAGAGATCCGCCGGCAGCGTCCAAAAGGCGGGACAATCGGCGGCCCCTAGGAGTTCAGGGAAGGCGGCATCCAGATAGCCCAGAGCAGCCAAATCGAGGGCGCTGTGGGCGGGTTGCGGGGGTGGGGCTGATTTCAACAAAATCACGCCCTGCGCACCGAGTTGCTGCGCCAGCCACAGGGCGATGGCATCCGCGCAGACCCGCCAATTCTCCGCCAAACCCAGCAGCTCGACCGCGGCCGGTGCCCAAATGACCGAGCGGGTCGCGCTGGCCACTGCAGACACCGAGGATGCCACGGGCAGCGTGGGTGCCAGCGCGTGCAGCGCCAGGCCGTAAATGCCCATCGCCTGCACGGCCATGCGGTGCGCCGGTCCATCGGGGAAACCCCAATGGGCCTGCAGCCCGCGCACCGCTTCCGCAAACGGGCCACCGCCCGGCACGACAACCCAGCGCCGCGTCCGGTCGGCCGCGAGGGTGGCTAAGCACTGCGGCAACAAGGCGGCCTGCGCCAGGCTACCGCCGATCTTGATGACCCACATGGGCAAGCTCCGCATGCGTAAAGACCGCCCGCAGGGCCGCGGCTTTGGCCAGACACTCGGCGTATTCGGCGTCCAGTTCCGCGTCCATCACGATGCCCCCGCCCGCCCAGCAATACCGGTGCTCGCCGTGGCACAGCAGCGTGCGAACGGCGCTCTTGGTATCCATCTGGCCAGCGGCTGAAACATCACCAATGGCGCCGCAGTCAATACCCGCCGCGTGGGCTCCCGTTCTTCAATCACGGCCATGGCCCGCAGTTTAGGCGCGCCCGTGATGGCGCCAGCGGGGACGCAATCGCGCAACACCGCCAAGGGCGTTACCTGCGGGTCTAACCGCGCCTGCACGGTGCTCACCCGGTGATGGACGCGGGCAAAGCCTGCCGCCGCGCACAGCACCGGCACGGCAACGCTGCCGGGGATCCCCTGCCGGCCCAAATCGTTGCGCAACAGGTCCACGATCAGCCCCTTCTCGGCGCGGTCTTTGGCGCTGGCCGCCGGTTCGGCGGCGCGTCGCTGGTCTTCCGTGGGGGTCAGACCACGCGGCCGCCTGCCCTTGATCGGCTTGGCTTCCAGCCGCCCGTGCGCGACTGCCAGCAAGCGCTCGGGCGAAGAACTAAGGATCTGGGCGCCGGGCAATGACAGGGAGGCCGAATAAGGGGCTGGATTGAGCGTGCGCAAACACCGACAGGCAGCCCACGGGTCCCCGCGTGCCCGCGCGGAAAAACGCTGGGTAAGATTCACTTGAGAGACCTCCCCAGCGCGATAGCCCTTGCTGCGGCGCCAAGCGGCGGCGCACGCCGCGAAGGCGAGGTCGGGCTGCACTCGGGCGGTCGCCGCGAACGCGCTGCCACCCGCAGCCGGGCTTGGGGGCAACTGCGTATCCCAGGCTTTTTGGACCCGCGCGATAGGGC
>SHZJ01000042.1 GCA_009692365.1 Gammaproteobacteria bacterium
CACCCGCACAGCGGCAACGACGAAATCGCAGCAGCGCTAATTGCGCCTCGGCACTACCGCGCCGCAGTCGCCGGCGTGCTCAGTAACGATTCATCACGGTCTCAGCGAAATAGCGCATTTGGCCGATGGGGTCGTCGGTGACCTGGAAAGCGAAGTGACGCAGACCCGCCGCTTCGAGCGCGCGAATTTTCTCGATAACGGCGTCGGGCTCACCGATGGTCGCGGCGACTTCTGCTACTTCCGGCACGAGGAAAGCCTGCTCGTCCTCGCGCGTAAATACCAAATGCCCCGCATGGAGGATCAAGTGCCGCCGGGCGGCTGGCAGGCTCTCTACGTATTCGCGGTAACGTGTTACCAAGCCGGCGATGGAGGATTCTGCGGGGAAGAGTTTGTCGTCCCATTCGCACATGACGTGCAGCAGGTTAGTGATGAAGGGGCCGAGACTTTTGAGTACGCGGGGGCTGGCGGAGGTTTCGCCGGGGCGCAACACGGCCAAAGGGCTGATGTTTTTGGAGGGGATGAGCGCCGGGTCGCGGCCGGCCCTGCGGGCGGCGGCGTCGATGCGCGCACGGGCCGCGGTGAGCATGCCGGGGTTGGCGTTCCAGGTGAGATGCCCATCGCATTCCGCCCCGCAGTAGTCCAGCGTTTTGGGGCCGAAAGCGGAGAGCGTGAGCGCAATGTGATGCTCGAGATTAATGAAGCCATGCTGGCGGTGCAGCAGTTGCACTAAATGGCGCTGGCCTTCGCATTCGTGGGGCGCGGCCTCGCCCCGCAACAGGGCCTGAATCAGCCGAATATCGCGCTGCATATCGGCTAAGCGCACGGGCGCCAAGCCCATGGTGAGGCGCGCGGTATTGCCGTTGCCGACCCCAAGTTCCACCCGCCCCGGGGCCAGCTGCGCGATGGTGGCAATGGAGTGAGCGATGGTTGGCGCGAGGCGCGTGCTGGGCACGGCAACCCCGGTGGCCAGCCGGATGCGGCGCGTGGCGCGTGCGGCCACGGCCATCGTGGCGTAAACATCCGAGTAAATCATCTGCGAGTCAAAGAACCAAGCCTGATCAAAGCCCAAGGACTCTGCCAACGCCACGAGGTCGTAATCGCCTATGCGTGAAGTAAACGCGACGCCGAATTCCATTTAAGCCCCCCTCAATGTGGATGTAGATGGGTGGAGTCTAGCGGGATGCTCGCGCCGGCACGACCTAGGTGCGTTGTGTCGGATGCCGACACTCCCGGATAATCGCGCAAAACCCTGCGAGGCCCCCATGCCGTTTTGTCGTTGGTTGCTGTGGTCCAGTGCGCTGCTGTGGTCGGGGGCGTGGTCGCTGACGTACGCGGCGCAGCTAGAGCAAGGCTCAATCACCTTGGCCGTGGGCGGGCAGGGCTTGTTCTATTATTTGCCGGTGACGATCGCCCAGCAGCGTGGCTATTTCGCGGCCGAAGGTCTCGACCTCGAGATCGTCGATTTTCCTGGTGGCGCCAAGTCGTTGCAGGCCGTGATCGGCGGCAGCGCCGAATTTGCTGCGGGTTCTTTTGAACACGTGCTACGGATGCAGGCTAAAGGCCAGCCGCTGCGGGCCATTACCTTGCTCGCGCGCTATCCGGCCATGGTGCTGGCCCTCGCTACCCCGGCGTTTGCGCGCTACCACACCGCCACCGATTTACGCGGCATGAAGATCGGCGTGACGGCACCGGGATCCTCCACCCACCTTTTTCTTAACCTACTGCTCGCGCGCCACGGCCTGCCGCCCGACGCGGTGGCGGTGATCGGGGTCGGTGCCTCCAGCGGGGCCATGGCGGCGTTGCGTCATGGCGACATCGATGGGCTGGTGCATCTGGACCCCGTCATTTCACAACTAGAAGCCAGTGGCGACATTCGGGCCATTGTGGATACCCGCACGCCCGCGGGTGCGCGCGAGGTATATGGCGGCACCTATCATGCCGCGTGCCTGTATGCGAAAGCCGATTTTCTGGCCAGCCATCCCTTGACTACCCAAGCGCTGGTGAACGCCCAGGTCCGCGCGCTGCGCTGGTTGGTCCACGCCACGCCCACGCAGATCGTAGACACCATGCCGCCCGCCTATTGGGGTGGGGACCGGGCTGCCTATCAGGCCGCCTTGGTAAAAAATCTGGCCATCGTCTCGCCCGACGGCGTGTTGGATGACGCCGGCGCGCAGCACGTACTGGCGGCGCTCACGGCGAGCGATCCGGCGCTGCGGGCAGCCCCGCCCACGGTGGCGTTAGCCATCGACAATTCGTTCGTGGCCCGGGTTGCACCCGTGCAACCTTAAGGGCCGATCATGAGCGCCATCGTCTGGGAAGGGGTGGAAGTTAGCTACGCGAGCGGTGCCTACTGCGCGGTGCGCGGATTGAATTTGGCAGTGGCACCGGGCGAATTTCTGTGTGTGGTGGGCCCTACCGGCTGTGGCAAGTCCACCATCCTGAATCTAGCGGCGGGTTTACTGGCCCCCACGGCGGGATCCGTGCGGGTGCTGGGTGCGCCGCTGGGGGGTCTGAACCCGCACGCGGGCTATTTGTTTCAGGCCGATGCGTTGTTTCCGTGGCGCACGGCCTGCGACAACGTGGCGGCCGGGCTGCAGTTTCGCGGCGAGACGCTGAACTCGGCGCGCGCCACGGCCACGCAGTGGCTGGGCCGTGTGGGCTTGCACGGCGCGGGCGATCGCTATCCACATCAACTGTCCGGGGGCATGAAAAAACGCGTGGCGCTAGCCCAAGTGCTGGCGCTCAATCCGGCCATGCTGCTGATGGACGAGCCGTTCTCCGCGCTGGACGTACAGACCCGCGGCCTGATGGAAACCGAACTGCTGGCCTTGTGGGCCGCGCAGCGTAAGTCGGTGGTCTTTATTACGCACGACCTAGAAGAAGCCATCGCCCTGGGCGACCGCGTGGTGGTGCTCTCGGCTGGGCCGGCCAGCCACCCCATCGGAGATTTCATCATCGACCTGCCGCGCCCGCGCGAGGTGGCTGAAGCGCGTTTAAACCCCCGGTTTATCGAACTCCAACGCGAAATCTGGGGCCTGCTGCGGGCCGAAGTCCTAAAGAGTCAGGCGCTGCTGCGCGCGCAACTAGGATGACACTGCGTCTCGCTCAGGCGGGCTTGCTGGTGGTGCTTTTGCTGGCTTGGCAGGTGCTGACGGCGAGCGGCCTGCTCTCCCCGTTTTTTTTCGGCCGGCCGCTGCTGGTTGCGCAGGCGCTGGTTGATTGGTTCGCCTCGGGGGTCATTTTTCGGCATCTGTTCGTGACCCTGTTTGAGACCTTACTGGCGTTTGTGTTGGGTACCGTGATGGGCGTGGCGGCGGGGGTGTGGCTGGCCTTGAGTCCGCTGGCGGCAGCGCTGCTAGACCCCTACATCAAGGCCTTGAACGCCATGCCGCGGGTGGTGCTCGCGCCTATCTTTGCCACCTGGTTTGGCTTGGGCATGGCCTCTAAAGTCGCTTTGGGGATCACGCTGGTTTTTTTCATCGTTTTTTTCAACGTCTATCAGGGTGTGAAGGACGTCAATCCATTGTTGCTGGCGAACGCGCGCATGTTGGGTGCGACGCCGCGCCAACTGCTGCGGCATGTTTATTGGCCGGCGGCCATGAGTTGGGTGTTTTCCAGTCTTCATGCGGCGGTGGGTATGGCGTTCGTCGGCGCGGTGGTAGGAGAATATTTAGGCTCCGCGCAGGGCGTGGGCTATCTGATTTTGCAGGCCGAAGGTAGTTTTGATATCAACACCGTGCTGGCCGGCATGGTGGTCCTGACCTGCTGCGCGCTGGTGCTGGATACGCTAGTGACCCGCGTTGAGCACAGGCTGCTCAAGTGGCGGCCCGCTCACACCGAGGTCGACGCGCGTTAAACCGCGCGCCACGCTAACGCTGAGGAGATCGCCGAATGCGCGCCTTTGTGCAACCGCTGGTTGGCTTGCCCGCCGACACCCATGAAGCGGGTGGTTTTTTGTATCACTCCATCGGCGACAAATATGTTCGCGCGGTGGCCGAAGAAGCCCACTGCGTCCCGGTGATGCTGCCCGCGCTGACGCCGGTCGTGGATCTAGACCACGCGCTAGACCACTTGGACGGCGTAGTGATGACCGGCTCCCCCTCGAACGTGCATCCACCGCGCTACGGCGAGCCGCCCACAACTGACCACGAGCCCTACGACCTCCACCGCGATGACCTCACGCTCAAACTCATTGAACGCTGCGTGGCGCGGGCGATTCCCCTGCTGTGCATTTGTCGGGGGTTTCAGGAGCTCAACGTGGCCTTTGGTGGGAGCCTGGAAACCGAGCTCCAACGGGGTGAGGGCCGACTCGACCATCGAGCACCGCGCGGGCAACCCCTCGCCGTGCGTTATGGCCCGGCCCACGCCGTGGCAATCACCCCCGGCGGTTGGCTGGAAACATTGCTGGAGACGCCGGAAATCCTGGTGAATTCAATCCACCGTCAGGGGATCCGCCGTTTGGCGCCCGCGCTCCAGGTGGAAGCCACGGCCCCCGACGGCGTGATTGAAGCCGTGACGCTACGCGACGCCCCCGGCTTTGTGTTTGGGGTTCAATGGCATCCCGAATATCGGGCTTGGGAGAACCCCTACTCGCGCAAAATTTTTGCCGCGTTTGGGACTGCCGTGCGGGCCTATCGCGAGCAGCGGCGCGTCGCTCCCTCGGCGGGAGGTTAGGCGGGCAGCCCGCTTGCCGGCTGGCGCTGGGTCGGCAAAAGCGCCGCGAGGCGCGGCCTTCAGTGTGCCGTGTGAGGGGTGAATAAAGCCGCTGTCAGGGTGGGCCGGCGTCATCCGCGCCGGGGCGTGCGCCGCTGGAGATAGCACTACCATGCCGGACACGGCACACTCCATCGGCGATCCGCACCAACAGATTTTGCTTCGGGGTAACCAGCGCGATGGATCAGGTCGCCAGCGACAAGTCGGACCGGCAAGGACCCGAGGCGAAAACCGCCGCGGAACGTCAGGATGCGCTGTTAATGGCCTTAGGGCGGCGGGGCACACTGGCCTCAATCAGCATCCTGCTTGGGGTTATTTGGGTTTTCCAGGACAGCGGCGTGGGCTGGCGATTCTGGTTCTGGGCGGGCGCCCTGACGTGCGCTGCTGCCCTGCGAACGGTGGCCGGGGAACTCGCCTTGCGCGCCACCAGCAGCGGCGCGGCGCTGTGGTCTCGCCGGGCTTACGTGGCGGGCATCTTGGGAACAGCCCTGCTGTGGGGATTGAGCACTTTTCTCGCAGGCCATCAAGCCACCTACGAGCTCAACGTATTCCTGTGTTGTGTCTTGGCTGGCGTCATGGGCGGCGCGGTGTCCATACTCGCGCCGCGGCTCGGGCTTTATCGCCTGTATCTCGCGCTGCTGGTGGTGCCGGTGGTGCTCGATTTCGCGCTCAGGGACGAGCCGGTTTACCACACAATGGCAGTTCTGGCCCTGCTCGGCGCGTTGGTCATGGAAGGGGTCGCACGCAGCTACCACGGGGCGTTGCTGGAGTCTTGGCGACTTGGTGAGACCAACCAGGACTTGGCGCTTTCCCTGGGTGTGATCAACGCCAGGCAGGCGCGCAGCAATGCCGATTTGCAGCGCGAAATAGCCGCGCGTCTGGCGAGCGAGGAGCGTTTCCGTAGCGCCTTCTCCGAGGCTCCGATCGGTCTGGCGCTGTGCGAAGGCGGGGTCTTACGGGAGGGCAATTACGCGCTCCACCACATGCTGGAGTACGCTCCGGATACCCTCGAAGGACGCACCTTGATGTCTTTGCTGAGCCCCACGGGTTCGGTGGCGGAGCAACAACGCGCCGAGCGGGACTTAACCGCCACCGTGGCGCGCGATTACGCGCTGGCCACCCAAGCGGGGAACATCCGCTGTGTGGCTATCTCTTTCGCGCAACAAAAATCGCCGCACGAAAATGGGCTGCCCTCTCTAATCGCACAGTTCAGCGACGTGACCACCGCGCGCGCGATGTCCACTCGCCTAGCGTATCAGGCGAGCCACGACGAACTGACTGGCCTGCTCAATCGACGAGAGTTTGAAATCCGGCTCGAAGCAGCCCTCGAGGACACGCGCAACACTGCCGCACAACACGCGGTGTGCTATTTCGATCTCGACCAATTTAAAGTGGTGAATGACACCAGCGGGCATGCCACAGGCGACCGTTTGCTGTGCCATATCGCCGACACGCTGGGCGATGTGGTGCGCAAGACCGATACCCTCGCCCGCATGGGTGGGGATGAATTTGTTCTGCTCATGCAGCAATGCTCTATCGAGCAAGCGCAGCGCACCGCGCTGGCGATTCGTCAGGCGCTGGAGGACCTTGATTTCATCGACGGCGAGAAGCGGTTTCGGACTACCGCAAGCCTCGGTTTGGTGCCGGTGGTGACGGGGCACGAGACCACCGCCGAGTTGCTCAGCGCCGCGGATGCGGCCTGTTTCATGGCCAAGGAGTTGGGCCGCAATCGAGTCCACGTGTATCGCGCCGGCGACTCCGATTTCCTCCATCGGCAGGGTGAAATGGGTTGGGTAGAGCGCATCGACCGGGCAATCGTAGAGAACCGGTTTGAGCTGTATTTCCAAACTATCGAAGCCGCGGTACGGGGGCCGGTAGCGAGCACCCGCCTCCACATCGAGTTGTTGTTGCGGATGCGCGAAGTTGACGGCCGACTGGTTCCCCCCGGGGCATTTTTGCCACCCGCGGAGCGCTACCATGTGGTGTCCGGGATCGACCGCTGGGTGATCTCACGCACCCTGAGCTGGTTTAAGGAGGTCGGGGCGATCGACGAACGGCTGCAAACCTGCGGCATCAATTTGTCTGGACAGTCGCTGATCAGCGACGACTTCCAGGCTTTTGCCTTAGCGGCCATGCGATCGCTGGGCCCGCTCGCGACCTTGATCTGCTTTGAAATCACGGAGACTTCGGCCATCGCCAATCTGCAGGCCGCGCGGTGTTTCATCGACAATATGAGAGCGCTGGGGTGTCGCTTTGCCCTGGACGATTTCGGCAGCGGGCTGTCGTCGTTCGGCTACCTCAGGCAGCTCCCGGTCGACTATCTAAAAATAGACGGGATGTTCGTGCGCGACATGCTCCACGACCCGGTGAACTTGGCCCTGGTCAGCGCTATCAATGGGGTGGGCAAGACGCTGGGTAAAATCACGGTGGCCGAGTTCGTTGAAAACGACGCAGTGCGGGAGCGGTTAGCCGAATTGGGCGTGGATTGCGTGCAGGGTTACGGGGTGAGCCTGCCGCAACCGATCACACTGCTGTTTGGTGAGGCCTGATCTCACGCGGCTCGCGGCAGCGTAATGCGTGGGTGCCCTGTATGCCCTCGATTGCGATTATTGGTGCCGGGATTGCAGGCCTAGCCTGCGCTGCGCGCCGCAGGCAGCCGGCGCGCAACTGCAGATTTTCGATAAGGGTCGTGCGCCCGGTGGGCGGCTGGCCACCCGCGAACTGCAGTTGCCGAGCGGCGCGATCGGGGTCGACCATGGCGCGCAATATTTCGCCGCCCGCACGCCGCTCTTTCAAGCGCAGTGCGAGCGTTGGAGGACGGCTGGTGTGCTCGCTCCATGGCGGGTGGCGGAGCGCGAAATGGTGCCGCCCTCGTTGCGCCCGGCGCCCGCCGCGGCGCGTCTGCGGGGCGTGGCCGACATGCGCAACCTAGCTGCCCATTGCGCGCAGGGTCTACCCCTGCACCTTCATGCCGAGGTGCTAAGCCTCCCCCGTCGCCCGACCGGGTGGGCGCTGCAACTCGCCGATGGCCGTGAATATTCTGGCTTCGACTATCTACTGCTGGCGCTGCCCGCCGAGCAAACCGCCGCGTTGCTGGTCGGGGTGGCGCCCGGCCTGAGTGCCCAAGCGGCAGCGGCGCGCACGGCGCCCTGTTGGGCTGGCTTGTTTGCCTTCACCCACGACCACGCGGCCAAACATCACGCCATCCGCGGCTCCGGCGAGGGCACCTTGAGGTGGCTGGCGCGCAGTGCGCACGGTCCCGCTTGGGTGGCGCACGCAACGCCCGCCTGGTCACGCGCACATCGGGAACAGTCCGCGAGTTGGGTCAGTGCGACCCTAGAGCGCGCGCTGCGCGCCATCCTGCCGGGGCTGGGGGCGAGCGTGCAGGCGGTGGCGCATCGCTGACGTTATGCTTTGGTCGAGCAAGCCATCGGCGTGCCGTTTGGCTGGGACGAGGCGCTGGCCCTTGGCGCCAGCGGCGACGGGTGGCTGGGCGCGCGCGTGGAACTGGCGTGGTGCTCGGGCGACGCCCTCGGTGCGAGGCTTGCGGCAGATTTCGCTCGCCGTCCTTAGGCGTGTCCGGCGGCCGGCCCCACCCGTGTCGCCTGCGTCATCGCCTGCAATGCCACGTCCAATAACCCCCGTGCTTGCTCGTCCACCAGTGCCTGCGGGGCGTAGATGATGCCGGCGCGCACAGCCATCGCCATCGCGAGCGCCGGTAGCACATCGCCATTGGCGACCTTGGGCAGGACCGCGATTTCCCGACTCAAACTCGCCAGCACCGCCTGCAGCAGTTGCTGGACGCACACCGCCGAGGCGGTATGCGGGTGCAGCGGAAATTCAATGTCAAAGACCTCGCCGGTGGCGGTGGTCGCGCGATAGGGCATTTTTTTCATGGGTTCCTCCGGCGGCCCTCGCAGGTGGGGCACAGTGTTTACGCGCCACCTCGTCAGTTGGCGCAGCCCCAGCCGGCGGTGCGCGGCCGCACGTCGCCGTGGCTGGCTTCGCCGTGCGGGGCATTATGTTAGGGTCGCCCCTACAGCCCCCCAAAAAAAGAGTCACCCGCCCCTATGTACGCAACCGCAGCCCCTCACCTCATCAGCGCGGTCATCAGTGCTAAAAGCCGCTGGAAAATAGCCCAAATAGAGGCTTTTCTCGACGAATCAACCTTGCCCATGCGGGTTTCTTCGCTCAACGCCGGCGGCTTTCCGCACATCACCTCGCTGTGGTTCCGCCATCTCAACGGGCGCTTGTACTGTTGTACCCAGCAAGACGCACTCGTGTGCCGGCACCTTCAGGCCAATCCCAAGACGGGCTTCGAAGTGGCGGTGAGCGCCCCCCCTTATTACGGGATCTCGGGGCACGGCAGCGCGCGGATTTTGCACGAAGATGCCGGTGAACTGCTGGGCGCGCTGGCCGATCGCTATCTCGCCGGACGCGATCAGGGCCTACGCCACTGGCTGCTGTCGCGCCTCGCGACCGAAGTAATCGTGGAAATTACCCCGCTGCGTCTCACGAGTTGGGATTTTCGCCGCCGCATGAGCGCCTAGCCGCCGCGGTGACCGCGCACCCAGCGCGGGGTAATACAAATGGCGTATTCGCTGGGAATTTGTGCGCGCAGCTTAGCCGCCACCGGGCCCTGCGGGTCGTCCAGATAACGCTCGATCATCAAATTGGTGACGCGCGCACCATCCGCCAGATCCAAGCTTGCGTTGCCTTGGCCGCGCAGCAGTTTGTAGCGCCCGCCGGGCAACGTAATTTCGAACGCACAGCGTGGGTTGGCGGCCAAATTGCGGCGCATCCAGGTCCGCGACTGCGTGATGCACCAAAACCTCTCTTGTTCGTAGACAAACCACAGCGTGGAAATCAGCGGGTATCCATGCAGTGAGAGTGAGGCGAGTTTCACTGGCCGCGACAGGCCGGTGAGGAGTTCGGTTATTTGGGCATCGGTGAGGGAGCGCACGCGGCGGGGCGGGGCGTTGTTCATGGCCAAGTGTACCCCGGTCGCGCGCCGCTGCCCCTCGGCAGTTGCTAAAACACCACCGGCAGCTCGAGGTGGGTTGCGTAGATAAAATCCCGATGCGCCAGCAAGGCTGGGGTGAGGGCTGCGGCGATGCGCGCATCGCGGTTGCCGTAGACCCCGCGAAAGCCATCGGCCATCGGACAGCGCTCCGGCGGCAAGGGCGAGAGGATGCAGCAGCAGGCCGCCCAGTAAATATCCAGCGCGCTCAATTTATCGCCCACGAGATAGCGTCGGCCGGCGCTGTGTTGCGCGGCGAGTTGGGCGGCGAAGCGCGCGAGGATGTCGGCAATGAGCAGCGCTGCGCGCTCGGCCGCCGCAGGCGTGTAGCCATATTTCTCGCCCAGAAAACTGAAAAACGCTCGCTGCGGGTCGTCTGCTGGCAGCGTTTGCAGGGGGTCGTGGACCATTAGCAAACGCTTCACCCACACCAGCCCGCCTTCGCCTAACAATTCATTGGCCAAGCCGAACATTCGGATCCGTTCTTCGCTATCGCTGGGAATGAGTGGCGGCTCCGGGTTGAGGCGCTCGGCGAGATGGAGTTGGTCGACCCAGCTAGCGCGTGGGCGCTCGTCGTTCCACGCCACCACCGGCGCGCTGCTCTGCCCGGTCCATTCCAGCAGTTCGCTCTGCGAGGCATTCATGCCGATGGCGAGGTCCGAGGCGTCGGCATTGGCCGTTTTGACCGGCGTGTATTGGAGCCCTTTGACGTAGTACACCCCTTTGCAGGACTCCCGCCACGGCCCAGGGATGGGGTAGGCCCCCAGCACCATGCGCAAGCCGGTCCTGGCGCGCGCCTCGCCGATGGTGATGTAGTTGAGTTTGATATCGGTCATTTCGATGGTCATTTTTTTCTCCTGGTTGCTCCCCGTGGAGTCGGCATGGTGCCACAGGGCGGGTGCTGTGGTGGGCTTGGATGACGGTCGTCGCCCAGGCTCAAACGGGGTGTGGCCGGGACGCTGCGGGGGCGCCGGGTGAGGACCGCCCGTGCGGATGTCCGCGGACGGCCAGCGCCACGGCCGCGCGGCCCCGTAACCGCTCCCCGAGCAGGTAAAAAACTGTGTTCCCGGCCATCGTAGTGGAATTCACGCAGACCGCGCAGGTTGGCGCCGACGCGCGGGCTAGCCCGGGGTGCCGGTCGTTGGCGGCGAGGACGGCTGTATCGATGAGCAGCAGCGCGCCGTCGGGCGACCCCCTGGCGGTTTGGGGCTCAAGCAGGCACCGCGTTTTCTTAAGGGCGACGACGGCGCGCCGCGCCGCTCGTTTAATGCCTCATGCTGGCCGCGACGGAGCCCGCCGGGCAGGTCTTGCGTGGCCACTAAAATGGTCCTGCACGACCTGCCACCCAGCGTTCGGAGTAGGTGCGTTACTCATCGCCCGCGCGCCGACCAGTCACTCGCACCGCGCTGGCTTGGGGACCTTCCTCACCTAGCTCCTCGGTAAAGTGCACTTCGTCCCCCGTCGTTAGCGCATCAAAATCGCCCTCCGTCACGCTGTTGCGATGGAAGTAGATCAGCCGGCCGTCGGCGGTCGTGATGCGGCCAAAGTTTTTTTTTGGATGGAGTTCTGCCACGTAACCGCCGGGCAGCGTGGCGTGTGTTTTGACCTCCCCCCGCTGGCGTTGGCGATAGTTTTGGAGTTGTCGGCGCATGGCATCAAAGGCATCGCGCAGCGCGACGTAGACATCCACATGCGCATGATTACCGGCCGGTTCACGATTAGCGACCAGCTCTTGCGTTGGCACGGTGACGTCGATGCGAACGTGATAGTGGTTGCCGTGCTGGTGGTGTCGATGGAGTTGTTCAACCACGACGCGGCAGCGTGTGAGGTGGTCGCAGTAGCGCTCTAGCTTGTTGGTGAGCGCCCGCGCGCGCGCCTCCAAGGCGGCTGAGTGGTCGACATTTCGGAAGGTAATCTCGAGCGGGATCTGCATGCTGCAATCTCCTTTTAAGATAACGAGGTCCACTGTAGTCCTCTAGCGGCCCGCGTGGAGATTCCTGCGCTCTGACTGGGGCCGAGGAGACCGCGGCCGGGCCCCCCTAGCCCACCCGCCCCGACTTACCCGCACCCTTTAGCGCAGCCAGCCACCGTCGCGCGCTACTGCCACCGCCTGCGCGCGCCGGCGCACCGCGAGTTTCTGGAACACCTGCTGGAGATACCATTTCACCGTGTTCTCGGTGAGTCCCAGACGCGCGCCCGTCTCACGATTGGACAGCCCTGCCGCCACCAATCCCAGCACTTCATGCTCGCGCGGGCTCAGTCGCCCACTCACCGCGACCACCCTCACCGCGACGCGCGTCTGCGGGTGGTCTTCCAACGCCAACCGGAGCAGGGCGATGAACGAGCTCAGGCCTGGGTCGCTCGCGTGCAGCGCCGAACAGGCGATCTGGAGGGGCGCGCGGAGCGCCTGGCCCTCGTCCAGGAAGACCCGCACCAGGGTGTGAGGCGCGGCCACCAGTAGCGCTGCACGCAGTTCGCGTTGGGCCGCTGCTACCTCCTCCAAGCTGAGCAAGGCCAGCGCAGCCAGCAGCCGAAACAGCACTTCGGGGCGCGGCAGCCGGCGCTCCTGGGTGTGGCGTATCCATTGGCGGGCCAGCGCCAGCGCGGCGCGCACTTCGCCGCAGGCCAGCCCCGCGCGTACCCGGGCCAGCGCCCGCACCGCTAGCAGTACCGCGCTGCGCGCCGGCGGGGCGAAGTTGGCGCACGGCGCGTCCAGTCCTTCCTCACGTATCAGGGCCCGCAACCGCGCCGCTCGCCCTAGGCGCGCTAGCAGACGCACTCGCTCGTAGGTGAGTTGGGTCGTGATCCGGGTCGGTAACGGCCCGTTGGCGTGGGTCGTGCGAACCTGCTCCTCGATGAGCGCCAGCGCGCTTTCGTCGTCGCCCGCCGCTTCGTGTAAGCGCGCGGGGACCAGGAAAGAACTAATTTGGTGGTCAACGAAATTGAGCCGTTCCGAAATCGCTGCGTACTGGTCGATCAGGTTCTGGGCGCTCGTCAATTCGTTGCGCTCATAGTGCGCGAGCGCCAGCAGGCTCGCCGGTAGCGCCGCTAGGGGCGTGGCCGCCCCACCGATGCGCACGGCGGAATCTACCGCGAGGGCAATTAGCGTCATGGCCTCAGCGAGGCGCCCCACGCCCAAAAAGATCGCACCCAGGATCGAAAACGACCAGATGGGGCCGTAGCTCGTGCCGCTCTCGGCGAGCAGGTCAGCAATAGTGCCGGCTTCTGCTTCGGCGTAGGCCAGCTCGAAATACAAGCCGCGCACGCCCGCCAAGACGCTTTTTACCGCCCCCAGCAAAAAGGGATCGGCGTGATATTCGCCGCCCAACCACCGTTCGCAAAGCCTTTCCGCCTCGGCGATGTCTTCTTGGTAGTAGGCGACCATTAAGCGCATGAACAGCAGGTCGCCGCGCAGCGCGTTGGCGAGAGCCGGCGGGTTTCGCGAGCTTTCCATCTCGTGGCCCACTTCGTCGAGAATGCGGGTGGCGGCCGCAATTTTGCCCGCGAGCATCAGCGACCAGGCTTGAATCAAGCGCAGTTTAGGGTAGCGCCGGCGCATGGCGGGGGGGATCTGGCGCGCCCAGCCGTCGAGGCGTGACTGATGTCCCCCGCGCCACAGGTCGTAGGCGTGTTCATTCAGGACGCGCGCTGCCTGTTCCAGTGCGCCGGCCTGCAGCGCGTAATCTACCGCCTCATCGTAGACGCCTTCGGCTTCAAACCACTGGCTGGCGCGCGCCTGAATGGCGGCGAGGGCGCCCGGTAGTTCCCGCTCGCGCTGGCGCCGCAGAAAAGCCGAAAACAATGGGTGAAAGCGGTACCAGCGGCGGCTACCCTCGGAGGCCGAGATGAAGAGGTTAGCGGCTTCAATGCGACGCAAGCAGGCAGCGCTCGTATGGGTGCCGATGAGTGCGTCGCACAGCGCCACACAAATCCGGCGCAGTCCGCCCACCGCCAGCAAGAAGGCACGTAAATCTTCGGGCAGATGGCGCAGCACGTCTTCCGCCAGATAGGCCGCCAAGCCTTGCTCTTCGGCATCCATGCGGGTGAGCAGGGCGCTCAGGGTGTCGGTATTGCGGAGCGCGAGCGACGTGAGTTGCAGGGCTGCCGCCCAGCCCTCCGTGCGCAGCAGCAGTTGCTCGATGGCCTGCGGGCCGAGCGCTAAATCGTTGGCGAGCACGAAATACTCTGCAATTTCGCCGTGCGTAAAGCGCAAATCTTCCGCTTGAATTTCGCTCAATTGGCCGGTGGCGCGCAGTCGGGCCGAGTCTAGATCGCAGTGGGCGCGGCTGCTGATGACAAACCTGATGTGGGGCGGCGTGCCGCGAATGAGCTCCCGCAGCGCGCCCCGCGCGCGTTCGTCGCTGAGTTCATGGGCGTCTTCGATAAAAATAAACAATGGTCCGGCGAGGGTGGACAGCGCATTCGCCAGCACCCGCAGGATGGTGTCGCGGGCCAGGCGCATGCCGCCCTGGAGGAGGACCAATACCGGCTCGCCAAAGCCTGGGAACACGCGCTCGACGGCCCCCACTAAGTAGCGCACCAGCTGGGAGAAGTCGTTATCGCTGGCGTCGATGCTCAGCCACACACAGCGCTGCTGCTGGGCGTGGAGGGTGCCCTGCATCTGCGCCATCAGAGAGGTTTTGCCGTAGCCGGGCGGGGCGGTGACCAGCGTGAGTTTGCGGGGCAGGCGGCCCAGAAACTGGGCGCTCAGGCGGGCTCTGCCCACCAGTGAGCGTTCGACCAAGGGCGGAAAAAATTTGGCTTGCAGCAGCGGAAGCACAGCTTTCCTCGGTGGCGAGCACGGCGGGCAGTCCGCTGGCAGGACGCAAAGCCATGGCTAGACCCCGGCCCCTTGCCGCCAGCTTAGCTGGGCGTCACTGGGCTGCGCAATTGGCGGCTGGCACCCGCCGCCGGCGGCGGCCGCCCGCTGTTTTGCTGCGGCGCACCCCCTTCTAAAGAGTGGTGTTCGCCCCCGGCCAAACGCGCGATAGTCGAGCTGCACCCACGCGCAACCTCGTGCCAGGAGACCTGCTAATGAGCACTGCCGCCACCACCCTACTGCCGCCCGAGTTCGCCGACCTCGAACGCTACGCCAACGATTGGGTGCTCGACACCGAGCAGGCACGCAACCAGTTTCGGGTCAGGCAGCCATTGGCGGCGCTCGACGATTTTTATCACGCGATTTTTCCGCGGATGGACGCCCTGTGTGAGTACATCGACCGCTACTCGATAGACGGGCTGCCCCGCCCCGCCGCGCGGCTGCTGCAACTGGGCCTGATGTTGATGGAAGTCGTGCCGGCGGTTGAAATTTACCGCGCGCCCGATGTCCCGAACGCGTTCGAATTCCAGCGCTTTAAAATTATTTCGCCCGCTGATCCCTTCACTATCATCGATCCCTGAGCCGCCGACCGGCGTCCAGTGTTGGAGGAAACGCTATGAGCAACCATTCCACCGAGGCCTTTGAAGCGCTTAAGCAACGCCTGCCGGATTGGGCTAACCGCCGCCCCATCGCCGAGCGCTACCCAGACATGGACTATGGGCCGCTGCCTGTCACGCCCTACATCTGCGAGGAATTTTTCGAGCAAGAGCGCGCGAAGATTTTCAAAAAGATGTGGCTTTACGTCGGTCGCGTGGAACGGCTGCCCAAGGCGGGGGACTACTTCACGCAGGTCATCGAAGCGGTGCGCGTTAACAAGAACAGCACCTCGCCCTCGTTCATTATTTGTCGGGACAACAACGGCGAGATCCGCGCCTTCTACAACACCTGCCAGCACCGCGGCACCACCGTGTGCTGGAACAACCACGAAACCTGGGACACCGCCAACCGCAAATACTTCACCTGCCGTTTCCATGGGTGGGTCTACAACACGGATGGGTCTTTGCGCTCGGTGCCAGATGAGAAACTATTCTTCAATCTCGATAAGACCACGCGCGGGCTCAAGCCCGTGCATTGCGCAGTGTGGAAGGATTTCATTTTCATCAACGTGGACCCGAGCCCGCGGCAGACCCTGCTGGAACAGATAAAGCCGCACGCCGAGCAGCTCAAAGACTTCCCGTTCGAGCGCATTCGCCGCCGCGGGATCTGGACGGCCACTGTGAACGTGAACTGGAAGGCCGCCATCGATGCCTTTCAGGAGGGTTATCACGTGGGCACGGTGCACGCAGCCACGCTGCCCGAGGCCTTCTGCGGCTCGCTCAACCCGTATTGCCGGCCCACCTCCGCCCGGATATTCCCGCAGGGCAACCGCTCGGTCACTTTTATGGTGTCGCCGGATTTCACACCGCCCGCGGTAGAAAACTGGGTCCGCAGACGGGGTGCTAGCTGGTATGCCGCCGCCAGCGGCGACAGCGGCAGCGAGTTCCCGGGTGTCAATCCTGACAACGATCCCTTCTATGCTTTTGACGTCCACGGCGTGTTCCCTAACCTGCTGGTGGACCCCTTCATCGGCGGCTTTTATGGCCACGAATTTTGGCCTATCTCAGTGAATAAAACGCGCTGGATTGGCAGCATCAATTTTTTGGCACCGCAAAAACCCAGTGACCTCATCGCTAATGAACACGGCAAGACGCTGCTGCGCGACGCCTTCCGCGAAGACACGGTGACGCTGGAGGCCACCCAAGTAGGGCTGGAATCCGGCGCCATCGAAACCGCCGTCCTGTGCGATATGGAGATTGCGCCTCGCCACCTGTACAACTCGGTGGTGGCACTCGTTAACGGTTAGGCGCGCCGGCGCCCAGTGGGAGGACCCGCCATGCACTCGAGACGGATTAATTTTAGATCCTGGATAGGAATGGCGCTGCTGGCGGTTGCTGGCTTGCAGGTGGCAACGGCGGGCGCGGCGCGCGCGCCGTTATCGGTGCAAGGCAAAGTCCTCGACGCTGCGGGTGCGCCGCTGCCCTTCGTGCGGCTGAATCTCACCGGTGCCACGCAGGTGCCGGTCACCACGAGCGTGTTTTCGGACGCCACGGGCAGCTTCCACGTCGAGCTGCAAGACGCGGACGCGGCGCAGCTCGCGGTGGTGGCGTTTCGGATCGGTTGGGAAGAAGCCAGCCGCACCCAAAGCGCGAGCGCGGGCACCGTGAGCCTTGCGCTGACCATGCAGCGGCTCGCGAACGTCGCCGAGCAAGTGCCCGCCTCTGCATGGATCCCGGGCAAACCCGGCGACCGCAGCTTCCATATCCTCATCAACGAATGTGCGGGCTGCCACCAGTTGGGTGCGGAACGCGTGAAGCAGTTTGCCCGCAGTTTGGCCGGGCAACCGCTGGCGACACGCCAGGCCGCGTGGGACGCCGTGGTGCAGTACATGCGGGCGCAGGCGCTGCGCATCGGCCCGGCGGGCAAAAATCATCTGCGCTGGGGACTGACCGAAGACAGCGCCGACTACCGCGCGGCGATTGCACCGGCGACCAGTTTTTTTTCGCCACGGGATACGGATGTCGTCATCCCCTACCTGGCCGAGCACTATCCCACCCGATTTGACCACTACACCGGCTACGACGATGTGGCGCGATTGGGCGAATACGGTGTCACCGCCAACACCCGGATAGAGGAATTTCAGCTCCCCACTTTTGGCTGGACGCGCGAAGTCAGCATGACCCCCGGCTCATCGCTGCTGTGGTTTTTAGAACTCGACGCCGACCGGCTGGGGAGTCTGGATCCTGCTACCGGTGCGGTGGTGTGGTATCCGGTGCCCGGCGACGGACCGCAGGGACCGCACACGCTTAACGGCGATGAGGAGGGCAATTTGTGGGTGGCGCTGGAAGAAAGCTATTCCATCGCGCGCTTTAATGTGCACACCCATGAATGGCGGATTTACGGGCCGCCGCCCGGCGTGAAGTTTGCCATCACCCACGACACCGCCATCAACGGCGACCGCCACGTGCAAAAAGACGCGCAGGGTCGGGTGTGGCTGACCTTGGTCGGGCTCAACGAACTGTGGAGCGTGCAGACCGACAGCGGCGCGGTGAAACGCTATCCCATGCCGCTGCCCGAGGGCGAAGAGCCTTTCCACGTGTTCATTTACGGGGCGGCGATGGATCCCTCGCGCAAGCGGGTGTGGTGGACACAGTTGCATGGTTATCTGGGGTCGTTCAACACCGAAACGGAGAAAGTGGAGACGCTGGTAGCCTTCCCGCGGGGCGCCGCGCCCCGGCGTATGGCCATTGAAGACAACGGCATGCTGTGGGTGCCGCTCTACGGGGAAGGGCAATTGTTGAAGTTCGATACGCGCACGGGCAAGGAGCTTGCCCGCTACGACATGCCGGACCGCGCGGGCGCCTCGTACTCAGTCACGCTCGACAAAAAGCGTCATGCGGTTTGGGTGGGGACTACCAACTCCGACCGCATCTATCGTTTCGATATCGATACTGCACGCTGGCGGCATTATCCGCTGCCGCGCAAAGAAGCTTTCTTGCGCATGGTGGAACTCGACGCGAGCACCGGCGATTTATGGACCTCTTATGCCAATTTGCCCATCGGGCCACGCGATCCAAAAATTTATGGTCAGGCGGGGTCCAATAACATGGTGGTCAGGATCCACCCCGGTGATTGAACGTGGTGGCGGCTTGGGGCTGGCTGCCTGCGGGCTAGCCGCGGCGATAGTGTTCACGAATCTGACCCCGGCGCGCGCCGCCGACGGCGAGCCCGCTCCGGTCGTGTTCCGGGTGCGGGAGATTGAAATCATCGACCCGTGGGCGCGTAGCACACTAGGGGACGCCCACCGCGCTAGCGTGTTTTTCGAATTTCGCAATCACGCTAAACGCGCCGACCAACTGCTGGGGGCAACGAGCCCGCTGGCCAGCGGCACGAGCGTGTTGCGCGCCGCACCGCACCGGGCAGTCGCGCAGATCGAGATCCCCAGCGGGGCGCAGGCGTTCGAATTGAGCGACGCGGGTTATTACATCGAGCTCAACGCGCTGAATGTCCCGCTCACGCTGGGGAAAGAGTTCCCGGTGACCCTACACTTCGCCCAGGCGGGCGCGCTGCAGGTGCTGGTGACCAGTCGTTTCCACTCCCCGACCTTGGCGCGGCGTATTCGTGAGGCCGCCCAGCGCGGCGATACCGCCGCCCTGCGGGCGCTGCGACCCTGAGCCGCGTGAGGCGCCTGCGACTCGGCGCGGCGGTCGCGATGGCGGTGAATTCCGTGCGCCAGTTCGTGCCGCCGACTGGCCCGACGGTAGCGGTATATCGCCTGGCCGACGGCTACTTTGCGACCGATGACCGCTGCACCCACGGCGAGGCCGAACTCTCCGAGGGCGACATCGAGGGCGATGAAATTGTCTGCCCCTTCCACTTGGGGAAGTTCGCTATTCGCACCGGCGAGCCCACGGCCGCACCGTGCTTTGCGGCCTTGCGCTGCCATCGGGTCACGCTCGCCGAGGATGGCAATCTCTATCTCGATTGGCCTGAATAAACCTTAAAATGCGCCGGTGAGGGCGCGCCGTGGTGCCCGGGGAACTGGGCTAGCTACCCCCGAACCAGGAGACTTTGCCGATGACGACTCCCGCGCAGTCCCCACCCGCGAGCCCTGAAATAGGCCACTCGGTGGCGGTTGATGGCTTGGCGACCAACTACCACGACGTCGGCGCCGGCCCGCCGGTGCTGCTGCTCCACGGGTCGGGGCCGGGGGTTTCGGCGTGGGCTAATTGGCGGCTCAACCTGCCGGTGCTGGCGCAGCGCTATCGGGTGGTGGCCCCCGACCTGCTGGGTTTTGGCTACACCGCCCCCGCTCCCGGGCAGCAGTATTCGCTGGCCCGCTGGTTGCAGCATCTGGTGGGTTTCCTCGATGCGTTAGCCATCGAGCGGGTGTCGGTGGTGGGCAATTCTTTCGGCGGCGCGTTGGCGTTGGCGCTGGCGGTGCAGTACCCGGCGCGGGTCGCGCGTTTGGTGTTGATGGGCGCGGCCGGCGTGGACTTCGAACTCACCCCCGGGCTCGACGCGGTGTGGGGCTATACCCCCTCGGCGGCCAATATGCGCCAGCTCATCGAGACCTTTGCCTATAATCAGGCGCTGGTCTCGGATGACTTGGCGCAACTGCGCTTCCGCGCTTCGGTGCGTCCCGGCGTGTACGAGAATTACGCCAGCATGTTCCCGCCACCCCGGCAGGCGCACATTGGCGAGTTGGCCCAACCGGTGGCGTTGCTCGCCGGCTTGGTGCAACCCACCTTGATCCTCCACGGGCGTGAGGACCGCATCATTCCGCTGGCCTGTTCCCTGCAGTTATTGCAACTCATCCCGCACGCCCAATTGCATGTGTTTGGACACTGCGGCCATTGGACGCAAATCGAATATTGCGCGGATTTCAACCGGCTGGTGGGAGATTTCTTGGCGCCATAGTCCACCGCCGCCCGCCACTCCGGGCAGCCTTGACCGCCGCGAGTTGCGAGCCCCGACTCGCTGCTATGATGGCCCGATGCCGTCTTAACTGTAGGTGTCGTGATGCTAGCTACCCTCGATCGTTTTTTACCCCAGCGGTTCTGGGCTTGGGCGCTGTGTGGCTTGGGCACTGTGCTGTGTCTGGGGTTG
Organism: Gammaproteobacteria bacterium; assembly: GCA_009692365.1. Taxonomy (GTDB): domain Bacteria; phylum Pseudomonadota; class Gammaproteobacteria. The sequence goes on from SHZJ01000042.1 coordinate 20,259, forward strand.
GCGACCGACCACCTGGACTGGCTCTGGCTGGCCTTGGGCTTGGGGACGCTCACGCTGGTGGGCTGGGTAGATTTTCTACAGCCCCGCCAAGCCATTCGCCGCAATTACCCGTTGCTCTCCCACTTCCGGTTTTTCTTCGAACTCATCCGCCCGGAAATCCGCCAGTACTTTATCGAAGCCGATACCGATGAACTGCCCTACTCGCGGGCCCAGCGCTCCATCATCTATCAGCGCGCCAAGGGGGTGCCCGATAAGCGCCCCTTTGGGACCCAGATCGACGTGTACGCCCCCTATTACGAATGGATTAATCACTCGCTGATGCCGGTCAAAATTGCCAGCGCTGATTTCCGGGTAACGGTGGGTGAGGGTCATTGCCGCCAACCCTATTCGACCAGCCTGTTCAATATTTCGGCCATGAGCTTTGGGGCGCTGTCGTCTAACGCCATTCTGGCGCTCAACGAAGGCGCGCGGCGCGGGAATTTTTATCACGATACGGGCGAGGGTTCGATTTCGCGCTATCACCGCGTGGCGGGCGGCGATCTGGTGTGGGAAATCGGCTCCGGCTATTTCGGGTGCCGCGACGCAGCGGGTCGGTTTGACCCGGCGCGCTTCAGCGAAAACGCCGCCGAAGACCAAGTGAAAATGATTGAAATCAAACTCTCCCAAGGCGCGAAACCAGGCCACGGGGGCGTTCTGCCTGGGGCGAAGGTCACCGCTGAAATTGCCGCCGCGCGCGGTGTCCCGATGGGGGTCGACTGCTTGTCGCCGCCCTGTCACTCCGCTTTTTCTAGCCCCTTTGAACTACTCGATTTCGTCGCAAAACTGCGTGAACTCGCCGGCGGCAAGCCGGTGGGCGTCAAGCTTGCCATGGGCCATCCGTGGGAATGGTTTGGCCTCGTGAAAGCCATGCTGGCCAGCGATATCACCCCGGATTTCATCGTCGTAGACGGCGGCGAAGGGGGCACCGGCGCGGCACCCCTCGAATTTAGCGACCATGTGGGTGCGCCGCTGCGCGAGGGGCTGATGCTGGTGCACAACACGCTGGTGGGCACCAATCTGCGGCAGCGAGTAAAAATTGGCGCCTCTGGCAAAGTGGTCACGGCCTTTGATGTCGCGCGCGCGCTGGCGTTGGGTGCCGACTGGTGTAACGCCGCCCGGGGTTTCATGTTTGCCCTGGGCTGCTTGCAGGCACAGACCTGCCATACCGGCCGCTGCCCCACCGGCGTGACTAGCCAAGACCCCATGCGCATGCGCGCTCTGGTGGTGCCCGATAAAGCCGAGCGGGTCTTTCAACTGCACGCCAACACGCTGGATGCGCTGCGAGAGTTGCTGTCGGCGGCCGGGCTCACCGAGCCTTCCGAACTGGGGCCAGAGCACATTATTCGTCGCGTTTCTTCCACCGAGGTGCGTTCTTTGGCGGCGCTCCACGGCTGGCTGAAACCCGGGGAGTTGCTCGACTCGATGCCGAGCCAGCCGGTGTTTAAGATTTTCTGGGAGGTCGCGCGTAGCGATAGCTTCGTCGCGCCCGACTACGTGCTGCGCTCCCACGCGCGGACTTAGCGGTACTGCTGCGATGAGCCTGCGGCTCTTTTTAGACTCGGCCGACGCCGCGCAGTGGCGCGCCTGGCTGCCCAGCGGCTTGTTCTACGGGGTCACTACCAATCCTACGCTGCTGCGGCGCGCGGGGCTGCCCAGCGCAATCGCGAGCCTGCGCGCGCTGACCCACGAGGCCACCGCGTTGGGCGCGCGCGAAATTCATTTGCAGGCTTGGGGCGGTAGCGCCGAGGCCTACTATGCCTGCGGGCAGGAATTGGCCGGGATCGACGCCGCCCGGATCTGCGTAAAGCTACCGCTGACCCGGGCGGGCAGCGTGGCGGCGGGTCGTCTGCTGGAACTCGGCGTGCGCGTGACGTTGACCACCTGTTTCGACGCCAGCCAACTGCTGGTGGCGGCCGCGCTCGGGGTCGATTATGCCGCGCCCTATCTGGGCCGCATTTGCGACGCCGGGCGCGATGGCCACGCCGAGGTCATCGCCATGCAGCGCGTGGTGACCGGCGTGGGCGCCCGGGTGCGGGTGCTGGTTGCCAGCCTGCGGAACCTCAGCGATTTAAGCCGGCTGGCCGGCGCGGGCTTGCAGACTTTCACGCTCGCCGTGCCCTTGGTGGAGGCGCTGTTGCAGCAGCCCCAGACGCTCGCCGCCGCGCAGGAGTTTGAGGCGGCGGCCCGTGCGCCCAGTTGCGGCGATCCCGTGAGGCCGCGATAAGCCCGCGCGGGCTGAATCGATGGGCACGACCGGGCGTCGCGCAGCGTCGGTTTGGTGGGCGTATTCGCAGATGCCATAAGCGCTCAGCCCTTGGTAGTGCCAGCGGGTCAGCCCGTCCGGAGTGAGCATATGCTCGTGGCCGCGCGCGACCAACGGCACGCAGCGCAGGACTTCGCCGGTGATGGGGTGGGTCTGGCCAGTGGTATCGCGGGCAAGTAGCGTGACGTGCGCTTGGCTCACGCCGTCGGCGGCGAGGCGGGTGGTGAAGGTCAGTTCGCGCAGGCTCACAAACTCCCCGTGCCGATACAGCCAGCCGCGCTGCACGGCGGCGTCATCAAAGCCCACGCGGAGGCCGCCTACCTGCACGTCAGCGCCAAAATTCATGGAAAACCAGCGCCAGTAGCGCAGGCCGTGCGCGCCATCTGAACGGCGTGGCCCCCAGGATTTGTCGCCGTCCACGCGCACTTCGCCGCGCCAAGCGCCAGCCTGCTCAAAGTGGCCGTGGGCCAAAGAATCCAAGACCGCGGCACCGCCCGCCGCCTGGACCTTGCGCCCGCGCGCTCACGCCGGTGGGCGGTGTGAGCGCGCGGCAGGTCAGCGCTAGGCTCACCGCGCAAACCTCATCGCTGCGGCCGCTGCCGTGCAAGCGCCAGATCGTCAGGGGGGTCACCCGTTCGGCCCGCAGACACGCCGCCGCGGGGCGCCCCACCTCGGGCACGGCCACGGCGCTGGCGTGGGCCAAACGCGCGCTGCGGCCGTCCGGCAGCCACCGCGTGATGAAGCCATCGACGTGCGGCTCGTTGGGCCGACTGGCGAGGCGCGCCAAAAAACCCACATCGGTCGCTGGCGCGTAGCCGTTGAAATAGTAAGACGCGCGCCAGTCGGGCGCGTCTTCATGGGCATGGCCGAAGTCGGGTTGGGGGTCGAGGGTGGGCGTGGGGGCGGGACTTATCGCCTAGAGTTTGCGTGCTGCGCGGTGCCCTTCGTAGACCGCCTCGTAGGTGTAGCGGGGTGCGATGGCGTCGCCAATCATCTGGGCGGAAACCCCGCGCGCCTGCAGCAAAGGAAAAAGTGAATTCTCCGAGCGGCGGCCGGTGGCCATGACGATCCAGTCGGCCGGCAGTGCCAGTTCGGCCGCCTCATGGTGCACGTTGTAGAGCTGGATACTCTCGCCGCGGATCTCTTTGACGAAGTGGTCGGCCAGAATGCGCACCCCGGCCTTATAGACGCGCGGCATGATCCATTCGAAGTACACGTCCAGCAGGGTTTCCATGCCGACCATCGGCCAGCGGGTGACCAGCGTGACGGAGCTGCTGCCGGCTTCGGCGAGCGCCACGGCGGTGAGCGGTCCCGCGACATCGCCGAGGTCGTCGATGACGATGGCATGGCCGGGGAACGAGCGCGGCGGCGTTTTGTCGCGGTTGATCATGACGTCTTCCCAAGTCAGGCAGTTGCCCGTTTCCCAGCCCGGCAGGCCGCGCGCCGTCCATCCTTGAAAGCCGTCCACCGCACCTGTCGAGCCGGTGGCAACGACCACGTGGTCGGGTTGGTAGCGCGCCAAAATGGCCTCGAGATTGTCCTCCCGGACGGCTTCGCCCGTGTGGATCACCGCCCCGTTTTTGGTGGCCTGCTGCGCCAACCAGCGCGCGATTTCACCGAACTCGGTGCGCGCGGGCAGCAGCGCGTGCACCCGCACGTGGCCACCGGTGTGGGCGCTCGCCTCCAGCACCGTCACGCGATGGCCGCGCGCGGCGGCCACCCGTGCGTACTCCAAACCGGCCGGCCCCGCGCCGATCACCAACGCGTGTTTAGGCACGGCTACTTTAAGCAGCGTGCCCGCGCCCCACTGGCCTTCGCGCCCCACGGTCGGGTTGTAAACGCACTGCACGCGCCCGCCGCGGCTGACGCTTTTCCAGCAAAAATTTGCCGCGACGCAAGCGCGAATATCCTCTGCTTGGCCGGCTTGGGCTTTATTCGCCCATTCGGGATCGGTAAATAATTGGCGCGCCAAACAAATGGCATCGGCGGTTTGGTCGGCCAGCAGCTGCTCGGCCACATCCGGCATCGTGATCCGTCCGACCAAAAATACTGGTTTGGTTGAGACTTCTTTAATTTGTCGAACGTACGGGCTTTCCCAGCCCCCTTTAAATTCCATCGGGGTATGAATGAACGTGTGGTGCACGCCGGCAGAAACGTTCACATAGTCGAGGTCGTTGCGCGCTTCGATGTCACCCACGATTTGGCGCACCGCGTCGATTTCTAAATCACCCGGCCAAAAAGAAGTGGAGTTGATGCGATAGCCCAGGAAGGGCTGGCTGCCGATGGCGGCGCGCATGCGGGTGAGCGCTTCGCAGGGGAAGCGCAGACGGTTTTCGTACGAGCCGCCCCAGCGGTCCGTGCGCTGGTTGTACAGCGGGGAGAGAAACTGCCAGGGCAGATAGCCGTGCGACAGATGCAGCTCCACGCCGTCTAGACCCGCCGCCATGGCGCGGGCGGCGGCTGAGCCATAGGCGGCGAGGATGTCTTCGATCTCCTCCTCATCCAAGGCTTTGGGGGTTGAAGCCCCGGGGAATTCCCCCAACGGCACTTGGCTAGGACTGACGGTGTACCAGGTCGCGTCGGGGTCGAAACCGGCCGCTTGCTTATAGGTGGGGAAACCCCGGACGCCGGAATGCCACAGCTGGATGGCGAGCTTCGCGCCGTAGCGATGCACCGCCTCGGCGATTTTAGCCAGCGGGCCAATTTGATCATCGTTATAGAGTTGCGGCATGAGCAGCGGTGCGGCCAGCGAGCTGGGGTGCACGTGGGTGCCGCCAATGATGATGAGCCCAACCCCCCCTTTGGCGCGCTCCGCGTAATAGTCCACTGCCATGTCGGTGAACAAACCGCGCCACGGGTCGCTGACCCACGTGGGGCAGGTCGGCGGAAACACCACTTTGTTGCGGATTTCGGTATGGCGCAGTCGCCAAGGCGAAAACAGATGGGGATAGCTGGCCATGGGGTTGGAGGCTCCGGGCTGGCGGGCGTGAACGGGACGGCAGGCGGCGTTTTAGGGTGTCCGGCGCGGCGCGGCAGCGCGGCGCTGATGAAATGCAGCAATAGCACGGGTTTTCGCCTCGATTCAACCCAAGCGTGCGCTTCCGTCGACCTGCGTTACCATTCGGCCACCACTTATTGCGCAAGCACGAGGCCGCCAAAGCCCATGAAAATCGTTACCTATTGTGCCCACGCCGACGGCCCGGAACGCTTGGGCTTTCTCACCGGGGAGAGCGTCGTGGACGCGCTGGCGGCCCTGCCAGCGGGCGCGGCCACGGCGCATTTCGGCGACGCCGTGGCGTTTATTCGCGGTGGCAGCGCCGCCCTGGCGCAGGCGCACCAAGTCATCGACCACGCGCCGGCCAGCGCGCGCCTGCCGCTGGCGGCGGTGCAGCTGCGCGCGCCACTGCGACCCTCCACCATCATTTGTTCAGGCAGCAACTACCGCACCCACAACGCCGAAAAAGCAAACACGCCGTTGAGCGGCAAGGAGCCGGAGTTTTTTATCAAGACCGCCGACTGCGTCGTGGGGCCGGGAGAGGGCATCGTCTACGACCCCCTGCTGACCCACAAGCTCGATTGCGAAACCGAGCTTGCCATTGTCATTGGCAGGCCGGGCCGACACATCCCGGTCGCCAGCGCCCTCGAGCATGTGTTTGGCTACACCATCGTCAACGACGTCACGGCGCGCGACCGTCAAGTGCGTCGCTCACCGCAGGGTTTTACCTGGTACGAACTGGGTCGCGGCAAGGCGTTCGATTCCAGCGCGCCGCTGGGGCCGTGCATCGTGACTGCCGATGAAATTCCGGACCCGCAGGCCTTGATGCTGCGCACTCGCATCAACGGGGAACAACGGCAGGCCTGCAGCACCGCCGAGATGATTTGGAGCTGTGCCTATCTCGTGCATTATTTTTCCTGCAACTTCACGCTCAAACCCGGCATGGTGATCATTACCGGGACCCCGGCGGGGACGGCCTGGTCGACCGATACCGATTTGGGCGGCAAATGGCAGGGCGCGCCCGGCTTGGTGCCCGCTACGCGCTACTGTTTGCCGGGCGATAGGGTGGAGTCCGAGATTGAGGGCATCGGCGTGCTGCGCAACCCGGTGGTCAGTCTGTCCGCCTAAGTCGGTGGGAGTAGTCGCTGGGCTGCTGTCGAAACGCCCGGGGGGAAGCCCCGGTCGAGGTTTTGAAGGCGCGCGAAAAAGCGCTGGCGTCAGCGAAGCCCAAGACGCGTGCGCTGTCGTCGTGGTGCATATCGCGGCGGTGTAATAAGGCTTGCGCGCGCTCGCAGCGCACTTGGGTGAGCAGCACGGCAAAGCTACTGCCCTCGGCGTCGCGGTGGCGCTGCAGTGTGCGGCGGGTGAGATGCAGCGTGCTCACGAGCTGATCCAGCGTTGGCATCGGGGTGGTGGAGCGCAGCCGGCTGCGCACCACAGCCACAGACGACAGTGGCGCCTGCATTACCGCACTCAAACGCTCGCACTGGGTGACATAAAAACGGTAGGACCTGGCGTTGGCTTGGGGCGGTGGGGTATCCCACACCGCGCGCGGGAAATGAATCTGATTCGCGGTGTCGCCAAAGGTCACCGGGCAGTTAAAAAACGCGAGCTAGGGGCGCAGGTCGGCCGGCTGCGCATGCCGAAAGCTCACCCGCAGTGGGGCGAGCGCACGGCCCAGATTTTGGCGGAACAGCGCCAAGGTCGCCGCGGTATCGCGCTCGACGAAAAACGGCCCCAAATCACCCACCGCAACCTCGTCGCGGAAGGCCACGTATTCTTCGTCGCCCGCGCGCCACACCGTCAATTCGATCGCCCCCCAACTCCGTTCCGGCCAGGTCGGGACGGAGTGGAATAATTCACGCATGGTGGGCGCGCAGGCCGCCGCCAGGCCCAATACGCCAAACAGCGCGAGGCTGTAGCGCTGCCCCACCACGAGGCCCGCCGGGGGGAGGCGCAGGCGCTCGAGGGCGAGGCGGATGAACTGCAGTTCCTGCGCCAGCAGAATGCGATAGCTCGGTTCTTCAAGGGCAAAGCGCGGGATGTTGGTGGCCGCGAGCAGCGGGGCGATGTCGTGTCCGCGCGCCTGCAGTACTTCGATAACGGGGGCCAACCCGTAGGCCAGTCGCAGCGGCCGCAGCATGGCGCTGCCAAACAGATAGTGCGGCTGGGGTTTGGGGTGGCGGCGGGGTGGTGGTTCTGAAATCAGGGAGATACCTCGAGGTTGGCACCATCGGTCAAGAAATTTACATATTTTGTTATTGTCCGCCGGCTCTCCCATGGGAGACTAGAGCGCTTTAAAAAAAACGCCCGGGTGGCCACAGGTCCGAGGGCAGCCACAGTTTCACGGAGGCCCGCATGAAGTTCATGTTCTTTTTTTTCCCAGCTATCCCCGCCACCATGGATGAGCGCGAACGCCTGCGCCCGATCTCGGCGCGTACTGACCGCTTTCAACAGATGCTGGAGGAAGTTGTCGAACTCTCGCAAATGGCCGAAGACTTAGGCTTCTCGGCGGTGACCTTCCCCGAGCACCATCTGCACACCGAAGGTGGGGAAATGGGCAGCTTGCCGGTGCTGACCCAGCACGTCTTGAACAACACCAAAACCATCAAGGCGGGCCCGATCGGCTATGTATTGCCGGGCTGGGACCCGCTGCGTCTGGCGTTAGAAATTGCGTGGCTGGACCAAATCACCAAAGGCCGCACGATCGTCGGCTTTGCACGCGGCTATCAGGCCCGCTGGCTAAACCAAATGGCGCAGAAGCTCCATGTGGGCGCATCGGACATCCACAACAAAGAGGGCGCGCCGGATGCCGACGCGATCAACCGCGAGGCCTTCCAGGAAGTCTTCGAAATCCTCAAGCTGGCGTGGGCCGAGGGCGGTTTCCGCTACAAGGGCAAGTATTACCAATATCCTTTCCCCTACGAGACCGGCACGCCGTGGCCGGCGGACGAGTGGACGCGCAAATATGGCGCGCCGGGCGAAATCGACGAAAACGGCTTTATCCAGAACATTACGGTGGTCCCCAAGCCTTACCAGAAGCCCCACCCGATGCTGTTTCAGGCGTTCTCGCAGAGCGAGGCCACCATCCGCTGGGCGGCCCGCGAAGGGCTGGTGCCGACCATGCTCACCTCCGATCCGGTGCAGCTGCGCGCGTTTGCGGAAGCCCATGTCGACGAAGCCCAAAAGCACGGCCGGGCGCTCAAGCTGGGCGAGAATATCGGGGTGTTTCGCGGCGTGTATATGGCCGACGACAAACAACAGGCCCGGGATTTAGCCATGAAAGGCCTGATGGGCACGGGCTGGCCCGGCTGGGCGCACGCTTTTGGTTTCACCGATGCCTTCCGCCTGCCGGAAGACGACATCAAATATCCCGGCCAGCGCTTGCCGGTCTCCGAGGTGCGGATGGAGCGCTTTGAAGATGCGCATTTCCTGTTGGTGGGGAATCAGCATCACGTGCGCAAAGAAATGGATTTACTGGTCGAAACCTGCAACCCGGAGTGGTTTATTTGGCAGGGAGACCAAGGCTATCTGCCGGTCGACGATGTGAAGCGCATGCTCGAGCGCTTCGGTCGGGAAGTCATGCCGCACTATCGTTGAGCGCGGGCGGCATGGCTGCCTTTCGGACGAACGGTAGTGGTGTTATAAAACCCGTCTAATCAGAACCAAGGGGAGCCTAATGGAAGCTATTCAGTACGCACGGCCAGCAACCGTGCCGGAGGCCGTCAAAACTCTTGCGGCGGCAGGCGGCGGTGGCCG
>SHZJ01000079.1 GCA_009692365.1 Gammaproteobacteria bacterium
TCTCTCATACTCGCGGGCCAGAAGCGCGCTGTCGGGACCTCCGAGTCTTTCCCAGAGATGGCAAATCGACAGGCGCAGCCCTTCGGCCTCGGCGAAATGGCCGCGCCGGGCATGCAGTTCGGCCAAAGCGCCGAGCGCCTCGGGCAGGCGCGCGCTGTCATGCTGGTCTAGGATCTCCACTGCCTCCATCCCGGTCTTGCGTGCCTCTTTCCATCGCTCCTGGCGCACCATCGCCGCAGCCATTGCAGCCATCACCACGGCGGTATCGGGGGAATCGACGCCCGCGTGGAGCCGGTAAATCTCCAGGGCCCGGTCATAGTGAGCGTGAGCTTCCTCAAACAACGACAGCCCCGCCTGAGCATCGCCCATCATCGCCTCCAGAGCGGCCAGACATGGATCGGCGCCGTAGAGAGCCCGGCCTGCCAGGGCCAGCGCCTTTTCGCCGATGGCCGCCGCTTCGGCGTGACGCTGGGCCACGAGTGCGGCTTGGCCCAGACGAATCAGCGCTACGATCAGCCGGCGGTTGGGCCTGCCCTTATAGGCGTACACACTTTTCGCCGCGCGATCCAGCGATGCGGTGCCGGCCTCGGTGGCGCCCTGCAGGAATCGGATGCGGGCCAGGGTGGCCAAGGCCGAAGCAGCTTGGAGCGAATTCTCGCCGTCGCGTCTCACCCATAACTTGTGCAGCCCTTGCAGATACTGCGCTGCCTGGCGATCGCGTCCCCGTTGCAGCAGGCGTTCGGCCCGGCTCTCCTGGTACCGCGGTGCCAGAACGTGCCAAAGGATGGCCACAAACACGCTGCCCAGCGCGATCGGCCAAAATGTATCCATACAGCACAGATCGGCGCGGATGTGACAATCCGTTGCCAGAGTTTTCGGGATTCGGGCGGCGTTATTCCCTTAGACGAGAGTCGAGCTCAGCGGCTACCCGGGGCAGGGAAGCAGGGTTTTGCAGTAGATTGCGCACACCGGTATTGCCGTAGGCGTCGTAGAGATGTTCAATGGCGAGCAAGGCGGTGGTGTAGGCCAACGCGGCGTGATCGCCGCTCAGGCGCGACCACGAACTTCCCATTTTCTGCAGGCCCGGCAATTCGCCATCGCGCGCCATCTTCTTCACTTGGGCGCGAGCCCCGGCCGGAATGACTTGCCCGGACAGTTTCTGGGCCAGCCCCTCGTGCAGCCAGGACGGCCAGTTTCCGGTGCGCGCCAGGCAGGCATGCACGATCTCATGCGCGAAGGTTTGGCGCGTATGCTCGCCCGGTGTCGCCTCCAGCAGCGCCACGCGAATGCGCCCGTCATACTGTCCGCCACTCCATTCGGCAGCGCCCGTGGATTGACGATATGCCTCTGGCGTCTGCACGATGGCCGTCATTCGCTCTTCGCTGCGGCAACCGAGTTCTGAGGACACGCGGGTGTATTCGCTGTCCAGAATGGGCAGGAGCGCGCGAGCCTGATCGGCCGTGACGGCCTTGTCGTCGTAGCGGAAATTGAACTTGATGCCAACCAGTTTCTCGGAACTCCGGTCAGCCGCAACCTCGCGGGCGGCCCGCTGCCGCAGATCCTCGACGGCGGCGCTCGATTCCAAAACAAGCGATTGCTCAAAATACTCAAGGGCAATTTTGGAACGGTCCGATTGAAATGCCGCCAGCCCGGCCGCCGCCAGCGTATTGGCGTCTTTGTGGCCGCGCTTGATCAGCCCTTCGAGCAACTCCAGAGCCTGTTCGTTCTGCCCGGCCGCCATCAACTGCTGGATCCGCGCACTCTCGCCGCCGCCGCCGGTTCCCATGCTGCGCTCGATGATCTCGCGGCGCACCTCCACGGGTACCTCAATGCGGCCGGCTGACCGGCGGCCTTGCTCAAACGAATCAATGCCGCTCAAGACCTTGGCCGGCAGATAGCCCTGCATCGACTTGCCGCCGGTGGTCAGCGAGACTTTGTAGCAGGTGCCGATATCGCCCGAGATCGCAAACAGAATCTGCGCGGCGTCACCTTTGGCGGCCTGGCCAATCACCTGGGCCTCCGAGTCACAGGAAGATCTGATCGGCGCGGCGTCCTGATTTACCATATGCGCCGCGGCGGACGCAAACAGAGCCAGTACCTGCCACGGCATATAGCTCTACGTTACCGGCGACGCCAGCCACTGTCACTGGGCCAAACGCCTTAGGCAGCGTTAGGAAATAACAGTTCCGGCTTACCGAGCATTCGATTTAACGGGAAACAACCGAGCCGTGACCGCAGGGAGCGGGCCCTCGATCACGGGAGGGACAAACTGGAAAGGTTATTTCCTAATGCTGCCTTAGTGCCAGGCTCCATTAGGCCCCGAACTTAGCTACCGCCGCCTCATTCCAGGCCACTCCACTGCCGGGCTCAGCCGAGGGAGTTGCCCAGCCGTCCCCGCCCACCTCGAGCGGTTGGGCCATGATCGGATGCCACCAATCGGCAAACTCGAGCCAATGCGCGGTGGGCGTAACCGCCAGCAAGTGGGCGCTGATTTCGGGCCACAGGTGATTAGAAACGCGGAGACCTCGTGCGGCCGCCATCGACGCCACGTCCATCCAGCCCGTCACGCCCCCCACCTTCATAACGTCTGGCATGAGATAGTCGCTCGAGCGCGCCTCCATGGCGATCTGAAAATCGCGTGGCCCCCACCAGTTCTCACCGGCTTGAATCGGTGTCGACACCTGGCGCGCCACCTCGGCGTGCCCGGCAAAGTCGTGCGAGGGCAGCGGCTCTTCCACCCAGGTGAGTCCTTCGGAGGCCAGCGCCTGGATGCGTTCAATGGCCTCGGCGGCCGTGAGGCACTGATTGTAGTCCACCAGTACCGACATGTGCGGGCCCGCCGCCGCCCGAATGGCGCGAATGGTCTCACGATCTTCTTCGACACTTGGATAGCCGATCTTGGCCTTCACGCCGGTGATCCCGCGCCGCGCCCAACGCTCTGCCACGCGCGCCGATTCAGTGGGACCGTCAAAGCCGATGGCGCCGTAGGCTCGCGCCGATCGCGACTGCCCACCCAGCAGTTGGTAGAGCGGAACGCCATGGACTTTGGCCAGCGCATCCCAGGCGGCCATGTCGATCGCCGCCATGGCCATGCCCGTCAGTCCTTGCGCGCCCAGCAGCCGGAATCGCTGCGCCAGCATCTGATTCAGCGCCCTCGGAGCCAGCGGCTGGCCCACGACGAGCGGCTCCAGGTTTTGCACCAGCGCCGCCGTTGGCCCCAGCGCCATCGTGTTGTAGGTGAAGATCAGGCTGTGCCCTACCACGCCCTGGTCGGTAACCAGATCGGTGAGCACCAGTGGCGACTCGGTCACCGTCCCCCCGGCCGTTCGATGCGGTTCTGTCATAGGCACCCGCAAGGCGCGCACTCGCAGTGCTTGGATGGTGACACCGTTCTTTACCATGACGGCAACATCGCTTTGGGGCGGTCGACGGTGCCGAACATCCGCGAGTCATTGCTATCGTCGCGGTGGTCGCCCAGTAGGAAATACTGCCCGGTCGCGACAGTGACGGCCGGCATCGTGCGAAGATCCGCAGCCCCTGGCGAGTAGGTGATCGTGTCGCGCCCTGCTTCCCGTGTCACCTCCGAGCCGATCTTGTGCTTGTCCGGGACCCAGGCGGCAAACGCGCCGCGGTCGAGCGTCTCCTGCCCCAGCGCCTCGCCGTTCACCAACACCACGTTCTCGCGCAATTCCACCGTATCGCCTGGCAGGCCAATCACGCGCTTCAAGCCCCGCAAGCCGCGGTTGGGTACGTGGAACATCACCATCTCGCCGCGTTGCGGCCCGCCGCGCTCCCAGAGCGCGATCCCGGTGTAGGGCAAGTCAACGCGGTACGCTGCCAGATTGATCAACAGTTGATCCCCCAGCAGCAAAGTGGGTGCATCGGATGGGCCGGCCACTGTCACGGCCCGCAAATAGGCTGGCAGGATCGCCAGGCAACCCAATAGGGAAAGCGTCGCCGTCAGATACTTGGGTGACTTCATAAGGCTTCTATGATTATGAAACGCGCGGCGGGTCTCCGGCGTCCCAACGGCATATGAATCGGCGTCGCCTCATTTTTAGCGGCTTGGTGGGAGCCGTAGCCGGCCCGGTCTTGGTTGCCCAACCCACCGCCGCCGCCGCCGCTGAAGACGAAGCCCCGAAGGAGCCCGACGATATTGGCGCGGTATTCCGCCGCCTGCCGTCGACCGGCGAGCTTACGCCGCTGGAATCGCGCCGCGCTCGTTGGGCCAAACGCCAGCAAAAGGTCTTCACCGAACGGGACCTGTTGCACATCGACGGATTGGCTTCGCCTATTCGATTTCGGCGGGCTGACCGGCTTGAATTCGTGGTCCGCTGCCTGATGCAGCCCCGCGGCTTTGAGCGGCTCCAATGGCCTCCCACGCTTTGGCGAGACCCGCTCAACTTTGAGCTGCTGCGCGTGGATGTGAACTGTGAGCTTGGCCTGCGGGAACTGGTGCTGGGACAGCGCGGCTTTATCAATTCGAATGGCTCAAGCGGCGTCTTTGTCTACGTGCGGGCGTGGTCTGACTACTCTTTCCTGCTGCGGCCGGGCGAGGCGCTGGCGCCGGGCGAGTATGCCTTTAAATATGCCTCGTCCAGTCAAACCGAGGCGCGGGAATTGTTTTGTTTCGGGATTGATGCCTAGCCTCTAGCTAGCCGAGCGCGAGGCGCATTCAAAGCGATCTGCCCGGCGTGGTAGATCCAGTGCTGCCCGGTGCCCTCAATCAGGAAATCGACGGTGTGGGTTTTGCCTGCCACAGTCGCTGCCAACTCGGCCTCGGTCAAGCGCTCAGCTTTATCAATCAGCTCGCGGCAAGATTCGCTGAGCTGGGCTCGACTTTGGCGCCACGCGTCCGGCGTGACCATCTCGGGACCCGCAAAATCCTCGGGCGGTTCAGAGACCGCCTCCCCTGCCAGGCGATTTCCCAAATGGAATGAGCTTGGTTCAGCGGGCGCGCGGCGGCGGCCACGGCCGTAATGCCAGCCAGCACGGGATTGAGAGCGGATGCATACCAGGGGTCACCGTCGAAATTTTCGCCCAGCGTGCTGGCGAGATGGTGTAATGGGTCGCTTTCTTTGCCGCTTTGAAAGGCGGATTTGGTC
>SHZJ01000010.1 GCA_009692365.1 Gammaproteobacteria bacterium
GGTGATCGGGGCCAATGCCACGCTCACCGGTTATGCCGGCGGACTCCCTCGCAAACAATGGCTGCTGGCTCATGAGGGGAGTTGGCCGAGGGCGATCTAGGCCGTGCGGGTGACGTCGCGTTGTGAAGACAACGATACGCTATCGTCATTAATCCGATGCAGCCTAAAACCCCACGTGCGCCTCCGTGGGTGACTGTCCGGCGCAGCCGGCAACGATGAAACCCCGGCCCCGCTGAAAAAATTTCAACACAGGCTCGCAGCAGGCATTCCTGCCGCGACTATCCTTGGCAGGTCGAATGCCACCGCGGTACCTTCACCTACCATCCGCATTACCGCGGTCGCTGTTGCCGGCAGCAGCCACAGCGACGCCGCCGACTGGTTCGAGTTAACGAATATCGGCCGCGCTGCGGTAGACAGCACCGGCTGGAAAATGGACGACAACAGTTTTTTGGCAGCCAGCGCGGTGGCTTTGTCGGGCGTCACGAGTATCAATCCCGGGCAGTCGGTGGTGTGCGCCGAAACCAGCCACTTAGCGACTACCAAGGCTGCGTTTATCTCGGCCTGGTTTGCCGGGCGCGCCCTGCGGCGTTCACAATGGGCTCTTATACCGGCAGCGGCGTGGGTTTAAGTGCGACTGGCGACGGGGTGATTATTTTCAATAGTACCGATGCGCAAATGGCCAAGGTTTCTTTTGGAGCGGCGTCTGCCACCAATACCTTTGATAACGCACAGGGCCTGGACAGTACGACCCTCTCTTTGCTTAGCGTGGCGGGTGTCAACGGGGCTTTTAGCGCGAGTACGCTAGTGGGTTCCCCGGCTGCGGGGCCATTGCCGGCGGCCGTGTGGCTGTTAGGCTCGGCGTTAACCGGAATCGGCACGCTGCGCTCGCGTCGGCGCCATACCTAAATCACGGCGCAATTGCGCGCTGTCACGGTGAGTCAATACCTAAGGGGTCAGACGCGATTGGTTAACCCTTTAGCCGCAGCGACGGCGCGTAACTTCGCGGCGGGTCGCCCACTGATAGGCCAGTGATTGGTTTGGCGCAGCCCGGGCGACAGGACAGTTAACTTGCCTAATGCGCGACAGCACGGGACTCCGCCAGGCGTCAATTAGGGGGCTAATTTTTACGCGTTCTGTGCCGATTATCATTCGAGTCTGAGCCCATAGGTTTTAGGTTTCCTCCGCCACCGTGGCGAGGTCGACAACCGCGCTGCTGCGCAGCGTGCTGTCCGGGATTATTTTGGCGATGCCGAGCGTGCTGCGCACCGGGAGAAAAAGTTTCGCTAACGCGACGAGTGCGAGATACAGCCCACCGGCGATTAGCCACGACGCGAGCGGCACCGGTCCCCAGTGGTTGGACGGCGTGGCGTTGATCCAGCCATTCGGCCAACTCCCCGAGCCGGTGACGCCGAAGCACACCGCGGCCAACAGCGACACCACCGCCGGCCAGTTGCAGAGCCCGGCCTCGCGCCATGTTGGTACCTGCGTGAGCGGGCGAGAAATGCCCAACAGCCGGGGCAACGCGAAGTGGTCAACCGCCATAATCACCGTGGCCGAGGGCACCGAGATTGCGAGGAATGTGGCCACCTTGAACCAGCCGTTCAAGAAGTGGAAATTGACCAAGTCTGCCGCGCCCACACCGCCAATGGCGACGAGCAGCACGGTGTAGGGGCGTCGCCAGCGCCGCCAGCCGCCGAGGAGATTTTGGCCTGCGTTGATCGACTCGTAGTAGTTGCCATCGTTGATCGCCACTTGGCTGATGGTGGCGATGAGCCACGCCAACCAGAAGGCGCCAAACAGCGAGTAGTGCACGGTGAAGTTAAAAATCGCCGCTGGGTTGTTGGATTGGGCGAGCGCGGCCATTATCCAACCGGCCATGGTGAAGAGCGTGAACCAGACGCCAGCGAACAGAAAAGTTGGCAGGGGCCACCAGAATCTCGGTTTGCCGTAGCGCCAGAAGTCCGGCTCGTTGCCCCACATGGCAAAGCCCATCACGGCACCCACCGCGACCCACAACGGCAGGCCATCGCCGGGCGGCGTTTCGCCCAACGCGCCGCCGTCGAACGCGCCGGCCTTGACCACCAAATACAGCACCCAGACGATTAGCACCGGCGTCACAAGATAGCGTGCGAAGACGCTGATGCCGGTAAAACCCAGCAGATTGTTGAAGATCATCAGTCCCGCAACGGCGAGCGTCAGCGGGAAGATATGGCCCCAGCCATAGAACCCGTCCCACAGCGTCACGAGCAGGTTGGCTTGAAAGGCAACCCAGCCGAGCGGCGCCAGTAGGACGAACAGCGACACGACGACCGAACCTGCGCTGCCGAAAACCGAGCGCGTTAACAGGCCGTGGGTCTGGCCGGTGCGCGAACCGAGGTAGGCGCCGAACATCGCGTAGCAGACGTACAAGCCATAGCCCAGCAGGGTAATGCCCACGGTGGCGGCTAGGCTGTGGCCGCCCGCGCGAATTTCAAAACCCAGAAACATGTAGGAGAAGCCGGCGACAAAGGTCGTCCACAGCCCCATGAAATGCCACCCTGGCCGGCGGCGGTCGAGTGGCACGATGCCGGTGTGGGTGGTGGAGTAATCGTGCTTGATTGCTTCATCGAGATCCTGCCGCGCCAACGCGGTGCCGCCGCCATCTCCCCGCTGGGCGTTTTGCGCCGCAGTTTGCTTGCTCATGGTTTCCTTCTGCCACGTGGCGCTATGGGATAGGCAGGCCCCGAGGTTTACAGACTTTTGAAACAGCGCCCGCAACCAAAGAGCCGTGCCGCGAGCCTCAGCACGTTTTATTTTATTCGTCGGTGTGTGGCAAGGCGCGCGGGGCCGGGTTAGCGCGCGCCAATGCCGCCCCGCACGCCAACCCAAGCGGCTCGCCCGGACCCCGGTTTAGCCCTGCGGGGTCATCCGGATGAGCCACGCGCGCCGGGCCCACAGCGCCGCCAGCGCGACTTGCGGCAACAGCACCGCGCAGGCGACCAGCGGTGACAAGGAGGCCTGCGGGCGTAGCAGGTTAGTGAGGCCTTGGGCGCCGGCAAGGGCCGTCACGCCGGGGAGCAACCAGTAGGCGAGGCCGAGATACATCAGCTGGCTGGCTTCATGGCCGCCGCGTGGCGCGCGTGCGGCGATGGCAAAAAACACCAGTAGGTCGCGGCAGGCAAACAGCAGCAGGGGCCAGCTGCCGGCGGCAAGACTGGCCCAGGCCGTGGGCAGCGCCGCGCGCTCGGTGCCCAGCACGCCGAGCCCAATCGCCAGCACCAACGCATAGCCCAAGGCCACGCCCCACAGCGGCCATTCTTGGGCCACCGCGCGCCACTGGCGGCGGCGCGCATAAGCCAGCAAGCGCCGCGGGAGCAGGGGATCTGGCGCATAGGCGAAGGCGGCCAAATAGCTCGCGGCCAGCGCCAGCCCCAGCGCCACCGTGGCCGCGGTGGTGAGCGTCAGCGCCTGCGTGGCGCTTGCATCCACCAGCGTGCCGGTCACTAAAAACGCGAGAAACCCCACGCAAGCAGCCAGCGCCCAGGGCAGCGTGCGCACCAGTAACGCCTCACACATCAGGCGATAGCACCCAAACACTAACCAGGCGGCCAACAGGGCTAACACCACCCCGGTAAAAACCGTGGCCGGGTAATCGTGGCCGAACCAGCGAATGGTGGTTTCAGGACGATGGAGGATTACCCGGGCCAGCCACACTAGCCCCGCCGCGCCCGCCAGTCGCAGGCTCAACGGCACGCTGGCTGCCGGCCCACGCTGGGCGAGCAGCAGCGCGCCGAGCAAGGCAAAGGCGTGCAGGCCCAGCGCGCTACTGCCCAGCGCCACGATCACCCACGCCGTGTTAGGCCCCAGCTCGATGCTGCACAAATACACCGCCAGGCACAGTCCACCGCACAGCCACGCCGCCGCCGGCCCGCCGGCAAGCTTGCCCCAGGCCATGGCCCACGGGCCCAGCGCCGAGAGGCGTTGCTGGTCCCAGGTGTGGCCGCGCAGTTCGGCGATCAGCGAGGTGCTGGTTAACTGGGCACCCCAGGCGCCGGTGAACACCACAAAACACGCCAGCGCGGCGTTCTCGGTGATGGCACCAAAGCTGCGCCCGTTGACCAGCCACGCCAGCGCCAACAGGGCGCTGAGTCCGGCCCCGGCGCTGACTAATCTGGGGGGCGCGCAGCCCAGCCACACATTGCGCTGGAATTCAGGATTCATGGGACGCACCCCGGGTTTTTAGGGTGTCGAGGTACAGCTGCTGGAGGTCGGGCCGCGCGTGGGCGAGGCCGGCGACCGGTAGGCCGTGCGTGACCAAGGCGTGCAGCAGCGCGGCCTGCGCGCGGGCGTCGCCGGTAAATTCGAACAGCAGCCGGTGGTCGCGCTGCGTAACCTGCGCCACCCCGGGCTGGGCGGCGAGGATTAGCGCGGCGGTGGGCGCGCCCGCGGCCAGTTCCACCACCAGCGTGTGGGTGTCGCGGGCAGCCGGGGCGAGGGCCCGAAATTCGCGCAGCCGGCCCGCTTCGAGAATCAACATGTGGGTGGCGTATTGCTCGAGCTCGGCCAGAATATGCGAGGACACCAGCAGCGTCATGCCGCTGGCCTGCAGGCTGCGCAAGAGCGCGGCCAGCGCATGACGGGCTTCGGGATCTAGCCCCGCCGCGGGCTCGTCCAGCACCAGCACCCGCGGCCCATGGATGATCGCCTGGGCGATGGCCAGCCGCTGGCGCAGGCCCCGCGACAGCGTGCCCGCGGCCTGTGTCAGGCGGGTGGATAGTCCCAGTGCGGCGGCAGTTTCGTTGATGCGGGCGTGCAGCCCCTGCCGAATGCCGTTGGCGGCGGCCGCGTATTCCAGACACTGCGCCACGCTTAGCGCCTCGTACACGCCGAAAAAATCGGCCAGATAACCAATGCGCTCGTGCGCTCGGCGGGGTTCTTCTATGACGTCGATACCATCCACTTCGATGCTGCCGGCGAGCGGGCGTTCCAGCCCGCACAGGGCGCGCATGAGCGTGGTTTTGCCCGCCCCGTTGGGGCCTACTAGGGCGGTGATCGTCTGCGCTTCCAAGGTAAAAGAGACCTCCGCCAGCGCGCGGATGCCGGGGTAGTCGTGACTGAGGTTGGCGATGCTAATCATGGCGCGAGTTTGCACGCCACAACGAGCGCGAGCCAGCGGGTACACTCGGCCCCGCCATGACAGTTGCAGGAAATTCCCCCAGCGAGTGTGCGCGCAGCGGTCTGGCGCGCGCTTTGAGCAAGCGTGGCTACTGCTCGCGCAACGTCGCGGCGGCACTGGTGCGGGCCGGACGCGTCCAGCTCAACGGTCGCCTGACCCATGATCCCGAAACTCCCACCACCCCAACCAGCCGCATCGCGGTGGATGGGCTAGAGGTCGCCGCGACCCAGCGGATTTATGTGGCGCTCAACAAACCGCGCGGAGTGGTCACCACCACCACCGATGAACAGGGCCGCGCTACCGTCTATGACTGCCTGCGTGAGGCTAATCTGCCGTGGCTGGCGCCGGTTGGCCGGCTGGACAAAGCCAGCGAGGGCCTGCTGCTCCTGACCAACGACACCGCGTGGGCGGCGGGCATTTTGGCGCCGGCCCACGGCGTCACCAAGACCTACCATCTGCAGGTTTCCCCCATTCCCAACGAAACCGCGCTGCACGCCATGCAAGCGGGCTGCGTGTTGGCCGATGGCTCGCGGCTGCACGCCGAGCGCGTGGCGCTGCTGCGCAGTGGGGGGCGTAACGCTTGGCTGGAAGCCACCCTGAATGAGGGCCGAAATCGGCATCTACGGCGCTTATGCGAGGCCTTGAATTTTGAGGTTTTGCGGCTGGTACGGGTGGCCATTGGGCCGCTCGCGTTGGGCACCTTGGCCAAAGGTGCGTGGCGTGCGCTCACCGCCGCCGAAGTAGCCCAACTCCGCCAGCCGCTGGCGGCCGGCGGCTCCCCGCCTCGCGGTTCGTCGTCTTAGGGCTCGCGGTCCTGGGGCTCGCGGTCCTGGGGCTCGCGGTCCTGGGGCTCGCGGTTTTGGGCTCGCGGTCCTGGGGCTCGCGGTCCTGGGGCTCGCGGTTTTGAGGCTCGCGGTTTTGAGGGAGCCCGCCGGAGATGGCTACTTTCCGGTTGCCGGGCGTCACCCGCGATACCTTGCACCGTAAGCAACGGCGATGACGGACACCGCCGCCGCCGAATTGATGACTCGGGCACGCCAGAAACGGTTTCTTTCCATCAAGCCACAATCCCGCCAGGCTGCTTGACGCCCGCCGCCAGAAAATCTCCCGCCCCGGTCAGTTTTGATCGGCAATTCGCCGGTCAAAACAGTCGTTCAGGCTCATACCCTCTCGTGCCTTGACTGCGGCTCGCCGACTTGGGGTTAGCCGCCCTCACGGGCTGTTTTGCCCCCGCCATCAGGGGCAAGGCCGGCGTCCTTGCAGCTTACGCATCCGGCCGGCTCACAGCACGATTTGCCCTCCCCGCCAGTAGCTTGGGGCGCGCGCTCCCGGCCCCCAGGTGGGCGATACTCAGTCGCGCGACGGCCGGTGTTACGACCAGCCTCGCTCGTCCGCCACCCCCCAAGGAGCACCCGATGACCCAGCCCCGCTGCATCCAACCCGCCACGCTGCAGTTTGGCGTGTGCGTGCTGGCGACCGACCGCAGCCTCTCGCCCCCCCGGTTGGCGCAAGCCGTAGAAGCCCGCGGCATCGACCTGCTGTTGTTTCCGGAAAATAGCCACATGCCGGTGGACCGGCGTCAGGATTGGCCGCCGGTGGCGGGTCTGCTGGACCCACTGTCGCGGCTTTACGATCCTTTTGTGGCGCTGGCAGGTGCGGCTGCGGTGACGCAAACCCTGCTGCTGGGGTTTGCGGTGTGTCTGATGACTCACCGTGATCCCATCAACACCGCCAAGGCGGTGGCGTCGCTGGATTTAATGTCCAACGGACGCATTATCTTAGGGGTGGCAGGCGGCGCGCTGGCCTCGGCAATGCGTAATCACGGCAGCGAGTTTAAGCAGCGCTGGAAAATTACCCGCGAGCGCACCTTGGCCGTGCAGCAGATTTGGGCGCAGGACGTTGCGGAATATCACGGCGAATTCGTCAATTTTGATCCGCTGTGCGCTTATCCAAAACCGCTCCAAAGCGGCGGGCCGCCCATTTGGATAGGTTCCAATTCCAAGTCGGTGCCAGAGCGCGTAGCCGACTATGCCGATGGCTGGATTGTGTATCGCGGTATTTATCAGGGCGACGCGCCGACCGATTTGCGCGCCGCCTGCGCGCGGGTGGGACGCAATTTTGACGAACTCACGCTCGCGCTGATGAACGCCCCACGCGAAGTGGCGCTGGCGCAGGCGTGTATCGAGCGGGGCTTTCGGAAGCTGGTTTTTATCCTGCCGCAGGCGGGGCCAGAAATTCTGCACGAGCTCGACGAAATTGCCGCGCTGGCCGCGCAGCTGCGCGCAATGTCGCTCTAAACCCAGGCGCTGCCATGCCAACCCAGCGGCGCTGGTTGCCACAAGGTAAGCCCGCGTGGGGTTAGGGCGATTCCGTTTGGGGGGCCTGGCGCGTGGTTCGTTTAACGTGTTGGAGTGGCCTGTTGCGCGTGTGGGTGGGCAGCTGGTTTGGAGGCTGCTGTTCGCACGTGAGATCGGGGCGGCGGGCGAGGGTCGTTATTCGGGTCCGGCGGGGCTGGCCACGGCGCTGAGTGCGCGGCGGCCACGCTGGATATTTTGCGCCTAGACACCCAATATCAAGCAGGCGTTCCCGCTAGCGGCTGGGGCTTAGATGAACCCCAAGGCCAGCCGGTGAGCGCTAGGCGCGACGCCGGCGATGCACCGGCACCAGACGCGATTTTATGCCCGGACGGAGGCGGCCGACTTGCCGATTTATGTTTATCACTGCGAGGACAATGGGCGCACGCTCGAGGTGCGGCATCCCATGGTCTACGACCTCAGCACTTGGGGGGAAGTGTGTTACGCCGCGCAGATCCCACTCGGCGACACCGATTTTCTCGCCAGCGTGCGTAAAGTGCTGAGCGTGCCGAGCATCGCCATTCCCACCGGCAACGCAGAACTGCGGAATCAGGGTTTTACCAAACTGGTTAAACGTGACGATGGCGTGTACGAAAATGTAACCCGTAGTGGCAACGAGGCACGCTACATGCGCCGGGGGCAGTCCGACTCTCTGCCGCATCTGGTCAAAAAAATTGGCGACTGAACACCCCCCTAATGGGGCGGCGATACAGCACTCTCCGGCCATCACCCTCGACGACGTGCGCGCAGTCTATACAGGCCCCGAAGGGGACCTCTGGGAACTCCTGATGGGCCAGCAGATTCACCTCGGGGGCTACAAATCCTCGTTGGCGCTGGCCGAACTCGCGGCCATCACAGCGGGCTTGCACGGCGTTGATCTGTGTTGTTGCAACGGCGCCGGGATGCGATTTTTAGTGCGTTTTCGGGGTGTGGCGGCCATGATCGGCGTGGATGCAACGGCGGCGACGCTTGCACGGGGCCGCGCGCGAACGACCGCCGAAGGCCTCGACGGGCAGATTCGCTTCGTGCATGCCGATGTGTGCCAGAGCGGCCTGCCCGACCACGCGGCCGATTTTGTCTGGGGTGAGGACGCTTGGTGCTACGTCATCGACAAAGCCCAACTGGTGGACGAAGCGCGGCGCATTCTCAAACCGGGCGGCATTATTGCTTTCACCGATTGGCTCGCAGGCCCCGTGGCAATGATCCCCGCCGAGCTGGCACGCCTACTCGCTTTCATGAAGTTCCCTAATCTGCAGACGCGGGCAGGCTATCGCGAATTGCTTTCGCAGCACGGTGGTACGGTGGTGGTCGCTGCAGACACCGGCAGATTTGCGCCCTGTGTGGACCTCTATCTGGCGATGGTCGACCAGCAACTAAGCTACGACGCGCTGCGAATTCTCGACTTCAACGCGGCGGCGCTGGCGGCGCTGGCGGCGGAAATGCAGTTTCTCGGAGAACTGGCGCACGCCGGTAAAATCATTCAGGGACGTTTGGTGGCGAAAACCCGCTGAGGCTTGGTGCACCCGTTAAAGCTGCTGCGGCGCCCTCAGGCTTGCGACAGACTTCGCCCTGTGCGGCGGGTTTTCGTCGCAGGCCGTTGACGGCCCTGCGGCACTGGCTGCTCGCATGCGCCGGCCGGGGTGTTGTCCATGCGGGGGCAAGGCGGGTGAGTTCGCCGCGCGGTGTTGGTGGCGACGTGCGACGGTGTGCGCCCCCCGCGCTTGAACACCCTCGCGCAGCCCTAAAGCGCCGCCAAAGAAAGCCCCGCTTAAAGCGGGGCTTTCCGTTGAGAACGAGGTAAGCGTGAACGCTTACATCATGCCCATGCCGTCCATACCGCCCATACCACCCAGGCCGCCGTTGCCGGCAGACGCGTGGCCGTGTGCGTCTTTCTTCGGCGCTTCGGCAACCATGCACTCGGTGGTGAGGATAAGGCCGGCGACCGACGATGCATTTTGCAGCGCCGAGCGGGCGACCTTGGTCGGGTCCAGAATGCCCATCGCGATCATGTCGCCATATTCGCTGGTTTGGGCGTTGTAACCGTAGTTACCCTCGCCTTCCGCAACTTTATTGACAACGACCGACGGCTCATCACCGGCATTGGCAACGATTTGGCGAATGGGCTCTTCGAGCGCACGCACCAGAATGTTGACGCCAATCTGCTGGTCATGGTTGTCGCCCTTAACGGCACGGGCAGCACCCTGCGTGCGCAGCAGTGCTACCCCACCGCCAGGCACTACGCCTTCTTCCACCGCAGCGCGGGTGGAATGCAGCGCGTCTTCCACGCGAGCCTTCTTCTCTTTCATTTCGACTTCCGTCGCAGCACCCACTTTGATGACGGCCACGCCGCCAGCCAGTTTGGCAACGCGTTCTTGCAGCTTCTCACGGTCGTAATCGGAGGTGGTTTCCTCGATTTGAACGCGAATCTGCTGGACGCGGTTTTCGATCTGCTTCTGGTCGCCGGCACCGTCGATGATCGTGGTGTTCTCTTTCGAGATTTGGATCTTCTTGCAACGGCCGAGGTCGGTCATGTCAGCCTTCTCGAGGCTTAAGCCGACTTCTTCGGAAATGACCTTGCCACCGGTGAGGATGGCGATGTCTTCCAGCATGGCCTTGCGACGGTCGCCGAAGCCTGGGGCTTTGACGGCGGCGACTTTGACGATGCCGCGCATATTGTTGACCACCAGGGTGGCCAGCGCTTCGCCTTCGACGTCTTCGCAGATGATCAACAACGAGCGGCCAGATTTGGCCACGCCTTCGAGCACCGGGAGGAGGTCACGGATGCTGGACAGCTTCTTGTCGTGCAGGAGGATCAGCGGCTCTTCGAGTTCGACGCTCATGCTTTCCTGGTTGTTGATGAAGTACGGGGACAGGTAGCCGCGGTCAAACTGCATGCCTTCCACGATGTCCAGCTCGTTGTCCAGGCCAGAGCCTTCTTCAACGGTGATCACGCCTTCCTTGCCCACTTTGTCCATCGCCTTGGCAATGATGTCGCCAATCGCGGTGTCGGAGTTGGCGGAAATGGTGCCGACCTGGGCAATTGCCTTGGTGTCGGTGCAGGGCTTGGAGATTTTGATCAACTCGGCGACGGCGGCCACAACGGCCTTGTCGATCCCGCGCTTGATGTCCATCGGGTTGGTGCCGGCGCTGACGGCCTTCATGCCTTCACGCACGATGGCTTGGGCTAACACGGTGGCGGTGGTGGTACCGTCGCCAGCGATGTCAGAGGTCTTGGAAGCAACTTCCTTGACCATCTGGGCGCCCATGTTCTCGAACCGGTCTTCCAGTTCGATTTCTTTTGCAACGGAGACGCCGTCCTTGGTGACGGTGGGGGCGCCGAAGCTCTTCTCGAGCACGACGTTACGGCCTTTCGGGCCTAGCGTCTGTTTGACGGCGTTGGCGAGAATGTTGACGCCGCGGGCTAAGCGCTGGCGGGCGTCATCAGAAAAGCGGACTTCTTTAGCTGCCATTGTTCGAATTCCTCTGAATTTAGGGGTTGCGGTGAGGCGCGGAGGGCTTAGCTCAGCACCGCCACGATGTCGTCTTCTCGCAGTACGAGATAATCGACGCCATCGACTTTCACTTCGGAGCCGGAGTACTTGCCAAACAGCACGCGGTCGCCGATTTTGACGTCGAGCGGGCGGACTTGGCCATTCTCTAGCAGTTTGCCGTTACCAATGGCAAGGACTTCCCCACGCACAGGTTTTTCGGCAGCGGAATCGGGGATCAGAATGCCGCCGGGGGAGGTTTTGTCCTCTTCCAGACGTTTTACGATCACGCGGTCATGCAATGGACGGATCTTCATGGTCTCTTTTCTCCTTGAAGACTTGAAGGGGCTTAAGGTTGTATGTACTCGACAGCCGACCAAGTGTTATTAGCACTCTGCGGTGAGTAGTGCTAAAGGATAAATGCTGAACTCCAAGAGATCAAGGCGGGCAGTGATGCAGGATGATGTTTACTGGCGACGGAGCCTGCTCGCTGCCGTGCTGAGCGCGCTGGCGCAGACGCCGGCGAGCGCCAACGAGTGTGAGTTAAGCCTCGGGGACCTGCAGGTGAGGGTGGTTGCGGTGGCGCGGGCCCTAGAGATCGAAGCCCACCACGGCACGCTGCTGCTGGCGCGCATGGAAGTGCCGGTGGACGGCGCGCTGCGCGGGTGCTGGCAAGGCCACCTACCAGCGCACCCAGCGCCCGCGCTGGTGGTGACCAGTGGCGCCGAAGAGCCGGGCCAGCCGGCCCAGCTGCGGGCCTGGGAGTGGACCGGCAGCTGGTTTACGCCCGTGCCGATCGCCGCGCTGCGCTTAGCGGCGGCACCGGTGGAGGAGGTGCCGCTGGAGCAGGTGCAGTTGCTGGCAACAGGCTTGGTGCGCACGGTGGGCACCGCCCATTACCGCTACGATTTTGCGACGCAGGCTTGGGTGGAACTGCCGGCCCTACCGCCCGGTGCCAGTGCCGGGGGTGCCGGGACGGCGCCGGCTGCGCTTTTGCAAGCGCCGCGGCACTAGCATGACTGGGTGGCCACGGTCTGTGCCAGACGAGGTCACAGAGCCAGACACACAGCCCGTTATTGGCTACCGGCGGAGAAACCTGACCACAGAGGACTCACCATGCCACTAGCCCAGCGCTCCCGGCGAACCGCCCCCCGTTCTTGGCGCAATGCCGCCTGCGCCGCTACGCGGCTAAAGCCGCCATCATCCTGCAGGGTGGCCGCGCGGCCGACCTTTTCTACGTCACCCAAGGGTCGGTCGCGTGGATTTTGGCCGACGACCAAGGCCACGCACTAGCGTTGGCTTATTTGAACGCCGGCGAATTTTTTGGCGAAATTGGTTTGTTCGGCGAAGGGGCGAGCCGTTCGGCGCAAGTGCGGGCGCGTTCGAACTGCGAAGTCGCCCAAATCCGCGCCAGCAAGCTGCTCGAACTCAGCGACTTGCAGCCCTCGATCCTCGCGGCCATGACGGGCCAACTCGCGCGCTGCCTGCTGGCACCAACCGTCGTTTGGGCGGTCTGAGGTTCATAGACGTGTCCGGCCGCCTGGCCCGCACCGTATTGCCGCTATCACAACAACCCGACGCGAGCGCCCACGCGCAAGCTGTTTTGCCCCGAATACCCAGCGCAAACTAGGCTGCGTGGTGGGGTGCTCGCGCGAAATGGTGGGCAAGGTGTTGACGGAGATGGCGTTCCAAAAGTAGGTGGTGCGTGGGGGGCACCCTGCTCATCCTCGGCACGAAGGCCGCCGCCGCGCCGCTGAGCGCGCGCCAGTAAGGTCGTCTACCAGCGGTTTACCGCGGCCCCGCGGGCTGTGGTTAGAAACTCCTCACGCCGACCTTTTCTGGTCGCCTATACGCAACATCTTGGTGACGTTAGCTTCCATATCGCAATATACTGCGGCGCGATGCGCTATTTTATTGGGGAATATCCTATCGATCAGGGGCTGGTTTTCCCCCAGTGGCGGAGGCTGACTGCGTTGCTGGCGTGCTTATTAGCCGGCAGTGCTGCCCTCGCGCAGGTGCCGCCGGGGGCGCCCGCGGGCGGCGAGGATGCGGTTGCGCTCACCGAACTGGCCGGGCGCTACCAGCAGGGTCGCGGGGTCCAACAAGATCTGCCCCGGGCGGCGCAGCTCTACGAGCAGGCGGCCAAGCTGGGGAATGCGGAGGCTCAGTTCAATCTGGGTAACCTGTACCTGCTCGGCGAGGGCGTGCCGCAGGACGACGACTGGGCCTTTACTTACTATCGTGCCGCCGCGCGTCAGGGCCATCCGCTGGCTCTCAAAAACATCAACGAGTTTTATCGCGCGGCGGGGGTCACCCCGCCACCGGATGAGCTCGCGCCGCTGCCTTCTGCCGCCACGCCACCAGCCGATGCCGCCCTTTTAGGCGCGCCCGGCGACCTCGCGGCCGTGCCCAGTGAGGAGGTGCTGCCGCCCGCCGGCGCGGAGCTTTCGATGGCAGTGCCCGCGCAAATGTCCACCGACGAACTCAACGCCCTGCAAGTCGCGCGCAGCCGTGGCATCCAGGTGGATGGCCCGTCGTCGCCGGCCGCAGACGAGATAATTGCGGGCTTGGCGCCGGGCGCGGAGGCGCTGCCGGCGGCGGGCTTGGCGCCGGGGACGGGGGCGCTGCTGGAGGCGGGCTTGGCGCCGGGGACGGTGGCGCTGCCGGAAGCGGGCTTGGCGCCGGGCGCGGAGGCGCTGCCGGCGGCGGGCTTGGGGCCGGAGACGGTGGCGCTGCCGGCGGCGGGCTTGGGGCCGGAGACGGTGGCGCTGCCGGAAGCGGGCTTGGCACCGGGGGCGCTGCCGGCGGCGGGCTTGGCGCCGGAGACGGTGGCGCTGCCGGCGGCGGGCTTGGCGCCGGGGACGGTGGCGACGATTGCGGAATCCCCGCCCGGGCCGCCCCTCACACCCATCGCGGAGTCCTTGCCGGTGCCGTTCGTGGCACCGATCGTGGAGCGGCCGCCGTTCGCCGACGAGCCTGCCAGCCTGCCGCCGTCATCATCGACGCCAACGCCAACGCCAACGCCAACGCCAACGCCAACGCCAAGCGCGGAGTTGGGGGCTAAGCTCGCGGCTGCGAAAGCCGCGCTCGCGGCCGGTAAGCCGCTGGCTGCGCTGCCTTTGCTGGAAGCGCAGGCAAAGCAAGACGATCCCGAGGCGCAGTGGTTACTGTCCCAAGTTCTGACCACCTTGCGCCGGACGTCCGCCGACCGCCGCAACGCGCTGGTATGGTTGCAGCGGGCGGCAGACGGCGGTTTTCGGGACGCGCAATACGCGCTGGGTTTGCGCTACGAACGCGGCGATGGCGTTGCCCTCGATGAAGCACAGGCTGTGACGTGGTACCGCGCCGCTGCGCGGCAGGGCGATCCGACGTCCCTGCAGCGTCTGCGCGCGATTTATCGCAAAGCGGGTCTGCCGCTGCCAGCCATCGATAGCCTGAATCTGCCTGCGACCCCCGCCGCCCAGTCGCCGCGAGTCTCGCCCACGCCAACGAGCGCTGCACCCGAAGCTACGCTTGAGGAGGTTGTCCCATCTTGCATTCACCCCGCGTGCTCGCCGCCAGCGGGCTAAGCCCCGGCCGGCTCGCCAACACCATGGGCTTTTACCGCGCCACTGTGCTCCCTCGCTTGCTGGATTTCAGCGAGGGCTTGGCCGGTTTTGCGGCGGCGCGCCAGCGCACGGTCGAGTGCGCCACCGGACATGTGCTGGAGATCGGCAGCGGCGTCGGTTCAAGCTTGGCCCTGTATTCACGCGAAATTACCTCACTGACCACCGTCGACCCGAACCCAGTCCTGAATGCTCGGGTTCGTCGCCGGTTGCGACATTTGGCTTTCCCGGTCGACGTGCGCGAGGGGCGAGCTGAACGGCTACCGGTCAAGGACGCCGCGTTTGATTGCGTGGTGAGCACGTTTACGCTGGGTTGCACGGAGCAACTCGAACTAGCGGCGGCCGAGATTTACCGCGTACTGAAACCCGGCGGGCGTTTCTATTTTGTGGAAATTGGCTTGAGCAGTGACCCGCGCATGGCCCGCTGGCAGTGGCGTCTGCGGGGTCTGCAAAGCCTGCTGGCGGCGGGCTGCAAACTCGATCGCCCCTTGGAGGGGGCGCTGGCGGGTGCGGGCTTACACCTCAAACGGCTGGACGCGCTGTGGCTGGACGGACTGCCGCGGGTCTTAGCTTGCGCCTACGAAGGGTTTGCCGTGCGCGACCCCTGAGCGGTGGGCCGGCGCCATCACAGTCGTCCCAGCGGTGCCGCGCTGCAGGCTTTACCGGGCGCGGCCTTAGGCGCTCAGACCAACCGGCGTCGGCCCGCTGAACAGCGAAAACTCCGGCGCGAGGATTTTCCCCATCCGCACCAAGCGCTGCCAATCGTCGTCTGACACTTCTGCGCGATGCAGCTGCTTCACCTCTAGGGCGAGCGCGGCAAACGGCTCTACTTGTTCGGTAATGTAATAGACCTCCGCCAAGCGCAGTTTGGCCTGTGCGTTGCGCGGGGCGCTTTGAATAACCGTCTGGAGCAGGCTTTCCGCGCGCACATACTGGCCTTGCGCGATGCTGGTATCGATGTCGCTAGCCTCGGCTATCACCACGCCGCTCGGCATGGGTTGCTCTTCGTGCAGGCGAGTTGCTCTTGCGTTAGTGAGGTTGGGCTGGGCGCCGGTGGGTTCTATGAGCGCACGGATCTCGTTTTCCAAGCGCACCCGGTTGCCCGATTTGCGGGCCACTTCAGCTCTTAACAGGGAGTCATCGCTCTGCTCGCCGGGCGCCCCCGCGCCGGCGCGTTTACCCCGAGTTTTTTTCCAGGCGCCAACGGCCGCGGCGGCAGCTAAAGCGCCGAGCAGCCAGTAGGGTCCGGCCCCGGCGAAAGTCGGCGCGGGGCCCGCCGCCGAGGCGTTGGGGGCGGGTGTTGCAACGCGCGCGGTCGCTGGCGGCGTGAGGGCGGCTGCTGGTTTAGGCGTGGTCAGCGCCAGGGCGGGGGCGAGGGCGGGGGCGGTCAGCGCTAGGGCGGGCGCGGTCAGCGCCGGCGCCCCGTTCGCGGGTAGCAGGGCGACGGCCTGCGGCCCATAGCGGGCGCGAATGGCAGCAAACTTTTCATCCAACACCGCTAAGCGCGCCGTCAACAGTGGGTCGCGCGCGACGCTTTTTCGCAGCGGCGCCACGGCGCTAGCCGGCGGCCTGGGCGGGGGGATTTTTGGCGCCTCGCGCGGGGTGCCGTTCACGAGGGGTGGTGGTACGACTGCTGCAACCACCGGCACGCTCGGGGCGGGCCCCAGCACCAGCATCACGCCGGTGCGCAGCCGATCGATGTTGCCATCGGTGAAAGCGCTGGGGTTGCTCGCGTGGATCTCGCGCATCACTTGACTAAGCTTGCGACCGCCGGCCGTTTTGCGCGCAATGCTCCACAAGGATTCGCCCCGGCGCACGGGGCCGTAAGTGTCGGCTCCCAGTACCAGCGCCGTGGCGCGCGCGCGCGGTTGGCGCCGCACGGTCAGGGTCCGTGGCACGGTCACCCGCGGCACTGCCAGTGAGGGGGGACGCAGCGTGATGGTGTAGCGCCCGATCAGCGCCCCGTTGGGGGTGCTCAGACGCAGGCGAAAGGCCAGCGTTGCGGCGTCGACCGGGCTCGCGCTTGCAAGACGGATGTAGGACGAACCGTCGGCCGACTTTGCTAGCTGTCCGCTGAGCGCACCCACTGCCGCCGGCGCGCTCAGCGGGCCGGCAAAAGTGTCGCTGAGGATGTCGACTTGCCAGTTTTCTGCCCGCTCTTCAGGGCCCGAATAGATCTCGATATAGGCGTCCAGTGGACTGCCTAAGGCGCTCCGGGTGTGGAGTTCGCCCAGGTTGACGGCGAGCGCGGCGGGGCTCGCTAGCGCGGCTACCAGCGGTGTCAGGCCGCGGGGAAACGTTTTTTTCATGCGCAGCGCCTTGCTAGCGAGCACGCACAGCGCTCGCGCTGACCACCGAGGGTCAGTTCGGGCACACTGGGGCGCGTCGTTTCTTCATCCATGGCTCCTCTAGCGGCACCGCATGAACAGAACTTCAAACCCCCGCCCGCCCGCCGCCTCCGCGGTGGAGGCCGACCAGCCCGCGGCCGGTTTCGACCGGGCGTACTTCCAACGTTTTTATGCCAATCCGGCGACCCGCGTGGCGTTGCCGGCAGACTACGCCAACCTAGCCCGCTTCCTCGCCGCCTATCTGCGTCTGCTCAAACTGCCCGTGGCGAGCATTTTGGACGTCGGGGCGGGGATGGGTGGCTTGCGGCGCCCCTTGCTGCGTGCATTTCCGGGCAGCGAGTACCGGGGTATCGATGTCAGCGACTACGTCTGCGCCCGGTACGGCTGGCAGCAGCGCTCCATCGTGGACTTCGCACCAGGCTGTTTTGATCTCGTGGTCTGCCACGATGTGGCGCAGTACCTGAGCGCGCGCGAGGCGAGCGACGCCCTGTGTAACCTGGCCGAGCTGTGTCGCGGCGCGCTGTATTTCAGCGCGCTCACGCGGGAGGACTGGCGCAATAACTGTGACCAGCAGCGCACGGACCGGGCCGTCCATCTGCGGAGTGCGCGCTGGTACGCCGAGCGTTTAAAGCCGGCCTTCCGCAACGCGGGGGGTGGCGTGTTTATCGCTCGCCGCGCCAACGCCGTGTGCTATGCGCTGCACGCCGGTGCGTAAACGGCGCGGCTGGCACGCGAGGGTTTAGGCCTCGCGCGGCAGGAACGCTAGCGCCAGGCCGTTGTTGCACCAACGTTCGCGCGTGGGCGCGGGGCCGTCGTCGAAAACATGCCCCTGATGCCCGCCGCAGCGCACGCAGTGATATTCCGTGCGCAGGAAAAACGCTTTGAAGTCTTTCTTTTTCCCCAGATGCCCCGGAATGTGGGTGGTGAAGCTGGGCCAGCCCGTGCCACTGTCGAATTTCATCGCCGAGGTAAAGAGCGGTAAACGACAGGCCCGGCACAGGAACACCCCCGCGCGTTTCTCCTTGTCCAGCGGGCTGGTGAACGGGGCTTCGGTGGACTCTTGGAACAGCACGGCATAACTGTCTGCCGGCAGCTCTTTGCGCCATTCCTTGGCCGGTTTTTTGAGCGGGGTGAGGGACAGCGAAATCTCCGCTTTGGGGGGTAGAAAATCCTGCCAACTCGTCTGCAGCGCGTTTTCGCCGGCTCCAGCCGCGCGTGCGCGCCGCCCGCTAGTGAGCAGCAGGGCCATGGCAGTCAGTAGAAATTGACGTTTGTGCATGGGGTTGCGCCGGGTGCAGTAGCGGGTGTCAGGCCGCGCCCGAGGCGCCAGACGCCAGACTGGGTTCGGCAAAATACTGCTGCAGAAAACCGTCGAAATCTAACTGGTCGTTGGCCTCCAGCGCGCGCTGTTCGGCGATCGAGGTGGCGGCCAGACCGCTGAAATATTCCCGCAGCCCCGAGCGCAGCGGCCGCTCACGAAAGTAGCGCTCGTGCGCGCTGGCCCGCTCCAAAGTGTACTCGAAGAAGTTCTGACCGCTGTTGGCGAGTTCGCGCAAGACGCGGGCCGAGGGCAGTTCTTGGGGCGAGGAGATCATGGTCAGTTGGTGATGCAGGGCCGTGGTGTAGCGCGGGCTCGCCGTTCCCTCATCCAGAATTTCGCAAATGGGCGCTAGGCCGTTGAGGATGTCTCGCGCCCAATCCGCCAGCGGAATTTTGGTGCCGGTTTTGATCAGCAACAAATCTGGCTCGCGACCGCGCAGGGCGACCGTGAGTTCGTTGTACTCGATCGCCCATTGTTCTGCGGCGGTAATGCACGGGCTTTCGGCAATCAGGCAAAAAATGAGGAAAGCCTCTAAAAAAAGTAGATGCTCCTCAGAGACGCCGGTGGGGCTGAACGAATCGATGTCGAGCGCGCGCATTTCAACGTATTCCACGCCACGTTCGCGCAGCGCCGGGATGGGGCGCTCGCCGGGGCGGATCGTGCGTTTGGGACGCATGTAACTGTAGAACTCGTTTTCCAGCTGCAGCGCATTGGTATTGAGCTGAATGCGCTCTTGGCCATCGTACAAACCTATGACTTCGTATTCGGGGTAGGGTGTGGCGGTAGCGTGACCCAAACTGGTGATATAGGCCTCGAGGTTTTCGTAGGACACCTGCAGCGCGGCCTGATTTTTATTTTTATAGCCGATGTCGCTCATGCGCAGCGAAGTGGCGTGGGGCAGGTAGTGCGAACAGCTATCGAAGGACTTCAAGCGGGAGGTGCGGCCACCTAAGAACGAGCTGCACACGACCGGTGAATTACCAAACAGCAGTGGCACCAACCAGCCTAGCCGCCGAAAATTACGGATGAGCCCAAAATAGTGGGCATCCATAAACTCGCGGATCGTTGCCTCGCTACCCAGAACCTGCCGATAGCCGGGCCAGAAATCGAGCGGCAGCGAGTAGTTGAAATGAACGCCCGCGATAGCCTGCATGCGCCGCCCGTAGCGATAATCCAGCCCCACCCGGTAAACATGCTTCATGCGGCCTATGTTGGAAGTGCCGTACTGGGCGATGGGCAGGGTTTTATCGTCCTTCAGCGCGCACGGCATGCTGGTACACCACAGCAGTTCCTCGTTGGTCAGCGTCTGATGGGTGAACTGGTGGATTTCGTGGAGAAAGCGCGTCACTTCCTCGGTGCGGTCGAAGGGCGGCGTGATGAATTCGGTCAGTGCTTCTGAGTAATCCGTCGTGATGTAGGGGTGCGTCAACGCTGAGCCCCAGGCTGCGGGGTGAGCCGTTTGTGCAATGGCGCCATCGCGGCATATTCGCAGGCTTTCTTTCTCGATGCCGCGCTTGCCCGTACGCAGCCGCGAGGCTAGCCCCGCGCGGGCCAGTTTAGAGATGCGGTCGGCGGCAACGGTATACATAGAAACCCCGAATAACGAGAGTAAAAATGGGCGGCTGGCAGTGCATCAGGCACCGCCGCCGCCCCGTGCGCTGCGATTTACAAGCCGAAACAATGTCGCATAGGATGGGACGACTCTGCCACTTGGACGTTCCTTGAACAAGATTCTGATCGCTAACCGCGGCGAAATTGCCTGCCGGGTCCTGCGCAGTGCCCATGCCTTGGGCGCGCGTACGGTCGCGGTTTACTCCGATGCCGACCGTGATGCCCTGCACGTCGCAAGCGCCCATGAGGCGGTGCACATAGGCCCGGCCAAGGCGGCGGAGAGTTATCTCAACGTCGAGGCATTACTGGCCGCCGCCGCGTCTACGGGGGCCACCGCCATCCACCCCGGTTACGGCTTCCTCGCTGAAAACGCGGCGTTCGCGGCCCGCGTCATCGCCGCCGGACTGGTATGGGTCGGCCCAACGCCCGAACAAATCGACGCCATGGGCGACAAAGAACGCGCGCGACGCAGCGCGAGCGCAGCCGGGCTGCCGGTCGTTCCCGGCAGTCCCCGTTTCGCGCTGGACGAGCTGGAAGGGCTGGAAGCCGCCGCGGCTGCGGTGGGCTATCCGCTGCTGGTAAAAGCCTCGGCGGGTGGTGGCGGGATCGGCATGCGTTTGGTGGAGGGGGAGGCGCAACTGCGCAAAACCACCCAGGCCACCCAGTCTATGGCCGCGCGTTCGTTTGGCGACGGCACGATTTTTCTGGAGCGCTACATCCCCCGCGCCCGGCATGTGGAAATTCAAGTGTTTGGTTTTGGTGATGGCCGCGCCATTCATTTGTTCGAGCGCGACTGCTCCATCCAACGCCGCTACCAAAAAGTGGTCGAGGAAACCCGCGCGCCCGGGCTGCCAGACGCCGTCCGCGCCCAGATGGCGAACGCGGCCACGGCCCTGGCGGCGAGCCAGCACTATCGCGGCGCGGGCACGGTGGAATTCATTGTGGATGCCGAAACCTTCGAGTTTTTTTTCCTCGAAATGAATACCCGCATCCAAGTGGAGCACCCCATTACCGAATGCGTCACAGGGCTTGATCTGGTGGAGCTCCAACTGCGCCTAGCCGGGGGGGAGGCGCTCGCTGGGCTTACCCAGGCACAGGTGAAGTTGACGGGACACGCGGTGGAATGCCGGCTTTATGCCGAAAATCCCGCCAAAATGTTTTTGCCCTCGCCCGGCAAGCTCGTGAAATTCCAACTTCCCAGCCCCGGCGACGGGGTGCGGGTGGACACCGGGGTGCGCGAAGGCGACACCATCACGCCTTATTACGATCCAATGCTCGCCAAAATTATTTGCCACGCGCCCACGCGCGCTGCCGCCCTCGCCAAAATGACGCTAGCGCTGGCCGCCACGCAGGTCGAGGGGATCTGGACCAACGTTGAATTTCTGCGCCGGGTCATTGCGCATCCCGCCTTCGAGCGTGGTGCCGTGTTTACTGGCTTTATCGAAGCCCATAAGGCCGACTTGCTTGCCTAGCGGCGTGTAACCAAAAGGACCTCACGCGATGATCTACGACGAGCCGCGGTTTCGACCCGGCGGGGACCGCTTCCTCGAGATAGAATTTGGCGATGAACTCAAGCTCGAGCTCAATTTTCGGGCGCAGGGCCTGGGGCAGGCGCTGACCCAGGAACGCATTAAAGGGGTGATCGAAATTGCGCCGTTTTTTGCCTCCGCGTTGGTGCATTACGACCCTGATGTGATCACTTTTGAGGAGCTGAAAGCCGAACTCTTACGGCTGATCAACGCGGTGGCGTCCGCCAGCGACGTAGAACTGCCCAGCCGTCTGATCTACATGCCGGCGATGTACCTCGACCCCTGGAGCGCGGAGGCCATCGACCAGTACATCGAGAAAATCAATCCGGCCAAAGAACGCGACCCCGATTTCGTCGCGCGGATCAACGGGCTGGAGGACGCCGCGGAGTTGGTGCGGGTTCATTCCGGCACAGAATATTGGGTCGCGGCGCTGGGTTTCTGGCCGGGCACGCCGTTCATGATGCCGCTCGACCCACGCTGTCGCCTGTTTGCGCCCAAATACAATCCGCCCCGCACGTTCACCTATACCGGGACGATCGGCATGGGGGGTGGTGCGACGGCCATCTATCCGGTGGATGGTCCGGGTGGCTACCAGATTTTTGCCCGCACCCCGGTTCCCATCTGGGACATGCAGCAGCGCCTGGCGCCCTTCAAAGAGGCGCCCTATCTGCTGCGCCCGACCGACCGCATGAAGTTCGTCCCGTGCACGCGTGAGGAGTTCGATGAAATCCACCGCAAGTGCGCCGAGGGTAGCTACGAAATGAACGTCGTGGGCTACCAAAAAATTTCCCTGCAGAGCCATCGTGCGTGGGTCGCGACGCTCGACCTGAACGCCCGTTTTTAAGGAGCGGTGATGTTGGAAGTAATCAAATCTGGGCTGGAAACCAGTATTCAAGACTGGCCCGGCCGTCAGGGTTATCTCAAGGTCGGCTTTCCGTGGTCGGGACCGATGGACCACTGGTCGTTTCGCTTAGCCAATGTGTTGGTGGGTAACGCGCCGGGCGCGGCGGGTCTGGAATGCCAGTTCATCGGGCCGACGTTGCGTTTTACCCGGGAGGCTATTTTTGCCCTGACGGGGGCGGATATGCAGGCCAAACTCGACGGTCAGCCGCTGCCGCAATGGGAGAGTATCGCGGCCCGCGCCGGGCAAACCCTTGAAATGTCTTTCGCCAAAACGGGGGCGCGTGCCTATCTGGCCGTGGCGGGCGGCATCAACAATGACGCTTTTTTTGGCTCGCGCGCGACTTTTCAAAAGGGCGGGCTGGGTGGGATCGATGGGCATGCCATCAAGGCCGGACAAGTGCTGCCGGTCGCCGTTGGTGGCCACGGGCGGGCGGGTCGGCGCGTGCGCCTCGACCAGCGTCCGGTGTTTGCCACCGACAAGCGCTGGCAGATCGAAGTGTGTGCCGGCCCTAACGACGACTGGATCGACGACGCCGGGCAGCAGCGTTTTCTCACCACCGACTGGAAGCTGTCGTCTAAGAGCGACCGTGGCGGCTTTCGGCTCGACGGACCGCAGTGGACTTTCACCCATCGCGCCCACCATAAGCCGCCAGAAAACGGCTCAGATCCCGCCAACATCGTCGACCATGGCTACCCCCTGGGGGCCATCAATTTGGCCGGCCAAACGCCCATCATTTTGGTCAACGACTGGCCGGACGGTGGCGGCTTCATCAATCCCTACACGGTGCCGGGTTGTGCGTTCTGGAAGTTGGGCCAATCGAGGCCCGGCGAAACCTACCAATTTCGGCAAATCAGCGTGGCCACCGCGCAGGCGCGGGCGCGTGAAATCACGGCGTCATGCGCCGAATCCAGCATTGAATAAGCAGCGAGGCAGCCAGCATGGCGCATGAAGTGGAACTCCAGACCGCCGGCAATATGTGGAAAGTGATGGTCAAGCCCGGCGACACCGTCGCCGCCGGCGATACTTTGTTCATCATGGAAGTGATGAAAATGGAAGTGCCGCACGAAGCCCCGGCGGACGGCGTGGTCAGGGCGGTGAATATTCACGAGGGCGACGAAGGACTCGACGCCGGTTTTATCGCCGTCGTCATCGACTAAGCCCGGCGGCGGCCCTACGCGATGAGGCCATCGGGATAGCCGGCGAAGAGCTCGATCTCGGGTGGCAGGCGCAGCCAAGGTTGCGCGCTGTCGCACCACAGACTGAAAGTTGGCCGCAGCAGGCTTTTATCGTCTAACGAGCCACCCATCAGCGAGCGGATGTCGGGATAGCGCTCGAGGGTAATCATGATGGCGGCCCCGCACTCCGGGCAGAAATGCCGGTACAGCCCCGCACCATCCGCGCCGTAGGCGGCGTAAATTTTTAGCTCGCCGGACTCAAAATGTACGGCGTCGCGCGCAAAGACTGTCGCGATGAGAAAAGCCGAACCCGACTGCCGCTGGCAGCGCTCGCACTGACACAGGCCCATGCTGATGGGTGCCCGCGTGCAGCGATACCGCACCGCGCCGCACAGACAACCGCCGGTAATGTCCTCGTTCATTAGCAGTCCTCCGGGCCGCAGACCTGAGGTTCGGCGGCCGTGTGATGTTCAAGCCCTCAAATGTCCTGCTAGGATGCAACCAACCTCCGGTCAGGCCTAGAGACCATGCGCGCTGAGATCGCTTTTGACGCCAGCGGGGTCACGCTGCGGGGCTGGTTATACCGGCCCGAACAAACCGTGCCGCCGCCATTGGTGGTGATGGCGCACGGTTACTCGGCGGTGAAGGAAATGGGCTTGGACGACTATGCCGAGGTTTTCTGCGCTGCCGGACTCGCCGTGCTGGTCTACGACCAGCGCAATTTGGGCGCCAGCGATGGTTGGCCACGGCAGGAAATCGACCCGGTCGCACAGCGCCGGGATTACAGCCACGCCATCACCTACGCGCAAAGCTTGGCGGGCGTCGACACGCAGCGCATCGGCGTGTGGGGCACCAGCTTTACCGGCGGGCTGGTGATCGTGGCGGCGGCCGTGGACCGTCGCATTAAGTGTGTGGTCGCTCAGGTGCCCTCGCTGAACGCGCTGGCAAACCTAGACATTTGCAACACGCCGGCGGGCATTAGCGCTTTGTACGAGACCATCGACAAAGAGCGGAAATCGCTGGCGGCCGGTAATCCACCCACGCTGATCCCCGTGTGCAGCGATGACCCCAGCCAGCCCGAAACCTCGCCGGGCCGGCGCAGTTGGGCTTATTTCAACCATTTCGTGGCCGCCGGCCGCGCGGTGTGGCCGGGCACTTTTACCACGGGTTCGCTGGAGCTGCGGCTGGCCTACGATGCGCTGGCGTTTATCGAGCGCGTGGCGCCCACCCCGCTGCTGATGATCGTGGCTACCGAGGATGACATCACCCCCACCCGCATCGCGTTGGCGGCCTACGAGCGTGCCTGCGAGCCCAAACGTCTGCTGCTCATCGCCGGGCACCATTACCGGCCCTACCTCGAGGATTTTGCGCAGTCCAGCCGCGCCGCCTGCGACTGGTTTGTGGCCCATTTGAGTAATCACGCAGAAACCGCTGCCCTAGGAGAATCCGCATGACTCACACCGTTGAAGCACAATTGGCGTACCTCGTGCCCACCGCTGGGCGCGCCGCGCAGTTGGTCTATCCACCCACCAGCGCGCACAAGACCGTGGGCCTAGCGCAGGTGCATCACCCGCGGCTGGTCGCTGATTGCCGCGGGCTGGTGCCCCCGGCCACGCTGGATGTCGCCGGTTTTGAACTGCTACAAGCCCCTTCCAGCGTGGCCGATTTCTACGACGACGCGGCGGTGCGGCGGGACTATTACCCCGAAGTGGCCGCGCTACTGCGGCGCGTCCTTGGGGTGGTTGAGGTGGTGGTGTTCGACCACAACCAACGCAGCGCGGTGCGGGCGCAGCGGGGCCAACCCGGGGTGCGCACGCCGGTCGACGCCGCCCATATTGACTACACGCCGCGCTCGGGGCCACGCCGCGCCCAAGAGATTCTGGCCGCTGCCGGTTGCCCCAGCTACGCGGGTCACCGACTGGCGCTGATCAACGTGTGGCGACCCATCATCGGGCCAGTGCAGGACGTGCCGCTGGCCGTGTGCGACGCGCGCACGACGCAGCCCACGGATTTTGTCGCCACCGAAATCCATCATTTTGGCGAAGACGACCTCGAGCACCCTCAGCACAGCGGCGAAATCTACTCCGTGCAATACAACCCGGCGCACCGCTGGTACTACGCACATGACATGCAGCCCAGCGAAGTGCTGTTGCTGAAGAACTGGGATTCCGTCACCGACGGCCGCGCCAGCTACGCGCCGCACACGGGTTTCCGCAATCCGGCCGCCCCAGCGGGCGCGCGGCCTCGTGAGAGCATCGAGGCGCGCACGTTGGTGGTCTACCCCTAGGCCGCCGGTGCGGCACGCCCCCGCGCGGCGCTAGGGAAAACCTCGCTCCGCGGGGCGCATGGCGGTCTGCGGCGCGCCCGCAGTGGCCCCGGGGGCGCTAGCCTCATCGCCAAAAGGCCCCCAAACGCCTATGCTTGCGCGCCCCCGCCGGCGCTTGCACCGCGGGGGGTCGTTTCTTTCAACTTCAGGTCGGGAATTCTGCCGTGTTAAGCGCCGCTAACGTCACCATCCAGTTTGGTGCCAAACCCCTGTTCGAAAATGTCTGCGTGAAGTTTGGCAACGGTCACCGCTACGGGCTGATCGGCGCGAACGGCTGTGGCAAATCCACGCTCATGAAAATCCTGAGCGGTGACCTCAAACCCAGCTCCGGCAATGTCTCGCTAGGCCCTAACGAGCGCCTGGGCAAGCTGCGACAGGACCAGTTCGCGTTCGAGGAAATGACGGTGCTCAATACCGTGATCATGGGTCACGAGGCGCTGTGGCAGGTCAAGGCGGAGCGCGAGCGGCTCTACAACCTCCCTGCGATGAGCGAAGCCGAAGGCATGCAGGTCGCCGAACTCGAGGTGCAGTTCGCGGAGCTCGACGGCTATACCTGCGAATCGCGGGCGGGGGAATTGCTGATGGGTTTGGGGATCCCCATCGAACAACAGACGGGCCTGATGAGCGCCATCGCCCCGGGCTGGAAATTGCGGGTGTTGCTGGCCCAGGCGCTGTTTGGCGATCCGGACATCCTGCTGCTGGACGAGCCCACCAATAACTTGGACATCAATGCCATTCGCTGGCTGGAGGAAGTTCTCGCCGGGCGCGAATGCACGATGGTCATCGTCTCCCACGACCGGCATTTCCTGAACCGCATCTGCACGCATATGGCCGACCTCGACTTCGGCGAGTTGCGGCTGTATCCGGGCAATTACGACGACTACATGATGGCCTCCACCGAAGTGCGGGAGCGCACGCTGGCCAACAACGCGCGCAAGCAAACCCAAATCGACGACCTCCGGCAATTTGTCAGCCGGTTTTCCGCGAACGCGTCTAAAGCCCGTCAGGCCACTTCGCGCGCCCGCCAGATCGAAAAAATCAAACTCGATGACATCAAGCCCTCCAGCCGCGAAAACCCCTACATCCGCTTCGAACAGGGCAAGAAACTGCATCGTCTGGCGCTGGAAGTAGAAAATCTCAGCAAAGGTTTTGACGGTTCGACGCTGTTCAAGAAGCTCAATCTGATGGTGGCGGTGGGCGAGCGGGTGGCGATTATCGGCTCCAACGGCATCGGTAAAACCACGCTGCTCAACTGCCTGGCGGGCCAGTTAGAGCCTGAGCGCGGCGTGGTGAAGTGGTCCGAGAACTCAGAACTCGGCTATGTGCCCCAGAACCGCACCCACGATTTCGCCACCGATATGACGCTGTTTGACTGGATGAACCAGTGGCGGCAGAAGCACCACGACGAGCAGGCGATCCGCGCGGTGTTGGGACAGCTGCTGTTCTCCAAGGAGGACAGCCAAAAATCGGTGCAGGTCATTTCGGGCGGCGAGGAGGCCCGCATGCTGTTCGGCAAGCAGATTTTGCAGCGGCCCAACATCATGCTGCTGGACGAACCCACCAACCATTTGGATATGGAATCCATCGAGTCGCTGAATCTGGCGCTGGATAACTACGAAGGCACGCTGATTTTTGTCAGTCATGACCGCGAGTTCGTCTCCTCCTTGGCCACGCGGGTATTAGAAATCACCGCCGCCGACATCGTCGATTTTCGCGGCACCTACGACGAATATCTCCAGTCCCGTGGGTTGGAACGCCCCCCGACTCGGCGCAGCGCCGGCGATTGAGCCGAGGCTCGGGCGGCGCAGCAGGGCGGGTGTCTACGCCGGCACCACCCGGGTAGTGAGGGTCGTTGGTACGGGCTGGCTGAGCATATCGAGTACGGGACAATGCGCGTTCACCGCCGCCGTGAGCCGGGCGAGGTCGGTGGGTGAGGCGCTAGAGGTCAGGGTGATATTCACCCGGAGGGCGCCGAAACCCGGCCGCACGGTGTCATCCAGCGCGAAGAATCCGCGAAAATCGATATCGCCTTCCACGCTCGCCGCAACCCCCGCTAAGGGGATCGCCAGCGCCGTGGCGAACGCGCGGTAGGTAATTTCCTGACAGGTGCCCAACGCCGCCAGCACCAGTTCGACGGGTGTCGGGCCCCGATCGCTGCCGCCGATGCCGCTCGGCTCGTCCACGGTGAGGCTGTGGTGGCGCACACTCACGGCGGAGTGAAACCCCTCCTGGAGGGCCGAGTCGCTGCGAAACGTTACGCGGGCGCGGGCCGGCTCGGTGCCAAACGTTTGCGTGGTGCGGGCAATAGCCGCGTGTAAGTCGGTGTTCATCGGGGGCGTGTCCTCGGCTGTGGCAGGGCGGCCAGTCGGTGTCCCTGCGGGGGAACGGCGGGCATTTTGGCTTGGGCTAGCGCACCCATTCCGGCCTCATCTTGCGCTGGCAGAAACTCATAAGGAATCCCTCGAATGGTGCCCCGCAAACGCATCGGCCTCATGTTGTGGCCCGCCCCCGGCCTGGACGCCGACTTCGCGCGCGGGCGCTGGGCGGAGCAGGTCGGTTTTGATGATGTCTGGCTGCCGGATGCGGAGGGTATGCAAGATCCTATTGCGCTGGCCGCCACGCTGGCGGTCTCGACCCGGCGGGTGCGCATTTGTACCGGCGTGGTGCCGGTGTTCAACCGTCCGGCGCCCATTCTGGCGACCAGCGTGAGCGTTATCGCCCACCACGCCCCGGGGCGCTTCGTGTTGGGGTTGGGCTCCTCGACCGGCAATATGGTGGAGCGCTGGTACGGCGTGCCGTTCCAGCGTCCGCTGACCCACGTGCGGGAATATGTGCAGCTGCTGCGCCAAATTTTTGCCGGGGAGAAGACCGCTTTTGCCGGTGCGTGCCTGCGCAGCCACGGCTTTCGTTTACAGACGCTACCCCAGCCGGCGGTGCCGCTGCATGTGGGCGCGATGGGCCCCCGCATGCTGCAGCTGGCGGGCGAACTGGCCGACGGCGTGGTGCTCAACGACTTCACGCCCCCGGACCGACTGGCGTTTGCCATGGAGCAACTCGACGTCGGCGCACGGCGCGGGGGGCGGCGCGTGGAAGACCTCGAAATCGTTAAGCGCCGAGCGTATATCGTGACGTCCAACGCCGCTGAAAACGCCGCCGCCCGCG
Organism: Gammaproteobacteria bacterium; assembly: GCA_009692365.1. Taxonomy (GTDB): domain Bacteria; phylum Pseudomonadota; class Gammaproteobacteria. Next base: position 28,979 of record SHZJ01000010.1, read on the forward strand.
AATTTTTTCGCCGTTATTTCGCGTTCTATGCGTCAGCACCCGCCTATCAGGAGGTCATGTTGCAGCTGGGTTACGCCGCGGCGGTGGCGGAAATTCGCGCCGGCTACGCGGGGCGCGACCGCGCGCGGGTGACGGCGGCCATTAGCGACGACATGGTGTCGCGTATTTTTCTGTTTGGCTCGGCCGAGCAATGCCACGCGCAGGCGCGCGCCGACTACGCCGCGGGCATCGGCGCGCTTGCCATGAGCCCGCAGGCCGCCACCGCCGAGGCGTTCGCACGCTCGGCCGGCGTGTTTGCCGCGGCGGCGTTTAACCCCGCAGCGCCGGCAGGTGGCTGAGCGCAGCCCACCGGGTGGTCGACGCACGCTGGGGTGCCGACTAAAAATCCAGCGGCCGCGCCGCGCGCCCTCACCGGCAACGCCCGCTGCGACGCTGGTGGCCGAGGACTCGCCCGTCAGTGCCTAGCCGCGCGCAATCACCGGCAATACCAGATGCGACGCCTGCTGCGCGCTGTGCAGCACGCTGTTGGTGGCGAGCTTAAAGTCGGCCTCGGTTTCGCGCGCGATCACCCCGCCGGTATTGGTGTTGCGGTCAAAGCGCGGAAAATTTGAGCTGGCGACCTCCAGCCGCATCCGATGGCCGGCACGAAACACGTTGGATGTCGCCACGAGGTCGATTTCGATGCAATAAACTTCGCCGGGCACCAGCAGCTTTGGGGTGCTGCAGCCCTCGCGATAACGCGCCCGTAGAATGCCGTCGGTGAGAATGATGGCGCGTCCGTCCGGGTGGACGTCCACCAGTTTGCCGGTGAAGTCGGTATCGAGCGCGGATGAAGTCACATACAGCACCAGCCGTACCGGGCCGGTGACCTCCAGATCGGCCGCGAGCACCGCACTGGTGTAGCACAGCACATCGGCGCGTTCCTCCACAGCGCGTTGGTCGCGCGGGCCCGCGTTGGCGGCTACGAACAGCCCCGGCAGGAAGGTCGCGCCGCCGACGGTAGGCACCGGATTGCGGGGGTCGTAGAGGTAGGTGTCGGCCGGCTCGGCGCCCGGCGCGGTGGTCGACAACTCGCCGTCGGCGGATTGACTCCCCGCGCAACCGCCACTGTGCAGATACCACGCCTGCCACTGCGTATCGGGCAACGGCCAGGCCGCTTCTTCGCGCCACACATCCGGCCCCATCACAAAGATTTTGACCGGCGGTTCTTGCGGTACGCCGTTGGCGATGCCCTTCAGAAAGTGGTCAAACCAGCGAATTTGGGCGGCGGTCACATCGGCCACACCGTCGTGCGCCAGCAGGCCAAAGTTACGCTCGGCATACACCCCACCGTTATAGCCATGGACCCACGGCCCGATGATGAGTTTTTGCGTCGTGCGCGCTTGCATCGCCGTGTAATTGGCCAACGTGCCGCCGAGGAAAAGGTCATACCAGCCGCCAAAATTTAGCGCCGGCACGGTGATTTTGTCGTAATGCTCGCACGGCGCTGCGGCGCGCCAGTAGTCGTCGTAATCCGGATGGGCCAGCCAATCTGCGACATAGGGGGTGAGCGCAGCCACTTCCGGCAGGTCGCACAACGGCAGGTGCGAGTAGTTGATCGCCACGCGGTCGGCGGCGGCCAGTGCGGCCCCCACCAGGGTGCCCGCCGCCTCCCCCCGGGTGAGTCGCCGCACGGCTTCGGCCACGCCGAAAGTCACGCTCGCCCACTGCAACATGAAACCCAGCTGGAACGCGCCCCCTTGATAGGTCCACTTCTCGTAGTACTGGTCGGTGGTGATAAAAGGCGCGATGGCCTTGAGCGCGGGCGGGGCGAGGCTGGCCGCGAGCCACTGCGTGGCGCCGTAGTAAGAGGCCCCCATCATGCCCACCACACCCGTACACCAGGGCTGCGCGGCGGCCCACGCGATGGCGTCCGCGCCGTCTTCCGCCTCCTGAAAATAAGGGCTGAATTCGCCCTCCGAAGCCCAGGTTCCCCGGCAGTCCTGCACCACCACCGCGTAGCCCGCCTGTGCCACGCGCAGGATGTCGCCGGAGAGAAACAACAGCACCGGCTGCTCTTTGTTGTAGGGCAAGCGCAGCATCACCGCCGGATAGCGGCCATCGCCCACCGGCCGATACACATCGCTCGCCAATAAGACGCCGTCGCGCATCGCAACCTGGAGGTTCTTCTCGATGGTCAGTGACATGTTGTTTCCCCGTGGTGGTGGTTTATTTTTTTGTGAGATTCCAGGCGCTCTGGCGCCCCAGATGGGACGCGCTGCCGTGCGCGCACCCCCGCACCCGCGGCACGCCTGCGACCCGCCAGACCCTGCCAGATTAGCCCCAAAGTCCGGCGGGCGCCCGGCGGGCCGCGTGACGACCCGCGGCGGTAGACTCCCTGCCATTCCTCTCCTAAGGTGGCGTCGCATGAAACTCCAACAACGCATCGCGCTCATCACCGGCAGCAGTTCGGGCATCGGGCGGGGGGTGGCGCTGGCTTTCGCTGCACAGGGTGCGGATGTGGTGATCAATTACCCCAGTGCGGCGGAGTTGACGGCCGCCACGCAGGTGGCCGTCGGGGTGCGCGCGCTGGGCCGGCAGGCGCTGCTGGTGCAGGCAGATGTGAGCGTGGAGGACGAGGCGCGTGCGCTGGTGGCGGCGGGCGTCGCGGCGTTTGGCCGGCTGGATATTCTGGTCAACAACGCGGGCATAGCGCTCGCTGGGCTGGTGCATGAACTCGAAGCGGCGCGGTGGGACCGGGTGATCGCCGTGCACCTGCGCGGCACTTTTCTGATGACCCGCGAGGTGCTGCCGCAGATGTATGCCCGGGGCCACGGCCGCATCATCAACACCGCCTCGCAGTTGGCCCACAAGGGTGCGCCGGGCTTTAGCGCTTATACGGCGGCCAAAGGCGCCATCTTGTCCTTTACCCGCACCATCGCGCTGGAAATTGGTGCGCGCGATATCACCATCAACTGCGTGGCCCCGGGTGCCACCCGTACGCCCATGCTGGACGACGTGTCACCCGCAGTGCTGGAGGCCATCCGTTTGGCCATTCCGTTAGGCCGTCTCGCCGAGGTAGAAGACATCGTGCCGAGCTATGTTTTTCTCGCCTCGGAGGAGGCGCGGCACTACCAAGGCCAGTGTCTCAGCCCCAACGGGGGGGATGTGTTCTTGTAGGCTCGCAGCTTGGCGGGCCGGCGCTCGCGGCCCCCGCCGACGGGGGGTGGCGGGCGCGTGTTCCGGCCCCGCCGTCGGCCTCAAAGTGTGGTCGACGGCGCTCGCGCCCGGCCGGCGGCGGGCTTAGCTTAGCCGGATATTAAACGACACCGAGACTCGCTCGCTGTCGGTCGTATTGGGCGTGACCCAATGTTTGAGCCAGCCCGGAAAAAACAGAATGCTGCCTTCGCGGGGTTCCACCTCGTGGATGAAATCTGTCAGCGGCGTGCCGTCTTTCAGGTCCATATAACAGCGCCACTGCGCGGTGGGGCTGCCTTCGCGGGCGTCGAAGAACTGAATGACGCCCTGTTCACGCTGCTCGACCTTGAGATACACCACCCCCGAGAGCACCGCGTCCGGGTGGGTGTGGAGGGCGTTGAAATCCCCGCGTCGATTGACGTTGGCCCACAGGATGCCGTCATCGAAGCGCTTTTTGACGGAAAACGCCGAGGCAATCTCGTTGCCTAAGGCCATGACGCGGCCGATGAGCCATTGAAATTCGGGGTAGCGGTAGAGGTCGTCCGGGCTTTGCCAACCACCGAAATTGGTTCTCTGGACCCCCAAGCCCTCGGTGGCAAGCGCTGCAATGCGCGTGAGCATGAGTTCACGACGTTGCGGCCAGTTGGCCTCTGGGAGGGCTAATTCGTCGCGCCAAACCGGGGTGTAGAACAAACGTGTTTCGTGCATGGGTGACTCCGCTGCCAGCCGTTGGATTGCAGAATTGAAAACGTCGCCGAGACACTATACGGAACTGTCGCGGCGGGGAATCCGGGGGCGGGTCAGAGCGGTGAGGCGGTGAGGCGGGTTACGGCGACCGCCTAACTGGGGTGCTCGGTGGCCCAGCTTAGCCCGCGCTCGGCCATTTCGACCGCGCGGAACATGGCCCGACCTTTGTTGAGCGTTTCTTCCCATTCCAGCTGTGGAATGGAATCGGCTACCACCCCGCAACCCGCCTGAATGGACAGGCGTCCGTTTTGGATCACCGCGGTGCGAATGGCGATCGCGGTGTCCATATTGCCGTTCCACGAGAGATAGCCCACGGCGCCACCGTAGATGCCGCGCTTCGTGGGTTCGAGTTCATCGATGATTTCCATCGCGCGAATTTTGGGTGCACCGGACAGGGTGCCAACCGGCAGCGTGGCGCGCAGCACATCGATGGCGTCGCAGCCGGCGCGAATTTTGCCCTCCACGTTGGAGGAAATATGCATCACGTGCGAGTAGCGCTCGATGATCATTTTTTCGGTCACGCGCACCGAGCCGATTTCCGCTACCCGGCCAATATCGTTGCGGCCAAGGTCGATGAGCATCAGGTGCTCGGCGATTTCTTTGGGGTCCGCCAGTAATTCGGTTTCCAGCGCCAGATCTTCGGCCGGCGTGGCGCCCCGTCGGCGGGTGCCGGCGAGCGGACGGGTGGTGACAATCTCACCGTCCAGTCGCACCAAGATTTCGGGCGAGGAGCCGACAATCTGAAAATCGGCCAAATCCATAAAAAACAGATAGGGCGAAGGATTGGTGTGGCGTAAGGCGCGGTAGACGTCGATCGGGGCCGCGCGCAGCGGCACCGACATCCGCTGCGAAGGCACGACCTGCATGACATCCCCCGCCACAATGTATTGTTTGATGCGCTCGACCGCCGCTTTAAAAGCCTCTTGGCCGAACTCAGAGGTAAAATCTTCTTCGCTCGGCACCGGCCCGGGGGGTGTCTGCGGGGCGGGTTTAAGCGGTTGGGCCAGGCGGGCTAGGAGTTCGTCGAGGCGGGCTTCGGCGCGGGCGCGCGCGCCGGTCCGCGCCGGATCGCTGCAGACCACGAGTTCCATTTCACCCCGGAGGTTGTCGAAGACCACAAATTCATCCGAGAGCATCAGCAGGATGTCAGGGGTGTTGAGGGTGTCGGGCGGGGTGCTCGCAGCTAGGCGTGGCTCTACATAACGCACCGTGTCGTAGCCAAAATAACCCACCAGCCCACCGGCAAAACGCGACACCGCCAGCGGGGGCGCGAGCACTCGCGCGTGATATTGGCGCACGAATTCTAGCGGGTCTGGGCTGTCCAGACGCTCGATGGTGATCCCATCTTGGATGATGCTGACGTGGCTGCCGCGCACGCTGAGGATGCGCCGTGCGGGTAGGCCGATGATGGAATAACGGCCCCATTTTTCGCCGCCCTGCACGGACTCCAACAGGTAGCTGAACGGCCCGGCCGCCAATTTGAGATAAACGCTCAGCGGGGTGTCTAAGTCGGCCAGTACGCGCCGTGAGACGGGCAAGCGATTGTAGACGGGCGCAAGGGGCTTGGGTGTTGGCATGGCAAACTGGGGCCGCGGCGGGGCCCATCCAGCAGAGTGAGGCGCAAGCCTAGAGCACGCGTCGGGGCCGCGCAACCGCACCCGCCGCGCCGCGAAAGCCCGGGCGCAAACCCTCGCTGCGCGCGGCGCTGGGGCGAGAATGCGGGGGATGCTCAGGAGGGTAGTGAGGGGCGGTGCGCGCGTCGGCGGGCGATTATCTGGCCCGGCGGCTGGTCGACCCAAGGCGCGCTGGCCAGTAGTCCGTCTGGCGTGCGTGGACGGTGGCTGGAAAATCGGCGTGAAGGGTCGCTGGGCACAGCGCGCCGTTGGTGCGTCCGGGGATTAGGTCTGGGGCCTCAACCGGTCAGGCTAGTGTCGCTCGTGTAGAACAGCCCTTTGAGCTGCTGATTGGGCGCTATCTCGAGACGCAGCAGCACCCGCGCGCCCAGCTTGCGGGCGCGTTCGAAGACCTCATCAGAGGTGCTAAAAGCCACGAATTGGCCATTCAGGTCGTGGAACCCTGCAAAGCGTGCGATGCGCGCGTCAAACGAGTTCAGAGTTTTCATTGAGGACTCCTCCAAGGGCCGTTTGCGGGTGCTCGGGACCTACCAGCCCGGCGCTTGCGCCACCTTAAAGTGGTCGACGCTGGAGGTGATAGCGGCGGTCCTGACAGGCGCTGAACCCTCTAAAAACTTTTTCTGTGATGCAGTTCGCGCTGCCCGCTTTAGCGCGGCTCGAGGGGGACGGGTGGTGGGCCGTAAGGGCGCGCCAAGGCTTCACCGACGAACACCCCTTGGCCGGGCCACGCGACGCTTTTCCAATAGGCCTCCAGCGCGGTATCGCCCGCAAGATAAGCCGCCATCAGGAGGCCGGGAGAGGGAAATTTCTGCGGGAAATTGCACGGTTCTAGCACCGTGCCGTAGCTCGCCGTGGCCCCCGCTTCCAGCCAGCGCAGGGCGCTCATTTGGTCGCTGGCGCGGAAGTCGCCGCCACACGCGGTGAGATGGTCGGCGATCGCCCCGGGTAGGAAGCCTAGGGTCTCCAAATAGGGCACTTGGAGGGTGCCGGTAAAATAGAACAGCACATCGTGGCGGTCGCGAATGCCGGCGCTGCGCTCGATGCTCACCGGGATGCGCTGCCCCAGTGCCGTTTGTACGGCCGGGGACAGCGGCGCGCGGGTGTTGCGCGCGGCCTCCTGCGTGATCACCAAATACGCCCGTCCGCGCGGCGCCAGCCCGTCGCTGCGCACGCCGCGGTCGATCAGCGCGCGCGCGTTCGCAAGGCTTTCCGCCGCCAGCATCATGCTGGGATAGAGTTGGAAATCGCGCTGGGGCTTGCCCGCGCCAGCGGCATAGTAGGGGTTGGGCGCCGTGGGCTGACACCCGTCCGCACAATAGCGAGGGTTGTAGCCCAACGCGAAGGCGGTGGTGACGGACTGGCAGCCAACCCGGTAAGGGTAGCGCCAGGCGAGCGCATAGCCTTCGATGCCCTGCGTGGTGTGCATCCGCGCCTTGATGAAGGCGATCTCGAACACAGCTGGGGTAAGCGCCGGCTGGGGCACGCCCAGCGCGACGTGCACGATATTGGCGGCAGGAATTCCCCTCTACACCCGGTAGTACTCGCCTATCGCCAGGCTCTGCGGGTCGTCGTCGTTGACGATGACCGCCAGTTCGCTCGCCGTGATGGCCGCCAGTGCGCCGGCGGAGGATAGGCCTAGCGCCAGCGCCCCAAGTGCGGCGAGCAGGCCGGGACGGGTGCTCAGCGAGATTTCTTAAGCGCCTTCATCGCGCGACTCAGGCCATCGATGGTCAGCGGAAACATGCGCTCGGAGAGGAGGGTCTTGATCACACCGATCGAGGGGATATAACCCCAGTGCTCCTCCGGTTGTGGGTTGAGCCACACCGCGTGCGGATACAGGGCGAGCAGCCGTGCCATCCACGTCGCACCCGTTTCTTCGTTCCAGTGCTCGATGCTACCGCCCACCGCCATCACCTCATAAGGGCTCATGGTCGCATCGCCCACGAAAACCACCTTGTGGTCCGGGCTGTATTTGTTCATTAACTGCGTGGTGGGAAAACGCAGATTGGCGCGCATGAGGTTGTCGCGCCAGACGGTTTCGTACACAAAATTATGAAAGTAGAAATGCTCTAAGTGTTTGAACTCGGTGCGGGTGGCCGAGAACAATTCCGCGCAAACTTTAACGTGCGGGTCCATGGAGCCGCCCACGTCCAGAAACAGCAGCAGCTTGGTGGCGTTGCGCCGTTCCGCCACCATTTTGATGTCCAGCATCCCCGCTCGGCGTGCCGTACAGCGGATAGTGTCGTCGATATCGAGTTCTTCTTCGGCGCCTTCGCGCGCGAACTGCCGTAGTTTGCGCAACGCCACCTTGATATTGCGGGTGCCAAGTTCTACTTGGTCGTCGAGATTGCGGTATTCACGCTTATCCCACACTTTGACGGCCCGGCCTTGGCGACCTTTGGATTCTCCAATGCGCACGCCTTCTGGGTTGTAGCCGTTGGAGCCGAACGGCGAAGTACCGCCGGTGCCGATCCATTTGTTGCCCCCGTGGTGCTCGCCTTTCTGCTCTTCTAGGCGTTTTTTGAGGGTCTCCATGAGCTTTTCCCAGCCCCCGAGACTTTCAATTTTCTGTTTTTCTTCCTCGGTGAGGTTGAGTTCCTGCTGCTTGCGCAGCCAGTCCAAGGGGAACTCACCCAGAATTTCTTCAAACACCGTCTGCTTGCCGCTGATGTAGTCCCCAAAGACTTGGTCAAAACGGTCGAAGAAGCGCTCGTCTTTCACCAAGGTACAACGGGCGAGGAAATAGAATTCTTCCACGCTAAACGCCGCGAGGTGCGCTTCCAGGCCGCGCAGGAGGGTCAGATATTCGGTCAGCGAGACCGGGATCTGCACCTTGCGTAGCCGATAGAAAAGATCAGTTAGCACCGGGGCGCCGCGACAGGAACACCAAGCGCTCGAATAAATGCATGTCTTGCTCGTTTTTGAGCAACGCCCCGTAGAGCTTGGGGATAGCTTTGCGGGAGTCTTTTTCGCGCAGGGCCTCGGGTGGGATGTCTTCGGCCACCAAGAGTTTGATCCAATCCAGCAGTTCGGAGGTCGACGGTTTTTTCTTCAGCCCCGGCAGCTCGCGCAGTTCGAAAAAGCACTGCATGGCCTCGGCCAACAGGCGTTTTTTGATGTCCGGGAAATGCACTTTGACGATGGTTTCCATGGTGTCCGCTTCGGGGAAACGGATGTAATGGAAGAAGCAACGGCGCAGAAAGGCGTCGGGGAGCTCTTTCTCGTTGTTACTGGTAATGATGATGATGGGACGCTGGCGGGCCTGGATGGTTTCCTGAGTCTCGTAAACGTAGAACTCCATGCGGTCGAGTTCCTGCAGGAGGTCGTTCGGAAATTCGATATCGGCTTTGTCGATTTCGTCGATGAGCAGTACCGGCTGGCTGTCGGCTTCAAAGGCTTCCCAGAGTTTGCCTTTGAGAATGTAGTTCCGGATGTCCTTGACCTTGTCGTCGCCCAGTTGGGAATCGCGCAAGCGCGCGACGGCGTCGTACTCGTACAGGCCGCGCGCCGCCTTGGTGGTGGACTTGATGTGCCAGGGGATGAGCGGTCGGCCCAGAGAGTTGGCAATTTCCTCGGCCAGCATGGTTTTGCCGGTGCCCGGCTCGCCCTTGACCAGCAGTGGGCGCTCCAGCGTGATCGCCGCATTGACCGCCATCATGAGGTCGTCGGTGGCGACATAGGTGTCGGTGCCGGAAAAACGTTGCTTGGACATGAATGAACCCACTGGAAAAATTGAGGCCAAATTGTATGACACTGGGACGAGCCAGCCTACCCATGCCCAGGCGGCCCCCGTGCGGCCGCCTGCGCGCTCACCGCAGGTAAACGCTGGTGAGGGCCGGGCTTGGGTGCTTGGAACTGAGAACCAGCGCACGGTTTGCTGGCTCCGGCCCTTTTAGGGTAGAGGCCTAACACAACGGTTATGAGGGAGGTGCCCGGTGATGGTTGAAATCTCCAGTTGGCAGCAAGCCCAACGCGCCGCAGTGCGGCGCTCGCCCGCGGCAAGCCCTTGGGAGTCACGGGCCTGCACGGCGAACGACCAACGCAGAGCAATGCGCCACGAACTCAGTCTGCCGGTGACTTTTCGCAACAGCGGCGGTCAGCAAGCAGCGGCTTGGGTGCAAAATGCGACGTCCGAAGGTTTTCAAATCCGCTGCAACCCGGCCACCGCGCAGGCGATCCATCCGTTGGCCGGACGCCTGAACGATGAGAACAGGCCGGTGCTGCAGGCCAGCTTTATCTTAAGTTCGAGCGCAGAGCCGCAGGTCCTCTCGGTGGGGGTGCAGTTGCTGTATCGCACGCCGCACGCCGAGGAGCCACGCTGCCTGCTCGGTTTCCGCTTTCTAAGCCTGCGACCCAAGGCGCGGCGCCTGCTGGCGAGGTTTTTTAGCGACGAGTTGCCGGGCCAACCAAGCGCGGGCTGGCATCAGGCGTCTAAATTAGGAATCAGCGAACTGCGCAGCAGGGCAATCTGATCTTTCAGCAAGAGCTTGCGGCGCTTGAGGCGTTTTAGCAGCAGTTCGTCGAGATCGGGTTGCAGGCTCAAGCGCGCCACGATTTCGTCCAGATCGCGATGTTCAACCTCGAACGCCCGCAGGCGTCGCTCGATGGATACGGAACTCTCTTTTCGCACACCAACACCCATTCAGCACGTTAACCGATGCGGGCGATTCTACCTTGTCGCCCCGAAACAAGAACCTCCCGGCGGCGCTTGGCGCGGGTCTCGGGCGGCAACTGCGTGAGCGAGTTCACATCTTGCGACATGCGAGGGGGGCAAAAACCCGCACCAGCCGCTACGACGGCTAACCGACGCTGCGCGTCAGCAACGTTGCTCGTTCACTCCTACGAGGGGAGAGGCCCGCTATGAGCACTGCAGAAATCGCTAGCCAACCGCTAGTCACCGCCCCGAGCGCGCCGAGCGTGGAGTCGCTAAAGACGTGGTTGCGCGGCCGTGTACGCACCACTCAGTTGGCCAAGCTGCCGTCCGCCCACCTGCAACGCCTGCTGGTCGCGTTTGAACAGACTTGTTTTCGGGCCGGTGATTGGGTGCTGCGTCAGGGGGAACCCGGCGAGCACTATTACGTTATTGTCAGCGGTCAGTGCGAAGTGGCGCGCAGCGATGAACCGCAAGGCGTGGGGCGTCGCGTGGCAGAATTGGGGCCGGGAGAGACTTTTGGCGAAGAGGGGCTAGTGGCCAATCGGCCACGTAACGCCTCGGTGCGCATGCTCACAGCCGGCACGCTGCTGCGGTTGCCGAAGCAGGCTTTTCTCGAATCGCTGCTGCGCCCGCTGGTCCGGCCCCTCAACTACGACCAAGCCGACAAGCTCGTGGTCAGCGGCGGTGCCTGTTGGCTCGGCGTGTGCGAGGAACACGCACCGGCGATAGACGCCCGCGCCACAGCGGTGCGAGAGCCGCTAGCCGGGCTGCGACAATTTGCGCTTGGGCAGCCGCACGACCGCCGGTTTGTGGTGTATTGCCGTAACGGCGTGCGCAGTGCCGTGGGCGCTTTTTTATTGGCCGAGCGGGGCTTCGATGTCTACTATTTACGCGGCGGTTTGCAGCGCTACGGTCTGCTGGCCGCGCCGGTGGCGCCACTCGATTTGGAAATCATCCCCGCCGACGCCGCCCTCCGCGTCGCCGACCCCGCCCCCCAGGACCCCACTAAGGAGCGCCGCGCCCCCACTGCGGCCCCGGCCCGACTTTCCCTGGTGCCCGATCTGCGGGACGACGCCGAGCGGGAAATTGAACACTGGCTGCTAGAACAGGAAGCCTTGCGCGCAGCGCAGACCGGCGCGCGTGAGGTGTACTGCGCCGCGGCGCATCGGGCGCGCCTGCGCGAACGCGATCTGGCCGTCCAGGCCGCCGCGCGGGCCCATACCCAGGCGCTGATCGACGACCTCGCCCACGGCCTCGATTAGGCCTAAGTCCGCTCAGCCAGCGGGCCGTAAATCCAGATAAATAGCGCCCTCCGGATGATGCACCCGGGCCCACGCCAGCGCGCCGTTGGTCAGCGCGACCTCACCCGTGTGGCGCTGCGCGCCATCGCGACTGAACTCAAACCGATACACGCGTAGGACGACCAGCCGGCCATGCCCCCACCGCAGCGCTAGCCGGTGCAGGGCCACGCTCTCATCCAGCCGCTGCAGGGCTAACTCGCGGCAGAGTTTCTCGACGCCGCGCAGCGCGCATTCCCGTCCGGCAGTACTCCAGGTCCACAGCCCCGCGAGGCCACCGGCGGCCAGCAATAGCGCCAGCGCCTCGTGCATCAGGCGCTCAGTCGTCCGACCGGCGGGCTTGAAAGCGTTCGAGTTCTCCATCGAGGTCAAAATCGCAGCTGATTTCGATCGGCTGGCAGCACACTTCGCAGTCCTCTACGTAGCGTTGGGCACCCGCCGAGCCATCAATCACGCAGCTCACGGGTTCGCCGCAGTAAGGACAGTCAAAGGTTTGTTCGGACACCATGTCGGCGCGGCCTTAGTCGCGAAAATTAGTGAACTGCAGGGGCACGCCCAAGGCGCTGCCACGCAGCGCGGCCATGACGTCCTGTAGGTCGTCGCGTTTTTTGCCCGTAATGCGCACTTGCTCATCCTGAATTTGCACCTGCACCTTAATTTGAGTTTCCTTGATCGCCTTGACGACCTTGCGCGCGTATTCCGCGTCGAGGCCATTGCGCACGGTGACCTTTTGCCGGGCTTCACTCAAGTTGCGGCTGACCTCACCAATATCGAGGCTGGTGACATCGATGCCCCGCTTGGCCATGCGCAGGCGCAGGATTTCGAGCACCTGTTGGACCTGAAAATCGGCTTCCGCGCTGAGGGTGAGGACGTATTTGTCCTGCTCGACACGCGCACCCGTCCCTTTTAAATCGAACCGATTGCCGATTTCCCGCGTAGTTTGATCGACCGCGTTGGCAAGTTCGTGGGCATCAACTTCCGAGACCACGTCAAATGAGGGCATGATGGCGCTCCAGCAGCTCAAGGCCTTGGAGTTTAGCGCTTCGCGCCTCACCCCCAACAGCCTTGAATTGCCCCGCTGCAATCCCAATTTAGAGAAAATCGTGCTGGCGCTAATTTCGTTCGACCTCGATGACACCCTGTGGGACGCCGGGCCCGTGCTCTGGCGGGCTGAGGAATTGCAATACGCCTGGCTGCAGGAGCAGCTGCCACGGGTGACGGCAGAACTGGGCATCCCGGAACTCCAAGCACGGCGCCGGGATTTGGCCCGCGAACAACCAGCGCTGGCGCACGATTTCACGCAGTTGCGCCTGCACGCGCTGCGCGAACTGTGCGTGCGCTTTGGCTATCCGGAAGGTTTGGCGCCGCTGGGCCTCGCGGTTTTTGTGGCGGCGCGCAGCCAAGTTGTTTTATTCCCCGAAGTGGACGCCGTGCTGCGCGCGCTGGCCACGCGCTATCGACTGGCGGCGCTGACGAACGGCAACACGGACTTGGTGCGCGCGGGCGTGGCCCATTATTTCGAGTTCGCCCTGTCCCCCGCCGAGACCGGCACCAGCAAACCCGATCCGCGCATGTTCGAGGCCCTGTGGCGGCGTGCCGGGGTGGCCGCTGAGAGCGTTGTGCATGTCGGGGATGAGCCGCTGCACGACATCGAGGGTGCCCATCGCGCCAAGTTGGCGTCGGTCTGGGTGAATCGCCGGGCGCGCGCGTGGCCAACCGAGTACCGTCCGGCACACGCCGAAATTACGACGCTGACCCAATTGCCGGCAGCTATCGACCGACTCGCGGCAGAGTCCGCGTTAAAAAGGACTGTAGAAACATGACTGGATCTTCTTTCGAACTGTTGGAAACGCGCCGGATCCCCACGCTAAACCTCGAGTTCCAGGCCTATCTCCACCCGGCCACCGGCGCTCGGCACTACCATTTGGCTTGCGACGACGACAACAACGCTTTCATGGTGGCCTTTCCCACGATTCCCGAAGACTCCACCGGGGTTGCCCACATTTTGGAACACACCACGCTGTGCGGCAGCCAGCGTTACCCCGTGCGCGACCCCTTTTTTATGATGCTGCGACGTTCGCTGAATACTTTTATGAACGCCTTCACCAGCAGTGACAGTACGGCTTACCCTTTCGCGACCCGCAATCGGAAGGATTTCGACAACCTCCTGAACGTCTATCTGGATGCGGTGTTTTTTCCTTTGCTAGACCCTTTGGATTTCGCGCAAGAAGGCTGCCGGGTGGAATTTTCCGACCCGCAGGACCCCGCTTCCGATTTGGTCTACAAGGGCGTGGTGTTCAACGAAATGAAAGGCGCGATGAGCTCGCCGGTGTCCCAGTTGTGGCATCACCTGCAGGCGACGCTGTTTCCAAACACGTCCTATCGGTTTAATAGCGGTGGCGATCCGGCGGAGATTCCAGACCTCACGCACCCGGCGCTCCGGGCTTTTCATGCGCGCCACTACCATCCGGCACTAGCGGTCTTTTTGACCTACGGTTGTTTTGACCCGCGTGAACATCAGACGCGCTTCGCAGCGCTGGCGCTCGATCGCTACGCCGGCAGCGCGACGGGTGGTGCGGCACCTTTGGTGAGCGCGCTGCAGCCGACTTTAAGCGCGCCGCGCACCTTGGTGGCGGATTATGCCATCGGCGATGACGACGACACCGAGCACGCCACCCATTTGGTTTGGGGCTGGCTGCTGGGCGAAGGCGCGGACCCCCGGGCCTCGTTGGAAGCGCATGTGCTCTCCAGCGTGTTGCTGGACCACAGCGCATCCCCGCTGCGCCATTTTTTAGAAACCACCGCCCTTGCACGCGCCCCCTCGGAGCTGTGCGGGGTCGACGACTCGGGGCGACAGTTGGCGTTTTATTGTGGCGTTGAGGGTAGCGACGCCATGCATCTGGCGGCAATCGAGCAGGGAATTTTTGCCGTGTTGGAAAAATTGGCCGCGGAGGGCGCGCAAGGCGCGGTGCTAGAAGCGGTGCTCGATCGGGTTGAGATGTCCCAACGCGATGTGGGCGGGGATGGTTATCCCTATGGTCTGCAACTGATGAGCCGGGTGCTCCCGGGCGCGCTGTATCGCGCCGATCCGGCGGCGCTGCTGGACCTCGACGCGTTGCTGGCAGAACTGCGCGTGCAGGTCACCCAGCCAGATTATTTTCGCGGGCTGGTGCGCCGTCTGCTGCTCGATAACGCGCATCGGGTCTGCGTCACCATGGCCCCCAATGCCGGCAAGCGCGACGCCGAACGCGCGGCCGAGCACCTGCGGTTGGCCCAGCTTGCGGCGCAGCTGGATGAGGCTGCACGCGCCAACATCACGACGGCGAGCGCCGCCTTGGCAGCGCGCCAAAGCCGCACGGAGGACCCGGATGCTTTGCCACGGATCACCTTGGCGGATGTGCCGGCCGGTGAAGTGCCCATTGTTGGGACTTTGCGCGAAGTGGCAGGTTTGGCCACGCACTGCTACGAACGGGGCACCAACGGCATCGTCCGGGTGCAGTTGGTGGTGGATTTGCCCGCGCTCACGCCCACGGAAATCGCCACCCTCGCACTATTTGCAGACTACCTCACCGACCTCGGCGCTGGCCGTGAGACTTATCTGGAAACCCAAGCGCGGCGCGCGCTCGTGGGCCAGTTTGGGGCCAGTGCCGCCATTCGCAGCCATCTCACCGACGTCTCGCAGAGTGCCGGTGCGTTGGTGATTTCCGCGAAGGGTCTTAAGCGCCGCACCCCTGAGCTGGTCGCGGCGGTGTGCGAAATTCTGGCCGAGGTGCGTTGCGATGAATCGCAACGGCTGCGCGAATTGCTCACCCAGTCGCGGGCGGATCTGGAGCAGTCCATCACGGACCGCGGTCACCAGTTGGCGATGCACGGGGCGATGCGGGGCCTCAATCCAGCCGCTTGGCTGGCTGACCTGTGGGGTGGCCCGGCGCAGATTCTGGCCTTGCAAGAGCTCGAAACCGCCGCGCGCGAAGCCGATGAACCGCTCGTCGCCTTGTTGACGAGTTTTGCCGAACTCAAACAAAAACTACTCGCAGCGCCTGCCCGGGTGCTGTTGGTCGGCGAGGCCGACGGCCTTGACGCCGCCGCCGCCGCGCTGGCTGCCCACGGTCTGCCGGGGGTGCGGAGCGTTGCTGCGCCGTTGTGCCTGCCCGCCCCTGCCGCGGCGCCCGGCAGCGCCTGGATTGCCAACGGTGACGTTAATTTTTGCGCAAAAGTCTATGCGGCCGCGCCCGAGGGCGCGCCGGACGCCCCGGCGCTGGCGGTGTTGGCACGTTACCTGTCGGACGGTTTTCTCCACCCCACGGTACGCGAACGCGGTGGTGCTTATGGCGGGGGCGCAAGCTTTGATGGGGATACGGCCAGCTTTGCGTTTTATTCCTACCGTGACCCGCGGCTCGCGGAGACGCTGGCAGATTTCGATCGCGCGCTGGGCTGGTTGCACGATGAACAAGCGCCCCAGCTGCTAGAAGAGGCCATTTTAGGGGTGATTCAGCGACTCGATAAACCACGCTCGCCGGCCGGCGCGGCCGTACATTGGTTCTACAGCGAACGGCATGGACGCAGTGCGGCGCATCGCAGCCGTTTCCGCGCGCAGGTGCTGGGCACTTCGTTGGCCGATCTGCGTCGGGTTGCCGCCACTTGGCTGCAACCGGCAACAGGGGTCATCGGGGTGGTGACGCATGCGGGAGAGCGGGCCACCGTCGAGTCTTTGGGACTGACATTATTCAACTTCTAAACGGTGCAGGCAGATGAATATCGACTTCGACGAGGCAGAATCAGGCTTCTGGGAAGCCCGCGCGGTCTTTGCCATGGCCGAGCAGTTTGCCGAGCACGTGACGCGGTCGGGCGACCGTGAGTTGATCAGTTTCCTGCAGGACTCTAGCGTCGCGCACCTCCAGCTGCCGGCCTACGCCGCGCTGCGCGAAACGCAGGGACTGCGCGACACCGCGTGGCCCTCGTGGTCGCTGCTCAACCAGTTTTGGCGGCGCACCGTGGGTGCAAGCCGTGCCGAAGAAGCGCTAAGCGCCCAGCGCAGCGACGCCCTGGCGCGGGCCGATCGGGCGGAGCACTCCGCTTTTGATGCGTTTGCCGATTCCGCCCGGGTGACCCGCGAACGCGATCTGCTGCGCGCGGAAGTCGCGCGTTTAAACCTCACCGTGGCCCAGCTGCAAGCGGCGCTGAGCGCGACTGGGCCGCGCGAAGTCGGCCCCTGAAGCGGCCGGGCAGTTGGCGCGGCGCTGCACGCGCTGAGATCGGGCCGACCGGCCAGCGCTCAGCGCGCAGCAGGCCCTTGCAACGGCGCGGCGCGCGTGAAATATCGCGCCAGCAGGTAGGCCTCATCGAAATGCCGAATGCCCACGAACGCGGTCGCGTGGTGTCCGCGCTGCCGCATGGCGCCCGCCGAGGGCACGCCGAGTGGCCACAACAGGTAGCGCTCGGCGCGCTGTGAGCCCGGCAGCAGGCCGTCGGGTGCAAACAAGCTGCGCGGCTGCCCGCTCGGCGCGGGTAAGGCGCGTAACGCCGTGTAATCCCGGACCTGCAGCGGTATTGCCGGGTGCGCCGGCGCCGGCCCCACCCCCCGCACAAAATGCGTGCCGGCGGCCAACTGCACCCCGATGCGCGGCGCGGGCACAAGGCTAAAGGGCACCCACAGGGCTTCCCCGTCGGCCGGGTCCACGGCCCGCAGGCGCAGGCGCGCCGTGGGGAACCACAGGTGGTAGCAGCCGCAGTTGTGCAGGGTATCGAACGCCAGTGGCGCGCCGTCGGTATCCAGGGTCACCCGCCAGATCAGGCCGTCAAACTTGCCCGCCAGCGTATCGAGCATCCCAACCGCCGGGCGGGCCGGGAACCAAACGACGTAGTTCAACTGCAACAGCACCCGCGCCTCGAACCGCGTGTACGAGGTGTATTGATAGACGCTCGGCGGCGCGGCAACCACCGGGGTGTCGGCGGTGCTGCGCACGATGGTGCCGATCACGTCATCCGCGCTCGCACTCGCCACCACCCACACCGGCGCGTGCTGGGCAAACAGCGCGGCCAGCACCGGCGCGGCGAGTGCAGGAAAACCCAAAGGGTCGAGGCGGGCGTTCGCCAGGGCAGGGGTGAGGTCGAGGGGTTCGAGCGGCGACGCGGGGGCGGCATAGACTCGGCCATTGGGGGGGATCTCAACGCGTGGCTGGGGCTGCTCGGTGTTCTGCAGACGGGCGATCCCGCGCCGCGCCAGCGGGGCCGCCAAGGGATATAGACCCAGCACCCGCTGCAGCGGCCGATAGTCGTCGGGGACGGTGGCGGCCCGCAACAGCGCAGCCCACGCCGAGTCGTTGGTGGCAAGGCTCGCCACCAGTTGGCGACGACACTCGTCAAGGGCCACGGTAGGCGCGCCTAGCGCGGCCATCTCGACCCGGCGTCCATCGGCATCCAGCGCGGCCAACCGCGCTAGCCACGCGCTGCGCTGCTGTGGGTCCAGCGGGTGTGCCGCAAAACTGGCGAGCAGCCGGTCGACCCGCAGATAGGGAAAGCCCGCCACCCGGGCGCTGTCGGCATCGCCCACCCCGGCCCGTGCGACCCGTCGGTCGGCCGCGTCGAACGCGGCGAGACACGCCGCTTGTGAGCGGTCCAGCGCGGCGGACAGCGGCCGCCCGAGGTTGCTGGCGCAGGCGCTGAGTCCCGACAGCAGCGCGCCTGCGAGCAGCGTTTTTGCGCTCCGAAATTTGCCCACCTGAGTCTGGCCTAATGGATGAGTGAGCGAGTGTACAATCGGGTTCCTGCCATGCAGAGCGCGCAGACCACCGGCATGAGTTTAATTTCCCCGGAACTGGCCACCGCCGCAGCGCGTGCGCTCGCCGCCTATGATCTGCCTTGGCAGACGCTAAGCCCGCTCACGGGTGGTCTCATCAACACCACGCTGCGGGTGGAAACCGCCGGTGGCCCGGCCTATGTGCTGCAGCGCTTGCATCCGATCTTCGATGCGGCGGTCAACCATAATCTGGACCTAGTGACCGCCGAGCTGGCGCGCCAGGGCCTGACCACGCCGGTGCTAATCCGCACCCGGGAGAACGCGCGTGCGCTCCAACTAGAGGGCGCCGTGTGGCGGGTGCTGAGCCTAGTGCCTGGGCACAGCGTGGCGGCGCTAAGCGCTGCCGCCGGGGCGCGCGCCGCGGGCGCTTTGTTGGGGAGTTTCCACGCCGCGCTGGCTGATTGGCACGCGCCTTTACCGCATCTCCGGCCGCCCGTGCACGACCCGGCGCGGCATTTGGCGGCGCTGCGGGGCGCGCTGGCGGCCCATCCGGGGCATCGGCTGTACCCCGAGGTAGTTCGGCTGGCGCTAGCCATCACGACCCAATTGGCAGATTTGCCGGCGTGGCCGGCGGGGCCAGCCAGATTGGTCCACGGTGATCCCAAGATTTCCAACCTGCTTTTTGACGCCGACGGACGGGGGCTGTGTCTGATCGACCTCGACACCCTCGCCCACGGCCCTTTGGTGCCTGAGTTGGGGGATGCTTTTCGTTCGTGGTGCAATCCGGGCCCGGAAGACGCGCCGCGAGCCCGCTTTGCGCTGGACTTTTTTGCCGCCGCCATTGAAGGTTATGCCAGCCAGACGGTGGGTTTGCTCGGCCCGGCCGAGTGGACGGGGCTGGTTACAGGGACCCAAAGCATCTACTTGGAACTCGCCGCCCGGTTCGCCGCAGATGCCTTGGAGGAGCGCTATTTCGGCTGGTCACCGGCGCGCTATGCGACCCGCGGTGAGCACAATCTGGCGCGCGCCAGCAACCAACTGGCGGCGGCCCAGGATTTGGCGCAGCAGGCAGACGCCGCACAGGCGATCCTCGTGCGACATTTTACGACAGGGATGAAAGCTTAACTTTCGCTCGCCCATTTCCCCGGGGTCGCTAGAATAAGCTCGCGCACCCCCGCGCAACGAGGAGTAGAGCATGGAACTGAGTGGCATTTTGACGTTGGGGTTTGTCGCGTTGGTGGCGATTACGCTCTATAAGGGCGCGAAAGCGGTGCCGCAGGGTTGGGAATGGACCATCGAGCGCTTCGGTCGTTATCGCACGACGCTCCGGCCCGGGCTGGGCATCATCCTGCCGTTTATCGATAAGGTCGGGCACCGGGTCAACATGATGGAGCAGGTGCTGGAAGTGCCCTCGCAAGAAGTCATCACGCGCGACAACGCGGTGGTGCGGGTCGATGGGGTGGTGTTTTTTCAGGTGCTAGACGCCGTGCGCGCGGCCTACGAGGTCACCCGGCTCGAATACGCGGTGCTCAATCTCACGATGACGAATATCCGCACGGTGCTGGGTTCGATGGACCTCGACGAATCCCTGTCCAAACGCGATGTCATCAACTCCCGGCTACTCTCGGTGGTGGACGAGGCCACCCACCCGTGGGGTTTAAAGGTCACCCGCATCGAAATCAAAGACATCACGCCGCCGCAAAACATGGTGGATTCGATGACCCGGCAAATGACCGCCGAGCGTTCCAAGCGCGCGGCCATTCTGGAAGCCGAGGGGATGCGGCAGGCCGCCATTTTAAAAGCCGAGGGCGAGAAGCAGGCGGCGGTGCTGGAGGCTGAAGGGCGGCGGGAGGCGGCCTTTCGCGAAGCCGAAGCCCGCGAGCGCTTGGCCGAGGCGGAAGCCAAAGCGACCACGATGGTCTCGGACGCCATCACCCGCGGCAACGTGCAGGCGGTGAATTATTTCATCGCGCAGAAATACGTGGAGGCGCTGAAAACCATCGGCGCCGCGCCCAATCAGAAGATTATCTTTATGCCCTTGGAGACTACCGGGCTGCTGGGCTCGGTGGGGGGCATTGCGGAACTGGCGAAAGCGGCCTTCGCGCCGCAAATTTCAAACCGGCCGTGAACCTCCTGCTGCAAAACCTAGGTCCGTGGCATTGGGTGCTGCTGAGCATGGGGTTGCTGATCGCTGAAATGCTGCTCCCGGGCACTTTTTTGGTGTGGTTTGGGGTGGGGGCGGCGGTCACGGGGGGCTTGCTGCTGCTGGTGCCGGGATTGGCTTGGCAAGTGCAGTGGGTGGTGTTCGCTCTGGTGTCGCTGAGCAGCGTCGTGGCCTGGCGGGCCTACCGCAAAAATCACCCCGAAGCCGAAGGCTACCCCACGCTCAATCGGCGCGGGCACTCCTACGTGGGGCGCCGGTTTACCTTGGTAGCGCCGATCATCGATGGCGTTGGCAAGCTGCAGGTGGACGATTCCAGCTGGAAAATCACCGGCCCAGACTTGCCCATCGGCACGGTCGTCACGGTGGTAGGGGCAGAAGGAACTATCCTAACGGTCGCGCCGGCGGGGTAGGCCACGGCGGTTGGTACGCCGCGCAACGGACAAAATCAATCAACGGGCCGCGAGCGCTCACCGCAAAATTAAGGGGAACACGCATGGATTTGGGATTGGCAGGCAAGGGCGTCATCGTGACCGGCGCCAGCAAAGGGATAGGGCGCGCCATCGCGCTAGGATTCGCCCGCGAGGGTGCCCGGGTTGCGATCTGTGCGCGTGGCGCCGAAGCGCTGGAACACACCCGCGCCGAGCTGGCCGCCATCGGCGGCACGGTGTTCGCCGCCAGCTGTGATGTGGGCGACGCCGCTGCGCTGCAGGGCTTTCTCAGCGCGGCCCACGAGGCCTTGGGTCGGGTCGATGTGCTGGTTAACAATCCCTCCGGTTTTGGCGTGAGCGACGATGAGGCCAGCTGGGCGGCGAGCGTCAATGTCGACATTTTGGCCGCCGTGCGGGCCACCAAGGCCGTCGTGCCGTGGATGGTGCACAATGGGGGCGGCGCGGTGATCCATATCAGCTCTATTTCCGGGCTAGAAGCCAGCCTGCCGGGGGTGGCCGCCTACGCCGCCGCCAAGGCAGCACTCATCAGCCATGCCAAAAGCATGGCCATGGAACTCGCCCCCAAGGGGATTCGGGTCAACTGCGTGGCGCCGGGGTCCATCGACTTCCCCGACGGCTTCTGGGATGGCGTGCATAAATCCACCCCCGCTTTCTACGACATGGTCGTCGGCAGTATCCCGTTTGGGCGCATGGGGCGGCCCGAAGAAGTCGCCAATGCGGTGCTGTTTCTGGCGTCGGCTAAAGCGAGTTGGGTGGCCGGCGCGCTGTTGGCGGTGGACGGGGTGCAGCACAAAGGTAACCTTTGATTCCGACCCGGAGTCTGAGGGCGAGTGCGGCTTAGCTCGGCCAGTTTCACCCGGCCGCCGTGCGCCAACCCGCGCGAAGGAGGACTCGGTATGCAAGTATTTTTGACCGGCGCAACGGGTTTCATCGGTGGACCCCTCGTGAATGCGCTACTGGTGCGCGGTCATCGGGTGACCGCGCTGGTGCGCGACCCCGCGAGTGCGGCGGCGCAGGCGCTGCAGGCGGACGGGGCGGAACTGGTGGTGGGTGATGTCAGTGACCGTGAGGTTCTGCGCACGGCGATGACCGGCGCGGATATGGTGCTCCACGCGGCGGGTCACTACGAACTCGGCTTAAACAAGGCGGGGCGCGCCCGCATGACCCAGACCAACGTCAACGGCACCGCCAACACGCTGGGGATTGCGCGTGAACTGCGGGTCAAGCGCATACTTTATGTCTCGACAGCCTTTGTTTTCGGGCAGAGCGACGGCCGGCTACGCGATGAAACCTGGGTGCGCAGCAGTCCACCGCAATCCCATTACGAGGCGACCAAGTCCGAGGCCCACGAACTGGCCCTAGCCCTGCAGCGCGCGGGCGCACCGCTGGTGATCGCCTGTCCGGTGGCGGTCATCGGGCCCGGCGACCATTCAAACTTAGGGCGCTTGGCGCGGTTGTATGTCCGCAATCTGCTGCCACCAGTGTCGTTTGGCGAGGGCACCGTGAGCTTTGTGCACCGGGAAGACGCGGTCGCCGGTCTGCTCCACTGTCTGGAACGCGGGCAGTTGGGCGAGACCTATCTGCTGTCTGGCGGCGCGCTGCCGGTGCGTGAGGTTTTTAAGATCTGGCAGACCACGCCCGGCGGCCTGCAGTTTATCTGGTGGTGGATGCCGCGCTGGTGGGCCGTGCGTTACTGCGCAGTGCTCGAACCGCTGCAGCGGCTGTTTGGTCAAACGCCGCTGTTTAGCGCCGACCTAGCCCGGATTGCCTTTATGGATCTCCAGTTCAGCGGGGCTAAGGCAGAGCAAGATTTACAGCTGAAATTCCGTTCGCCACGGCAGGCTTGGCTAGACACCTTGGCGGGCGAACGGCGCGCGCTGCTGGGACTCGGCGGGCCCTAGCAGCGCAGCGGCCGGGCACCCAACAGGGACAGGTAGTTGAGCAGCAGGAAGGTGAGCCTTGACGGCGCGGGTGGTTTACACTACGCGCCCCCCGTCTGGTCACGCCTCAGCCCATGTCTGAACCGACGCTTACTTTTGCCGATCTCAAGCTGCCCGCGGCGCTGCTCGCGACCTTAGACGCCATCGGCTACGAAACCCCCTCGCCCATTCAGGCCGCAGCCATTCCGGCCCTGTTGGCGGGCGAAGACATTATCGGCCAGGCGCAGACCGGCACCGGTAAAACCGCGGCCTTCGCCTTGCCGTTGCTGGCGCGCATCGATCTCGCCGCCCACGACCCCCAGGTGCTGGTGTTAACCCCCACCCGTGAGCTCGCCATTCAGGTGGCTGAAGCCTTTCAGAGTTACGCCCACGGCCTGCCCGGCTTTCATGTGCTGCCGCTGTACGGCGGACAGAGCATGGGCCAACAGCTCCACCAGCTGCGCCGCAGCGTGCATGTGGTCGTTGGCACGCCCGGCCGCATCATGGACCATCTGCGCCGCGATACCCTTAAGCTGTCCTCTTTGCGCGGCCTCGTGCTCGACGAAGCCGATGAAATGCTCCGCATGGGCTTCATCGAAGACGTGGAGTTTATTCTCGAGAAAACCCCGGCCAGTCGGCAAACGGCGCTGTTCTCGGCCACCATGCCCGAACAAATTCGCTCGGTGGCGGCGCGCCATCTCAAGAACCCGCGGGAAATCCGCATCAAAGCGAAGACCAGCACGGTGGAATCTGTGCGGCAACGCTATTGGCAGGTGGCGGGGCTGCACAAACTAGATGCCCTCACGCGCATTCTGGAAGCTGAAGAACTGGACGCCGTGCTCATTTTCGTGCGCACCAAAATGGCAACCTTAGAACTGGCGGAAAAACTGGAGGCTCGCGGCCACGCTTGCGCCGCGCTCAACGGCGACCTCAATCAGGCCCAGCGCGAAAAAACCGTCGAGCAGCTGAAGTCCGGCGACTTAGACATCGTGATCGCCACCGACGTCGCGGCCCGCGGTTTGGATGTGCCACGCATCAGCCACGTCGTGAATTACGACATTCCCTACGATATCGAGAGCTACGTCCACCGGATCGGGCGCACCGGCCGCGCTGGCCGACCGGGTGAGGCCATTCTCTTTGTGGCGCCACGGGAAATCCGGATGCTGCGTGCGATCGAGCGCGCCACCCGGCAACCCATCGAGCCCATGCGGGCGCCTACCCGCGAAGCCATCGCCAGCCGGCGGGTGACCCAGTTCAAAAAAGCCGTGTTCGATGTCCTCGCCACCGAGGACTTGCACTGGTTCCAAGGCTTAGTCGAGGAAATGGCCAGCGAGGGCGGGGTCGAAATTCCCAAGCTCGCCGCGACGCTGGCCTTCATGATCCAGCGCGATCGCCCCCTGAGTTTTGAGGGCGCGGTGGTCAACGTGCCCTATGCCTCCCACGCCGCCCCGCCCCGGCAGGAGCGCCCCGCCCGCGCAGACACCCCCGAGCCGGCGCCCCGGTTCGAACGCGCAGAGCGCACGGAGCGCCCCTCACGGGTGGAGCGTGCCCCGCGCGAGGAGCATCCCACGCGCGCGCGTCCGCCAGCGCCCGCCTTCAACGCGGCCGAGGACCGTGCCCCCGCCGCGCGTCCGCGCCCGCCAGCACCCGCCTTCAACGCCCCCGCGGTGGAGGCCCCGTTGATCGAGACCCCGGCCCACTCGCCGCGCGAGCGCCCGCCCGCCCCGCGCGCAGAAGCGCCGGCAGCCCCCGCCGCCAGCGTGGCGTTTGCGCTGGAAGCCGAGCCACTCAAAGATTTCCCGGACCTCGCCATGGTGCGCTATCGCATCGACGTCGGTCTCCAAACCGGTGCCACGCCAAAGCATATCGTGGGGGCTATCGCCAACGAGGCGGGCATTGAGTTCCGTTACATCGGCCGCATCGATATGTACGACGATTTCAGCACCGTCGACCTGCCCGACGGGATGCCGCGCGATTTGCTGGAACACCTGAAGAAAGTTCGCTTTGGCCAGTTCCGGTTCAATATGGAACCGGTGGTCTCGACCCCGCCCCGCAAGCGCGCGCCGCGCCGCGAGGGCGAAGGCCCGCCCCGCCGCCAAAAATAGTCTCGCGGCGTGGCCAGACGGCGCGCCCAACGGAGCCCTTCAGGCCGCCGGTGGAACCCAGCCGCGACGATGTCCCGGCAAGCGCAGCGCGGCGGCGTATTTGGCCGCGCCCAAGACCGCTCCGCTGGGAATATGCTGGCTGGGGAACAACCCAGCACCGGGCGACTGCGCGCGCAGCAGTTGCTTGGCCAGCATCAGTTTGTGCACTTCGCTAGGGCCATCGGCCAGCCCTAGGGCGTGGCCCCAGAGCAACCATTCGCCGAATAACATCTCGTTGGAAACCCCCAGCGCGCCGTGGAGGTGGATGGCCTTGCTGGCCATTTCGACCATCACCCGTTCACTCAAGACCTTCACCGCCGCGATGTCGCCGCGCACCAGTTTGTAATCGTTGAGGCGGTCGATTTTCCACGCGGTTTGGAGGACGAGCAAACGAAACTGCGCTAGCTGCATCCACAATTCCGCGATGGTGTCTTGCACCAGTTGTTTGTCGGCCAGCCGCGAACCCTGGGTGTGGCGTGACTGCACGCGTTCCAAAATGGCGTCGAAAGCCCGTTGCGCAAGCCCCACGGTGCGCATGGCGTGGTGCACCCGGCCGCCGCCGAGGCGGGTTTGGGCAATTTTGAAAGCGGCACCAGCTTGACCCAGCAGGTGGTCGTGGCTGAGCTGCACCTCGTTGAAGTGCAGATAGGCGTGGGCGCCGTGTTCGGGCTGCTCGAAGGCCATGCCGGTGTTGCGGATAAATTCCACCCCCGGGGTGTGGGTGGGGACGATAAACATCGTCGCGCCGTGGTGGATCGCGGTACTGGTGTCCGTGACGGCCATCACGATGAGAAACTCGGCCCAACGCGCGTTGGACGCAAACCATTTTTCGCCCCGCAACACCCAACCCTCGGTGGTGGGGTCGGCACGGCAGGTGAACACGTTGGGATCCGCACCACCCTGCGGTTCGGTCATCGAGAAACACGAGACGATGTCGCCGTCCATGAGCGGCTTCAAATAGCGCGTTTGCTGGGCCGGGGTACCGAAGTGGGCGAGGATCTCCGCGTTGCCGGTATCGGGGGCGGCCGTGCCAAAAATCGTGGGGCAAAAAACGACCGGCCCAGGAGTTCGTTCATGAGCGCCAGCTTCAATTGGCCCCAGCCCCCGCCGCCCATTGCCGGGGGGAGATGGCAAGCCCACAGCCCCTGCGCGCGCACTTCGGCTTTCAACGGGGCCATGATGGCCATCAGCGCCGGGTTGCCGGTGTTGTAGGTCTCATCTTTGGGAAATAAATAATCCAGCGGCTCGATTTCCGAGTGCACGAAGCGGTCGATCCAGTCGAGCTTTTGCTGAAATTCAGGGTCGGTTTCGAAATTCCACATCGGGTCGCCTTTGAAGTGGCTTAGGGCTGGTTTAACAGGGCGGTTTGGTGTGCCCGCAAGCAGCGCGCGACCAAGACTCCAGCCATTGGATTGGGCGCCGGCTCGACCAGCAGATGGCTGATGAACCGGCTGGCGCGGGCGTAGGTGCTCGCCTCGCCCGTCGCGCTCGCGCTGCCAGCGGGCGACCCGCCGCTCGGGGTAACGCTCGCCGCACGGGTTTGGTCTGCGCAGGCCTTGTCGGCTTCGGCGGTGGGGCCGGCGGGCGCGCGGTTGGGCGTTAGGCTGGCGCACCCGCCCAGGGTCACGAGTAGGGCGGCGGCGAGCGTCAGCCGGGGACTAAGGGCGAGCATGGCATGTTCCTAGGGTTTGAATCGGCACTCTAACCGGCGAGAGCCTGAGCGTCGATCGATCTGGTTGCGGCCGCCGCGTGCGGCGTGCAAGGTAGCAATCTATGCGCGGCGCCGAGGGGCGGCGAGCCGCCACCGAGGATTTGTGGAAGGATTTGTATATGGCCAGATCTTTGCTGCGTAGACGTGCGGCCCTTAGCCGGTCGGCGGCCTCCCGGGTGCGCCCGGGCCGTGGCCCGGGTTGCCGCCGTGCGCTGGCCGGGTCGCGCCGATGAGTCGCCGGCGCCCCGGTGCCGCACCGGAGGTGCCCGCGCCCGAAAGTCCCACCCGCCAGCGCTGGGGGCGGTTGTGTCTGGCCTGTGGTGCGGCGGCGGTCGCGCTGTGGTGGACCTTGATCGCCTGGGCTGGCGCGCAACTGCCAGATTTCAATCATCGGCAACAATTTATCAGCGAGCTAGGCGCCGGCGACAGCACCGGTGCCTGGGTCCTGCGCGTGCTGGGCTTCGGCCTGTCGGGGGCCTTGCTCATGGTGTGCGGGCTCTACATCGCGGCGCGCTGCCGGCGCGACCGCGCGGCGCTGCTGGGTAGCTCACTCTTCATTATGGCCGGGGCGGCCCGGCTGGCCGCGGGCCTGTATCCCTGCGATGCGGGCTGCCCGGTGTTTCAGGCATCCGCCACGCAACTCACCCACGTGTGGGCCGAGCGCGCGAGCGTGGGCTTGCTCATTTTGGCGGCGAGCAGTTGGGGGGTGGCCGCCAACCGCTATCCCGCGCTCAGGCCGATTTCGGTGGCGAGCTTTGGTTGTGCCACCTGGACGATCGTCCTGTTGGTGATGATGGTGACCAGTCCGGACCAGCCGGGACTCTATGAGCGTTTGGCGAATGGCCTGTTATCGATATGGGTCATTTTGTTCGTGGTCAGCCACTGGCGCGCAGGCGTGTGGCGGCAGGCGCTGGCCTGGGCGCGGCCAGATTACGCGCCGCGCCGCCGCCGCTTCCGATGACCACCCCGCGGCCGGTCTCCGGTAACGTTGCGCTGCCCGAACCACTGCCGGCGCGGCCGAGCAATCCGGGCGACACCCCGTTTGCCACGCTCACTCCCGAGCGCATCCTCGATGCGGTCGATGCGCTGGGCTTTGAGAGCAACGGCCGCCTGCTGGCGCTCAATAGCTACGAGAACCGCGTGTATCGGGTGGGGCTAGAAGATGGCTCCACGCTGATCGCCAAGTTCTATCGCGCTGCGCGCTGGACCAACGAGGCCATCTGCGAGGAACACGCTTTCGCCCAAGAACTGGCCGACGCCGAACTCCCCGTCGTGCCGCCGCTGCAGGTGGCCGGCCACACCCTGCAGCTGGATGCAGATTTGCGCTATGCGCTGTTTCCCAATCGCCCGGGCCGCGCACCCGAGCTCGATGACGCAGACACCCTGCGCTGGATCGGGCGTTTTCTGGGGCGCATCCACGCGCGGGGTGGGGTGGCGCGGTTTGCGCACCGCGCCGCGCTGACGCAGGCGCGGCTGGGCGAGGAATCGGTGCGCTTTGTGCTGGCGGGCGACTATCTCCCCGGTGAACTGCGGCCCGCCTATACCAGCGTGGCGGAGGCGGCGCTGGCGCAGGTGGCCGCTACTTTCGAAGCCGTCGGGCCGGTGCGCGGCCTTCGGCTGCACGGCGATTGCCACCACGGCAACATTTTGTGGACGAGCGCCGGCCCGCATTTTGTCGATCTCGATGACTGCATGCAGGGACCCGCGGTGCAGGATTTATGGCTGCTGCTGTCCGGCGACCGCGCCGATATGACCCGCCAACTGACGCTGCTGCTAGCAGGCTATGAAGAATTTCGCGAATTTGACCACGGCGAATTGGCGCTCATCGAGGCGCTGCGCACGCTGCGAATTTTGCACTATGTGGCGTGGCTGGCGCGGCGTTGGGCCGACCCCGCCTTCCCGCTGCATTTCCCGTGGTTCAATACCCAACGCTATTGGCAGGACCATGTTTTGGCGCTGCGCGAACAACTCGCCGCCATGGATGAACATTCGCTGTCGGTTTGAGAGTGCGCGCTTGCCTGACAAGCGACGCTCCCCACATACTTAACTCACTAATTTCCAAACTGTATTGCCATGACCAGCAGCACCACCCCCGAACAAACACTGGCCGAACACGCCCGTGCTGCGATGTACGCCAAGGATGCCGCGAGCGTTGGGCTGGGCATTCTTATTCCCGTCATTGCGCCCGGTTATGCGCTTGCAACCATGACCATCCGCCCGGATATGCTCAACGGTTTTGGCCTGTGCCATGGGGGCTTCATCATCACCCTCGCCGATACGGCTTTTGCTTTTGCCTGTAACAGCAACAACCAAATGACGCTCGCCACGGGGCTAGACGCTGAGTTTCTGAAGCCCGTAGAGCTGGGCGATACGCTGAGCGCCGAAGCTCGGGTGCAAGCGCGCGCCAGCCGCTTGGGCGTTTGTGATGTGGCGGTGCGTAATCAACAAGGGGTGCTGGTAACGCTGGTGCGGGGCCGCTCCTATACGGTCAAGGGCAAACAAGTGGTAAACCTGTGAACACGATGACTCCGGGATGGGCGTAAGCCGCACGCGACATGGCCCGCGTGAGGCCGTTGAAATAGCCAGTACGGATGAAATTCGCGCGCTGCAACTGGCGCGCCTCAAGACCACTCTCCAGAGCGTCGCGGCCAACGTGCCGCACTACCAGCAGGCTTTTGTGGCGCACGGCGTGCATCCCGACGACCTGCGCACGCCAAGCGACTTGGCCCGCTTTCCATTTACCGTCAAAGCCGACCTACGGGCCCACTATCCGTTTGGTTTATTCGCCGTGCCCCGCGAACAAGTCGTGCGTCTGCACGCCTCCTCGGGCACGACCGGTAAGCCCACCGTGGTGGGCTATACGGCGCAGGACATCGATACCTGGGCCAATCTCATGGCGCGCTCCCTCCACGCTGCGGGCGCCCGGGCCGGGGATATTGCGCACGTGGCCTACGGCTACGGCCTGTTCACGGGGGGCTTGGGCGCGCATTACGGCGCCGAACGTCTGGGTTGTTCGGTGGTGCCGATGTCGGGTGGCCAGACCGAAAAACAAATCCAACTCATCACCGACTTCCGGCCAGACCTCATCCTCGTCACACCCTCTTATATGCTTACCCTCATTGACGCCATGGTGCAGGCCGGCATCGATCCGCGTCAGACCTCCCTGCAGCTGGGGGTGTTTGGCGCCGAGCCATGGACCGAGGCGATGCGCCGCGAAATTGAAACCCGCACCGACATGGACGCGGTCGATATTTTTGGCCTGTCGGAAATCATGGGCCCGGGGGTTGCCTGCGAGTGCATCGAAACCAAAGACGGGGCGGTGATCTGGGAAGACCATTTCTATCCGGAAATCATCCACCCGGTCAGCGGCGAGGTGTTGCCGGACGGCGAGCTAGGCGAGCTGGTGATTACCACCCTCACCAAGCAAGCGCTGCCCCTCATTCGCTACCGCACGCGCGACCTCACCCGGCTACTGCCGCCCACGGCGCGCAGCATGCGACGCATCGAGAAAATTACCGGCCGCTCGGACGACATGCTGATTATTCGTGGGGTTAATCTGTTCCCCACGCAGATTGAAGAAATTGTCTGCGCGATTCCCGGCCTGTCGCCGCACTATGTGATCCACGTGGACAAAGAGGGGCACCTCGACCGGCTACTGATCGAGGTGGAATTGCGCGATGAATCCGCCGCCTCGAGGCGGGCCGAGCTCGCGCGCGAAGTGGCCCACAAAGCCAAAACGCTCATCGGGGTGTCGGCGGTGATTGAAGTGCGTGACCCCTTTGCGCTGGAGCGCGTGACCCTAGGCAAGGCGCGCCGCGTATTTGATCGGCGGGCTTAAGACTTAAACGCAGCGCACGAGCGGCAAGGAGACAACATGTACACCCAGTCACTGGATATTCCGTCGCCGGCAGAGGGTGTCCCCGACCCAACGGCGCTGCCGCTCGACGAACTAGCCCGCAGCGCAGCGTTTAACGAGCGCGCGGGGAGCGGGGAAATTGTCGAGGCCAAGGATTGGATGCCGCCAGCCTATCGAAAAACGCTCATCAGGCAGATTAGCCAGCACGCCCACTCAGAAATTGTCGGCATGCTGCCCGAAGGCAACTGGGTAACGCGGGCGCCTAGCCTGAAGCGTAAAACCATCCTGCTCGCCAAAATTCAGGACGAGGGCGGGCACGGGCTATATCTGTATGCGGCGGCCGAAACTCTGGGGGTTTCGCGCGACGAACTGCAGGCGGCGCTGCACAGCGGGAAAGCTAAATATTCCTCAATTTTTAATTACCCCACCCTCACTTGGGCCGATATCGGCGTGGTGGGCTGGCTAGTGGACGGCGCGGCGATCATCAACCAAGTGCCACTTTGTCGCTGCTCCTACGGCCCTTACGCGCGCGCGATGGTGCGAATTTGTCGCGAGGAATCATTCCACCAACGGCAGGGTTTCGATTCCCTATTAGCGATGATGCAGGGCACGCCCGCCCAACGCGCCATGGTGCAGGATGCGGTTAACCGTTGGTGGTGGCCGGTTTTGATGATGTTTGGCCCGCACGATAAAGATTCGCAGAACTCCGAGCTCTCGACCAAATGGGGCATCAAGCGCATTTCTAACGATGACCTGCGCCAGCAGTTTGTCGACGCCGCGATGGCCCAAAGCGAGGTGCTGGGGGTTAGCTTCCCCGATCCGCATTTACAGTGGAACGCCGCGCGCGGCCACTACGACTTTGGCCCTATCGATTGGGCAGAATTCTGGAACGTCGTGAACGGTCATGGCCCATGCAACCGCGAGCGCCTACAAGCCCGCGTGGCTGCATGGGAAGAAGGCGAGTGGGTGCGGGCCGCGGCCAGTGCCTATGCGGCTAAACACCCGGCGCCAGCGCGCGCTGCGGCCTAACGGGGTGCGACCATGAGCGAACGCAAAGACTGGCCGCTGTGGGAAGTGTTTCTGCGCAGCAAGCAGGGGCTAGACCATAAACATTGCGGCAGCCTGCACGCCCCCGATGGGCAACTGGCGCTGCAGCTGGCGCGCGATGTGTACACGCGGCGTCAAGAAGGGGTGTCGATTTGGGTGGTGCGGGCCGACCAAATAATCGCCTCGGATCCGGCCGAGAAAGCGGCGTTTTTCGACCCCATGCAAGATAAAATTTATCGTCATCCCACGTTCTACGAACTGCCCGACGAAGTGAATCACCTGTAAGCAAGATGTCAGTTAGCGACCCGCCCCCCGCGCAGGCGAGCGCGGTGTGCGCGACCCATGTGCCGACACTACTGCGCTACGCCGACGGCTCCTTAGTCCTCAGCCAGCGGCTGGCGGCATGCTGTGGGCACGGCCCGGCGTTGGAAGAAGACATTGCCTTGGCCAACATCGCGCTGGACTTGCTTGGCCAAGCGCGCCTGTTGTTCGCTCACGCCGGCGCGCTAGAAGATCAGGGCCGGGACGAGGACGCGCTGGCCTTCTGGCGCGTCGAAAGCGAGTTTCACAACCCGGTACTTTGCGAATTGCCTAACGGGGATTTCGCCCAAACCTGCCTGCGGGCATTTTTCTATGTCGCGTGGCAGGCCGAACTTTGGGCCGGCTTGACGCACAGCGTGGACCGCACGCTGGCGGCGGTCGCGCAGAAAAGCGCGAAAGAAACCCGTTACCACTGCGAGCATCTGGCCGCGTGGGTAGTGCGCCTGGGTGACGGCACGCCCGAGTCTCAACGTCGCCAGCAGCGCGCGCTGGATTATTTATACCCCTACGCCAACGAACTTTTTTGCGACGATGACACCGACCGGGCCGCCGCCGCAGCGCAGCTCGGGCCGTTGCCGTCCACCCTCGAAGCCGCGTGGCGCGCGCGCATCGCCCGCGTGATCGGCGAGGCCACGCTGGCGCTGCCGGCCCCAGTGCCGTTCTACTCCACCGGGCGACAGGGGCGGCACAGCGAATGTTTTAGCTATGTGCTGGCCGAAATGCAGGCGCTGGCGCGGGCGCATCCGGGCGCCACGTGGTGATGCTCGACGAGGCTGCCGTGTGGCAGGTCTTGGCGGACGTGCCAGATCCCGAAATCCCTGCGATCGCGATTACTGAACTGGGCATCGTGCGGGCCGTCGAGTGTCTCGCCGGCGCGGTCACCGTGACGGTCACGCCCACCTACGCCGGTTGCCCGGCGACGGAAGTCATCCACGCGGATATCCGCCGGGCGCTGCTGGCGGCCGGCGCTGTGGACGTGCATTTGCGCACCCAACTCGCCCCGCCCTGGACCACCGACTGGCTGAGCGCGGCCACCCGCGCCAAGCTCAACGCCAACGGCATTGCGCCACCCTGTAGCGCCGCCGCCAGCAACACCCACGCGCTGGTATTTCGGCCGCGTGTGCGCTGCCCGCGTTGCCACAGCCAGCGCACCGAGTGTCTCTCGGCTTTTGGTGCTACCGCCTGCAAAGCGCTGTACCGTTGCCTCGAGTGTCATGAACCTTTCGAATATTTCAAACCGCTATAAACCGATATGGCCCAGCGTTTTTATCCGATTCCGGTCGCCGAAGTGCGCCACGAAGCCGACGACGCGGTGTCGGTACAACTCGCGGTGCCGGCCGATCTCGCGGCGCGGTTTGCCTTTCTTCCCGGGCAACACCTGACCCTGCGGCGGGAGTTCGA
Source organism: Gammaproteobacteria bacterium (assembly GCA_009692365.1). Lineage (GTDB taxonomy): Bacteria > Pseudomonadota > Gammaproteobacteria. The sequence continues at coordinate 62,240 of SHZJ01000010.1, forward strand.
CGGGCTGGAACAGCGGCGCAGCTACTCCCTGTGCTCCGGGGTTGATACGGGCGAATGGCGGATCGGTATTCGCGCGCTGCCGGGAGGCGTTTTTTCAACTTGGGCAAATCAGGCACTGCGCCCCGGGGACATCATCGAGTGCATGCCGCCGGACGGTCTTTTTTCGCCCGTGCTGGCGAGCGTGCATGCCAAGCATTATCTACTGATTGCTGCGGGCAGCGGCATCACACCCTTGCTGTGTATTGCGCGCTCGGTCTTGAGCCGCGAGCCGCGCAGCCAAGTCACCCTCCTCTACGGTAACCGCCGGCCGAGCACGGTGATGTTTCGCGAGGATTTGGAAGACCTCAAAAACAGCCATCTCCGCCGCCTGTCCGTGCACCACGTGTTCTCGCGCGAAGCCCAGGAAGTGGCGCTGGCCAACGGCCGACTCGACGCGGCCAAACTGCAGGCATTCCTCGACCAGCTCATCGCCCCGGCCAGCCTCGACGAGGTGTTTCTGTGCGGGCCCAACGCCATGCTGGATGAACTCACCGCCACCCTGCGCACGGCCGGTGTGGCGGCCGCGCACCTTCATCTCGAGCGTTTTGGGAATGATGGGGTCGCCGGCGTGCCACGCGTCGTGACAGCTGTGGGCACCGCGGCAACACCCGCCCAGACGGCAGGCGCCGAGGCGCTGGTCACGGTCATCGCCGAGGGCGCTACCCGCAGTTTGCGCTTGGCACCCGGCGGGGCCACGATCTTGGAGGCGGCGCGCGCCGCGGGCATCGACTTACCGTTTTCGTGCAAGTCGGGCGTGTGCTCCACCTGCCGCGCCAAACTGCTGGTGGGCACGGTCGAGATGCGACGAAATTTCGCGCTGATGCCCGCCGATCTGGCCGCCGGTTTTGTCCTCACCTGTCAGGCGAGGCCTACCAGCGGGCAGGTGACGGTCAGCTTCGACGACCGCTAAGGCGGGCCGGCGCGCGCGGCGTATGGGTCGTGTGCGCGCCCGCCTGCCGGCGTCGCTAGGGCGCCGCGGGTAGCTGGTAGCCGGCTTGGGCGAGCCGGATTTTATACAGGCTGTGGCCCGAGGTAACGTAGAGCACCGTGGCCTCCTCGCCGCGGCCAAAACCCACGTTTGTGGGCAATTCCTTGCCCGTCGGGATGAACCCCCGGAGCTGTCCTTGCGGGGAGTAAATGGCGATGCCGGGGCGGCTCTCGGCCCGTAACGCCGCGTAGACATTCCCCGCGCTGTCGGCCGTTAGGCCATCGGGTCCACTGTCAGGGTGGTAGTCCACCAAGACGCGGCGGTGCGCCACGCTACCGTCGGGCGCTAAGTCAAAAGCCTGCAGCACAGGATGGCCCTGTACCGGCGGCGGCAGGTTTTTATCCTGCCGCGAAATATCGAACCAGCCGTTGTCGTTGGACACGACGTAGAGCGTTTTTTGATCCGGCGACACCAGGACCCCGTTGGACTTGCCGCCGTCGATGAGAATGCGCGTGACCTGCCCGTCGGGATCCAGACGGTACACCGCAAAGCCCGGCTGCTCGATGGGCTCGTGACCGTAGTAGCGCGGGTCGGAGAAATAAATTCGCCCCTGCTCATCGCTGCTGAGGTCGTTGGGGGCGTTGTACGGGCGGCCCTCGTAGCGCGCGGTGAGGATATAGCTGCGCCCGCTCTGCATATCCGTCTTGACCCGCATGCGGCCGCCGTGATCGGCCCCCAGGGCGGCAATCAGGTTGCCCTCGCGGTCGAATTTAAGGCCGTTCGACATGCCAGAGGGGCTGCGCCACACCACGGTTTTCCCGCTGTGTGGGTCGTAGCGAAGAATATTTCCCGCCTGCAGGGAATGACCGTCAGGGCCTTTGCACAAGGCGGTGAACGTGAGGTCTGAAAAATACACATAGCCATCGGGGCCGGCCGTCACCCCTTCGGTCAGGACGCACCCGGCGTCGAAAACCCGCTGCAGTTTGGCCCCTGCTGGCAGCACGGCGGGGTCGCCAGTGGGTGCCGGGAACCCGCTGTCGGTCCCGGCAAAAAAAACCTCGGCGCGGGCGCTGGTGCCGGCCCCGAGGCCCAGCCCTAGTACCAGCATGCGCAACCCTAAACGGTAGGCTTTAAACACGGCGTGGCTCCAAGTTGGCGGGGCGGCGCATGAGTGTTTAAGCGCGCGCACCCCCCGGCGAGGTATCGAGAACTCGAAAGTCAGCGCAACACACCGGGGTTGCGAGGCACCTGCCAGCCTTTGCTGCTGTGACGGACCCGATGAGGTCGAAATCTCGTTATCATCGCGCTGACCTGTCGGGTGCTGAGCGGCGGTGCCGTTTTGTCCTGCACATTTCAACCCTGGCGGGCGCGCGGTGCGCCCGTCAAAACAATTGGCCGGAAACCATATGCTCAGCCCCCCCTCAACCCGCTTGAACAAGTTCATCAGCGACAGCGGCATTTGCTCCCGCCGCGCCGCCGACCGCTACATCGAACTCGGCAATGTATTCGTCAACGGCAAGCGTGCGCGGGTGGGTGACGCCGTGTTTCCCGGCGCCCAAGTGAAAGTGAACGGGCAGTTGCTGGAAGCGCCCGGTGCCAACGCGCTCATTTTCATCGCGCTCAATAAACCGGTCGGCATTGTGAGCACGACGCTGGCGAGCGAGAGCCACAATATCGTCGACCACGTTAACCATAGCGCGCGAATTTTTCCGATCGGGCGCTTGGATAAAGACTCTCAGGGTCTGATTTTTTTAACCAACAACGGCGATTTGGTGAACAAAATTTTGCGCGCCGGTAATCGGCATGAAAAAGAATATCTGGTCACCGTTAACAAACCCCTGAGCGACGAGGCGCTGGGCGCCATGGCCCAAGGGGTGCCGATGCTGGGGGTGGTGACCAAGAAGTGCAAAATTGTTAAAGAGTCGGCGTTTGTTTTTCGAATTGTTTTGCTCCAGGGCTTGAACCGGCAAATTCGCCGGATGTGCGAGTACTTCGATTATCAAGTCACTAAATTGGAGCGCATTCGGATCATGAACGTGGGGCTGAAGGGTTTGGCGCTGGGTGACTGGCGCGATTTGACGGACGCTGAATTAACCGGCCTGTTCCAGTTGCTGGGGCATTCGACGTCAGAGGCTAAACCGGGGCGGCCAGCCGCGCCCCGAAAGCCGCGGCCGGCCCCGCCGGGCGCGCCGCGTCAAACAGCCCCGCCTCGCCAGCCCGGCCCCGGGCCGCGCGCCGCCGCGCCGGGCCGCACGCGGCGTGGCCGCTAAGCAGTCGCCTGAATCGCCATGGCAAGCGCGCGGGCGCCGGCAAAATCGGTCTTGCCGCTGCCGAGTTTGGGGATCTCGGCGACCCGCCGGTATGCGGCCGGAATCGTCAGGGGGTTGGCGCCGCTGGCGGTGAGTTTGCCGCGGATCTCGTCCACCAGCGTCGTCGCGTCCGCGACCAGCAAGACCACCATTTCGCCTTTTTTGTCATCGGGCAGATTAACCGCGCACACCTCCATTTCGGGGTCGCCCAAAACCCGCCGAACTTGCTCTTCCACCGCCGTGAGGCTCACCATTTCGCCGCCAAGTTTCGCGAACCGCGAGTAGCGGTCGATGATGGTGAGGAAACCATCCTCATCGAGATGCCCCTTGTCGCCGGTTTTGTACCAACGCGTGTCGTCGATCGACACGATGGCCAGCGCCGTACGCGCTGGGTCTTCCCAGTAACCCAACATGACCTGCGCGCCGCCGATGAGGATCAGGCCATCGCTCCCAGTGGGCAGTTCGCTCAGGGTATCCGGGTCAACAATGCGAAAACTGGTGCCGGGCAGTGGCATGCCCACGGTGCCGGGCCGCGAGCCGATTTGCACTTTCCAGAAGGTGGTGTCCAGCCGGTCGGGTAGATTGACGCTCGCCACCGGCGTGGTTTCGGTGGCCCCGTAGCCTTCCAGAATTTCGTGGCCGAAGCGGGTCTTAAAGGCCTCGCGCACATCGGGTGAGAGTTTTTCCGCGCCCGCCACCACCAGCCGCAGGGTCTCGAACATCAGCGGATGGACGCGCGTATTGCGGGCATATAAACGCAGAAACGTGGAGGTGCCAAAGAGCACCGTGCCGCGATATTCGGCCACCGCCTTGGCCACGCCCACGGCGTCGGTGGGGTCGGGATGGCAAACCACGGGGATCCCTTCCACGAGCGGCATGAGGGTGGTGGCAGTCAGGCCAAACGCGTGGAACAGCGGCAGCGTGGCGACCAGCACGTCCTGACCCTCGGTGTTCACCATGTCAGAAATCTGCTGGATGTTGGACATGATGTTGCGGTGGGAGAGCACTACGCCTTTCGGCTGCCCTTCGCTGCCGCTGGAAAACAAAATGGCCGCCGGGCTGTTGGTGGCGACCCGTTTTATGTACAGGAGTTTTAGCGCCCAGGCGGGCAGCAGCACGGCCTGCAGCAGCGTTGTCACCCGTCGCATGGGGCTAATTTGCTTGGCTAGATCTTCCAGCGTATGCACGGTCACGCCGGCCAATAAGGCGGCGCCGTCGACCCCCTTCTGCTCGAGTCGCGCGAGAAAGCGCGAGGAGGTAAACACCGTGCGGAGCCCCGCCTTGGCAATGGCGGCCTGCACGGCCTGCGGGCCGGCCGTGTAGTTGAGATTCACGAGCGTTTTGCCGCACATCAACACCGCCAGGTTGGCGATGGCGCCACCGATGCTGGTGGGCAGCAGCACGCCGACGTTTTGCTCGCGGCACAGATGACGGATGAAGCCGCGGATCAGAATGACGCCGGTCAGCAGACGCCAGCCGGACAGGCCGCCGCTGAGGGTGTCGGCGATCGCCATGTCGCCACGCTGGCGTTTGGCGGTGGACAGCCACGCGCTGGGCAGCGTGTTCAGGCCCTTGATGTGGCGCTCCCAAGCCTCGATCGAGAGGTCAAACACCCGCCGCTTGAGGTGTTCGGTGGTCAGCGTCAGCGGCTGCGGGGTACCGAAGGCGCAGATGATCCGCCGCCGCACGCTGGTGCCCCGCATCAGCCCAAGCCGCGGGCTGGCGCGGGAAAAACTGCTGCCCCACAAACCACGCAGGTAAAAAGGCACGATCACGCCGCGCGCGTCGAGGGTGGCTGCTTCATAGCCGCGCTTGAATTCGCCCAGGTGGCCGGTGCGACTGATCGCGCCCTCGGGAAACAGGCCCACGACTTCGCCCCCAAGGAGACACTCACGCACCTCCGCCAAGGCATCGCGGGTGCCCGTGGGGCTGATGGGAATGACGCCAAAGGAGTCCAGAAACCACCGTAAATACCAGCGCTCGTAGAAGCCGCGGTCCATCACAAACCGGATCGGGCGGGGCGAGGCCATTTGCAAAATGGCCCAGTCGATCCACGAAATATGGTTGCCCAGCAGCAAGACGCCCCCGGTCGGCGGGATGCGCCCAAAACCGACCACCTCGATGCGATAACGCTGGGCGATGACGAGGCTAACCAGCAGACGCACGAGTGCCTGCGGCAGGGTGAAGACCGTGTAGATGGCGCTCGCCACGGAGACGCCCAGCAGGGCGAAGAAAATGCCGCGGCTGGCCACGCCCGCCAGCGATAGCAACGCGGTGACACCCAGCAGCGAGAGCATGAGGGCGTTCTGTAAAAAATTACTCGCGGACAGTACGGTGCCGCGCTCATGTTCGGGCGCGTTGTATTGGATGAGCGCCGTCAGCGGAATGACAAACAGCCCGCCGAAGGCACCAAAGGCCACGAACGCCAACGCTTGGGTTATCAGGTTCTCGGTGGTAGGCACCAGCAGCAGCGCGGCGCAGACGCCGGCCGCACCCAGCGGCACCAAGCCTATTTCGATGCGATCGCGTGACATCGCCCCGGCGGTCAGCGCCCCCAGCACGACCCCCAGACCGGCGCAGGCCAACAGCCCCTGCACCACGACGGTGTTGTGGAGACCCAACGTCGTTTTGGCGTATTCCGGATAGGCCGCCGTGACCACTTGGGCGATTGCCCAGAACAGCGCCAGCCCCAGCATGGCCCGCAGGGTGTCCGGCTGGTGACGCAGTTTGCCGAGGTTATCGCGCAGATAGCCGCCACGCAGATAGTGCGCGCGCTCTAGCCGCCGCGTCGGATCCCCGGGTGCGCTGCCCGGGAGCCGAAACGCCAGCGCAAATTCCAGCAGTGAGCAGCCCACCAGCCAGTAGCCCAGCGGGGTCAGTTTGGCCAGCACCGCCTCGCTGGTGGCGGGCACGCCGTCGGCTAAACGCTGTTCGAAGAGGATGGAAAACACGAACACCCCGGCGAGGATGGCGATGGTGGAGACCGCCTGTACCAGGCCGTTGGCACTGGTCAGGCGGGCCGCGCCCACCAGTTCTTTGATGTAGCCATACTTCGCGGGTGAATACAGCGCCGCCTGCGCACCCAGCAGCAAGGTCATGCTAAAGGCGCTCCAGAACCAGCCCTGCGAGTAGCACAGGGTGATCAGCAGGGTGAGGACCACCGCGGCCCCGGCCGCCACGCGCATCACCTGTGGTTTGGCGTAGCGGTCGGAAAGAAAACCCGCCGGCGTAAACAACAGCAAAAACGGCAGCAGGATGAGGCCGTTGAGGATGGCGGTCAGGGTGACCTGAAGGCTGCCGTCGAACACTTTGAACACCGTGTTCTGGATCACGATTTTGTGGCCAAGGTCCACAAAGGCGTTGAGGAATACCATGGAGATGAACGCGGTGAAGCCACGCAGGTGGAACATGCGAAACATGAGGGTTTCCTTCGTTCAGGTCATGGTGAGGACGATTTTGCCGCTGAAGGCGCCGGTTTCCAGCAACCCATGCGCTGCTGCCGCGGCCGAGAGTGGGAAAGTGGCGGCGATACTCGGGCGCAGGTGGCCGGCCTCCGCGAGCTGCATCACCCGCGCCATGGCCGTGTGCGGCGCGCGCGTAATGCCGAAAATGCTGAGATTGCGGCCAAATACCTCGCCCAGATTGAGGGTGGTGTGGAGGCCGCCATGCGAGCCGATGACCACCACCCGGCCCCGCGCGGCGCAAGCGCTGAGGCTCTCGCGCCAGCTGGCGGCGCCCACTAGCTCGCAGACCACATCCGCGCCCCGCCCCTGGGTGAGCGCCAGCACCTGCTCGCTCCACGGCGTGTTGTCGGGGGCCACGATGACCTCGGCCGCGCCGGCGGCGCGCAGGGCGGCGACTTTGGCAGCACTCCGGGTGACCGCGATCACTCGCACCCCCAGCAGCCGCCCCAGATCGATCGCCGCATGCCCACAGCCGCCAGCCGCACCGGTGACCAGCAGTGTTTCGCCCGGCTTCATACCAGCTTGGTCCATGAGGCCAAACCACACGGGGCCGTAATTAACGCTGACCGCGGCCGCGGTGGTGTGCGGCAAGCCCTCGCCGTAAGAAATCAAGCGATCTGCGGGCCAGCAGAAGTACTCGGCGTAGCCACCACAGTCCGGCGTTTGCACCCCCAGCACGCGAATTTCGGCGCACGCGTTGTCGTGGCCGGCGCGGCAGTGGGTACAGTGGCCGCACGACAGATGCGAATGCGCCACCACCCGGTCGCCCACTGCCGCACCGCGCGCGTTGGCTCCCAGCGCCACCACCACCCCGGCCGGCTCGATGCCCGGCAGATGGGGTAGGACGATAGCCTTGCCGAAGAAAAAATTCGCCAGCGGCTCGCCGCCATAGGTGCCCGAGCGTAGTTCGGTGTCCATCCGGTTGATGCCGCAGGCGTGAATGCGCACCAGCGCTTCGGTGGGGCCGGGGGTGGGCACGGGGATGTCGTCTTCGCGCAGACAGTCGGGGGGACCAAATACCGGTACGCGCATAGCCTTCATGGGGTGGATCTCACGCTCAGGAGTGGAGGGGCAGGCGCTGGTATGGTAGCTGGAAAGCGCCCGTGTGCGGGTCAGCCGCAGTGCGTGGTCGCCCCTGCTGGGCTCGCGCGCACGGGGTCGGTGGGCGGGGTTGCTCGCCGCCGCCGGTCTGGTGCCGGCTTCCCAGGGATGGCTCTGGGCGGGCGCGCCGGCGGGCGCCGTGGCGGGAGCCGACTGTCCGGCTGGCAGCTTAGGCGGCTATCGAGGGCGCGTCGCGGCGCGGGTGGCTAGGCGTTGGTCGGCCCGCGCAGGTGCCAGACCCGCTGGCTCTCAGCGCCACGCGCGGCCGGCCCGCGTGCCGCTTTAGCGGATCCCGGCATCCGCATAGTCCTCGGGGGCGGCGAGCGCGAAGGGCCCGTCCAATGCGCGCAGGCGCACTGGGTCGCGCCCGTACAGATCGTGGCGAAACTGCGGCGCGCCATCGGGCGCCGGGAAAGCCGTGAGGTAGACCAGCATCACCGGTACTTTGTGCGGCAGGTTCACCCGGGTGGTACGACCTTGGGCGACCACTGCTGCGATCGCCGCCTGGTTCCATTGGGAGGAGTCTTGCAGCAAGGCTTCTGCTAGTGCCAGGGGGCGCTCCACCCGGATGCAGCCTGAACTGAAGGCGCGTTCTGTTTGGGCAAAGAGTTCGCGCGCGGGGGAGTCGTGGAGATAGACCGAGTGTTGATTGGGGAACATGAACTTCACTTGACCCAGTGCGTTAGTCGGCCCCGACTTTTGGCGTAGCGTATAGGCGAAACGTTGCCAGTCGACCCGCGCCGGGTCGATGACCTTGCCCCCGCCGTCGATGACCTCGAGATTTTTCTGCTGCAGGTAGTGCCGGTCGGCCCGGATTTTCGGCAGCATGTCTTGGCGCAGGATGGTGGGCGGCACGGTCCAAGTGGGATTAAATTCTAGATACGCTATTTGCGCTCTGAACAGCGGCGTTTGCCGGAACGGCTTACCCACAATTGCCCGTCCCGCCCAGCGCGTGGCACCTTGTTTGACATAGGCTGCTTCGAAGCCGGCGACGTTGACCACGACGAACTCAGGCGTTAAATCGCGAAACACCCAGCGCAGACGCTCCAGATTGAGCCGCAGGGTGGCGACGCGCGCCGCCACCGGCACGTTCAGCACAGCCAGCGTTGCCGGCCCAAGCACGCCATCGGGGCTTAGCCCCTGCCGGCGCTGAAAGCTCATCACGCCCGCCGCGAGTGCCGCATCGTAGTGGTCGCCCTCACCCCCGGCGCCCAGCAGTTTTTCGGCCCGTAGCCGCCCCCGCAGCGCGGGCACGCGGGGGTCATTCATGGCGGGTTTCAGCGTGGGCCCCGCCGCCACTGGTTGCCAGCCGCCCGGCGCTGCGATCGCGCGGTAGTCGGCGAGTGCTTGCCGCAGTCCGGTGTAGTACTGGCCGTCGGGGCGAATTTCGGCTAATGCCTTCGGGAGGTCGCCCGCCGCTAAGGTGGCGCGTATCCAGCCAACCGGGTCGATGCCATCGAGCCGGCGCGAGTAGTTCCAGTTGGGGTCTAGCACGGCCGGATTTATTTTGCCAAAGCGCAGGCTGTAGGCGAGCCGGATCAGGGCTTCGGTGGCCAGCACATCGCGGCTGGCGGGGTCTAAGTCCCCGCGGCTGAGCGTCTTCGCGAAGTAATCTTGCGGCAACAGCCCATCCTCGGGGGCCTGGGCAATGGCGGTGTTCAACGAGGCCAAAGTAGCCGCGGTCCACAGGGGTTTTGGCGTGGCCCCATAAAGTTTGGCCACCAGCGCGGGGGCTTTGATGGCCTCGCCGGCCACCGGGTGCCCGCGGCTTAGCGCGGCCAGTTCGGCGGCGAGGTCGGCGGCAGCAGCCGGTGCCGACAGCGCGCCCAGCGCGCCGCACAGGAGTAAGTATTTCGTTCGGGGGTGGAAGAGGGTCGACGCGCGCGGCATAAAGTAGGTCCGAAGTCGGTAAGGTCTGCTTATACTATGGGTTGTTGGGGTATTAAAGGTCGCGCAGCCCGCTATCGTGCTCGCGCCGGTCAACCCGAGCCGCCCCGCATCCAAGTCGATAAGGATCGCCGCATGACCCCACCCCCACCCGCCCCGCGGGCCTTGACCCGCCGTGCTTGGCTAGGCCTCAGCGCGGCGGTGGCGCTGACCGCAGCGCTGCCAGCGCGCACGCGCGCGCCGCCGGCGCGCAGTTTGGCCTTCAAGCATCTGCACACCGGCGAGCAACTGAGCGTCGAATTTTTTCGCGCCGGCCGCTATCAGCCCAGCGCGCTGGCCGCCATCGACCGTTTATTGCGCGACTTCCGCACCGACGAGGTCTACCCGATCGACCGCAGCCTGCTCGACCAGCTGTCCGTCATTCACCGGGCCGTGGGCAGCGATGCGCCCTTCGAAATCATTTCTGCCTACCGCTCACCTGCCACCAACCAGATGCTGCAACGTAGCTCCGCGGGCGTGGCGTCGGGCAGCCTGCACCTGCAGGGCAAAGCCATCGACATCCGGCTGGCCGACACCCGCACGCAGCACCTGCGTGAGGTGGCGCAAAAACTGGCGCTGGGCGGCGTGGGTTATTACGCCAGTTCAAACTTTGTGCACCTCGATATCGGTCGCCCGCGGCACTGGTAAGGCGCGCAGGCCGTGTGTGGTCGCTACGCGCTCTACCCCGATTCGGCGAAGCTGGCCGCCGAGTTTAACCTCCACCTGCCGCAGCCTTTGCGGCCCCGCTACAACCTGACGCCCGGTGCGTTCCATCCGGTGATTCGGCAACTGGCGGGAGCTGCGCGGCACCTCGAGGTGGCCCGCTGGGGCTTGTTGCCGAGTTGGGTCAAAGACCCGCGCGCGCTAGCGCAGCCCATCAACGCCAAAAGCGAAACCGCGGCCGACAAACCCATGTTTCGGCACGCCCTGCGACGACAGCGCGTGTTGGTGCCTGCCAGCGGGTGGTATGAATGGCGCACCGAGCAGGGGCTTAAGCAGCCCTATTTTTTTGCCCGGGCCGACGGCCAAACGCTGGCCTTTGCCGGCTTACTAGAACGGTGGAGCGGGCCGGATGGGGAAGTGCAAACCTATGCCATCCTCACCACCAGCGCCAACGCGCTGGCGGCGCCTATCCACGCCCGCATGCCGGTTATTTTGGCGTCCGATGACTATTCGCAATGGCTCGATCCGGCGCTAACCCTCACCGCGCCGTTGCAGGCTTTGCTGGTGCCGGCAGCCACGGGACTGCTGACCTGCTGGCCGGTTAGTCGGCGCGTCAATCACCCGGTTGAAGATGACCCAAGCCTGCTGGAACGGCTGGGCTAACCGGACAGTCATCGCCCGGCGTTGCTGACTGAGTGAGCCCGCCACGCCGCAACTGGGCTAGGCATGACCTGCCGGCCAAGGGTGGTCACAAATTCACCCTTGGCCGGGCGAGACCCGTAAACTGCGGCCTCTACCACCAGCAGGGGCCGCGCATGAATTTCGATATCCCAGCCGATCTTGCGGCATATTTATTGGAGCTTGATGAGTTCATCGAGCGCGAAATCAAGCCGCTCGAGCAGCGTGACGACAACGTGCGTTTTTTCGACCACCGCCGCGAACACGCGCGCACCGATTGGGATAACGGCGGGCTGCCGCGGGCCGACTGGGAAGCTTTGTTGGCGCAGGCTAAACGCTTGGCGGACGCCGCGGGTCATTTTCGCTATCCCTTCCCGCGCGAATTTGGCGGCCGCGACGGCACCAATCTCGGCATGGCGATCATCCGCGAGCATCTGGCGGGTAAAGGCTTGGGTCTGCACTGCGATTTGCAGAACGAACACGCCATCGTGGGGAATAACATCAGCCTGTTGCTGATGCTGGCGTACGGCAGCGACGCGCAGAAGGCGCAGTGGGTAGAGCCGTTGGCCGCCGGCACGCAAATGTTCGCCTTTGGGATCACCGAGCCCGCGCACGGCTCGGACGCCACGCATATGGAAACCGTGGCCGTCGCGCAGGGCGAAGGCTGGTGCATCAACGGCGAGAAAACCTGGAACACCGGGATCCACACCGCGACCCACGATTTAATTTTCGCGCGCACCAGCGGTAACGCCGGCGACGGGGCGGGCATTACGGCGTTTTTGGTGCCCACCAACTCCCCGGGCTTCCAACTCGAAGCGATGCTGTGGACTTTCAATATGCCGACCGACCACGGCCACGTGACGTTTAAAGACGTCTATGTGCCCGCCAGCGCAGTGTTTGGTCAGGTGGGTCGCGGGCTGCAGGTGGTGCAGCACTTCTTCAATGAAAATCGCATTCGGCAGGCCGCGTCCAGTTTAGGCGCGGCGCAGTACTGCGTGAACGAGGCGGTGGCTTACGCCAAAGTTCGCAAACCTTTCGGCAAGTCGCTGGCGTCAAATCAGGGTATTCAATTTCCGCTGGTGGAACTCCAAACCCAGTGCGAGATGCTGCGCGCGTTAATCCATAAGACAGCGTGGCTGATGGACCGCGACGGCGCGTTTTCGGTGTCAGATAAAGTGTCGATGTGTAATTACTGGTCTAACCGGCTGTGCTGCGAGGCGGCCGACCGGGCGATGCAGGTCCACGGCGGCATGGGCTATTCGCGGCATAAACCTTTTGAGCATATCTATCGTCATCATCGGCGCTATCGCATTACCGAAGGCGCTGAGGAAATCCAGATGCGCCGGGTGGCAGGCTATTTGTTTGGCTTCATGTCCCAGCGCGCGCCCAAAGGCGTGCTGGAAGACTGACGCCAGTGAGCGAGGTCAGCGAGGATTTTCGCGCCGCGCTCAGCGGTGCCCTGGCGCGTGAACTACCGGGCTTTGTCGCCCTGGAGAGTTGTGCGCGGCTGTCGGGTGGGGCGAGTCAGGAGACCTACCGATTGCGGGTGGCGTGCACCCACGGCCCGTTGCAGTTGGCCTTGCGGCGCACGCCGGGTGGGGCGCCGCCGGCGCTGGATGCCGAACAGATCGGCCCCGGGGTCGAGGCCATGGTGGTGCGCGCGGCACGCGCGGCGGGCGTGCCGGTGGCCGAAATAGTGGCCGAGCTCGCGCCCGAGGATGGGCTGGGCGAAGGCTATGTCATGGCGTGGCTAGCGGGCGAAGCCTTAGGCAGTCGGATCGTGCGCAGCCCCGCATTAGCCGCGGTACGGCCCCAGCTGGCGCACCAGTGCGGGCGTATTCTGGCGCGCATCCATGCTATCGATGTGGTCAGTTCGGGGCTGGACCGGGTGCTGAAAGTGGTGCCCCCCGCGGCGCTGGTCCAGCAGACTTGGCGCCAATATCAGTCTTTCAACACCCCCCAGCCCCTCATCGACTACACCGCGCAGTGGCTGCTCGCGCACTTGCCGCCGGCGCTGCCGCCCACCCTCACCCACGCCGATTTTCGCAACGGTAATCTGATGGTTTCCCCGGCTGGGATCGTGGGCGTGCTGGATTGGGAAATTACCCACCTGGGCGATCCGATGCGCGATTTGGGCTGGTTATGCACCGCCTCGTGGCGGTTTGGCGTGGCCGGCTTACCGGTGGGCGGCTTTGGGGATTACGCGGCGTTATTTGCCGGCTACACGGCCGAATCCGGGGTGGTGGTCGACGCCGCGCACGTGCGCTACTGGGAGATTTTTGGCTCGTTCTGGTGGGCCGTTGGCGCGCTGACCATGGCCGACCACTGGCGTCACGGGCCCGACCGCACGGTGGAGCGATTGGCGATCGGTCGGCGCTCCTCGGAGTGCCAAATCGACTGCGTCAACCTGCTGATACCCGGGCGCGTGACGGCCCTCGCCCCCGCGCCGGAACCCACCGACGAACTCCCCGCCACCCACGAGCTGCTGCACAGCGTGCGCGATTTTCTGCGCGATGAAGTGGCCGCAGGCACCCGCGAGCGGCAGCGTTTTATGGCCCGCGTAGCTGCCAATTCGCTGGACATCGTGCTGCGCGATGCCGCTCTGGGACCGGCCGCGCGCAGCGCCGAGCAGGCCCGCCTCGAGGCCCTACTCGGTACCCGGGACAGCCTGCTGGCCCTGCGTTGGCAGCTGGTCCACGGCTTGCGCGAGGGTCGTTTTGCGCTGACTGACCCCGCACTCACGGCGCATCTGCGCCACACCGTGACCCAACAGGTGCTCATCGACCAACCGGGCTATCCCGGCCTGCAGCAGGCCTTGGGCGCTTAACGCCGCGACGCCCGCGGATCGGACGAGGGCTTCTGGTAGTCTTCGATTCCGTCCCGTCAGCAAAAAAACCACAGGAGTAGTGTGTATGCGACTCAAAGATAAAGTAGCAGTCATCACCGGCGGTGCCGGCGGTATGGGGCTGTCCACGGTGCAGCGATTTTTGGCCGAGGGCGCGCGAGTGGTCATCGCAGACTTCAATGCGCTCACCGGCGCCCAGGCGCTGGCCGATGCCGGCCAAGCCGGTTTCGGCGATTCCGCACGCTTCATTCGCACCGATGTCGCGCAAGAAGCCGACGTCGCGGCGGCGGTCGCCTACGCGGTGCAGGAATTCGGCCGGCTCGATATTATTTTCAACAACGCCGGCGTGGGCGGCGCCATTGGGCCCGTCTGGGAAATGGAAGAAGCGGAGTGGGACTACACTTTTGCGGTGTTGGTAAAAGGCGTGTTTTTCGGTATCAAGCACGCCACGCGGGTATTCCGGGCGCAGGGTGAGGGCGGGGCGATTATCAACACGGCCTCCGTGGCCGGTTTAAGTGGCGGTTGCGGGCCGTTGGCATACTCGGCAGCGAAAGCCTCGGTGGTCAATCTCAGCCGCGCAGCGGCGGTGCAACTGGCCCCGGACCGCATCCGTGTGAACGCCATCTGCCCGGGTTTCATCCTCTCGGGACTCACACAGCCTATGCAGAAAAGCGTTACCGAGGCGGGCCAGTTTCTGGACCGACTGCAGCCTTGGCCGCGCCACGGCGACGGGGCAGACATCGCAGGCACAGCGCTGTTCTTGGCCAGCGAGGACTCGGGCTTCATTACCGGCGAGGCCATCATCGTCGATGGCGGCCTGACTGCCTTGGGTCCGGATCTGTGGAACCGTTACGGCACGCCACGCGAAGACACGATGAGCAAAACGCGCATCAATCGTGGCACCACCGGCGAAGGCCACTCGACCCGCCACTTGAATCCCTAACGGCGGGCCCCCGCACCCTCATCACACCTAGGACGCACTATGAATAATTTTGACCATCAACCGGGCGCAGAGTTGGACGTTGTCGTCGTGGGGGCAGGTTTTGCAGGGCTGTACTTGCTCTATCGCCTGCGTGAATTGGGGCTTTCGGTGCGCGTGCTCGAGGCGGGCAGCGGCCCGGGTGGGACTTGGTATTGGAATCGCTACCCGGGCGCGCGCTGCGATGTGCTGAGCATGGAGTACTCGTATCAGTTCTCGCCCGAGCTTCAGGCAGACTGGGTGTGGCGTGAGCGTTACGCCACCCAGCCGGAAATCCTGCACTATATCAATCATGTTGCCGATCGCTTCGACCTGCGCGGTGATTTGCAATTCAACACCCGGGTGGACAGCGCACATTTTGACGAAGCGGCCGGGCGCTGGCAGCTAACCACCGACACCGGCGAGGTCTTTAGGGCGCGCTTCTGCGTGATGGCGACCGGCTGTCTGTCCTCGACCAATCTACCGGACTTTCCGGGCCGGCAGCGCTTTACGGGTGCCACTTACCACACCGGGCGCTGGCCGCCGGCGGGGGTCGATTTTACGGGGCAGCGCGTGGGCATCATCGGCACGGGCTCCTCGGCCATCCAGTCGATCCCGCACATTGCCGAACAAGCCGCGCACCTCACGGTTTTTCAGCGCACCCCCAGCTACAGCATTCCCGCTCGCAACGCGCCCTTGGGCGACGCCGAAGTGGCGCACATCAAGGCGGACTACGCCAATTTCAGGGCGCGTAATCGCCAGATGAGTTTTGGGGTGGATTTCCGCCTGCGCGAGGAAGCCGCACTGTCGGTGAGCGCAGCCGAGCGCGAGCGCGAATATCACGCCCGTTGGGCCGCTGGCGGCTTGGCATTCCTCGGCGCGTTTAGCGATTTGTTGGTCGATCAAGCGGCTAACGACACGGCCGCAGAGTTTATTCGACAGCAAATTAAAGCCGTTGTGAGCGACCCATTGACCGCCGAAAAGCTCACCCCAACGCAGATTGTGGGTTGCAAACGGCTGTGCGTGGATAGCGGTTACTACGAGACCTTCAACCGCAGCAACGTGACGTTAGTGGATGTGAGCGACTCACCCATCGAGGCGATCACCGCTCAGGGCGTGCGGGTGGCGGGTCAAGACTACCCATTTGACAGCCTCATTTTCGCCACCGGCTTCGACGCCATGACCGGCGCGCTGGCAAAAATTGACATCCGTGGCCGAGCGGGGCGCCCGCTGAGCGAGAAATGGGCGGCGGGCCCGCGCACCTATCTGGGCTTGGGTACGGTGGGCTTTCCTAATCTGTTCCTGATGACCGGCCCGGGCAGCCCCTCGGTGCTGACCAATATGCTGCCGTCCATCGAACAGCACGCAGATTGGATCTCAAGCTGTATCGCCTATGTTTCCAGCGCCCAGATCAAGACCATCGAGGCGACCCTGGAAGCGGAAGACGCGTGGGTCGAACACGTCAACGTGGTGGCCCACACGACGCTGTATCCGTCGTGCAATTCGTGGTACCTCGGGGCGAACGTGCCGGGTAAACCGCGGGTCTTTATGCCCTACATTGGCTTCCCCCCCTATGTTGCGAAATGTGACCAAGTGGCAGCCAACGGCTACGAGGGCTTTGAACTTGCCCATTGACCCTTGGGCCCACGCCCGCGCCGTACCCGCGGCGTCGGCTGGGTCGGCTGCGTCGGCTGCGCAAGGCAGCGAGGTGCTAGAATTTTTCGCCACCTCGCCACGCGGTACGGCCGATTTGCTGCTGGCCGAGCTGCGCGAATTCGGCGCGGCGGCCGCAAAGGAGAACGCCGGCGGGGTGTTCTTTCGCGGTACGCTGGCGGTGGGCTACCGAGCCTGCCTGTGGTCACGGGTTGCCAATCGCGTGTTGTTGGTCTTGGCGCGCTTTCCGGCCGCCGACGCCGATGCCCTCTACGCCGGCGTGCAGACCCTGGATTGGCCTCGGCATTTGTCCCCCCACGGCACTTTGGCGGTGGACGCGGCGGCGAGCCGATCCCAACTCACCCACACCCAGTTCATTGCCCAGCGCACGAAAGACGCCATCGTAGACACCTGTCGTACCCCCGAGGGGGTGCGCCCCGACGTCGATACCCAGCAGCCCGATGTGCGGATTAACCTGTATATCGATCGCGACCAGGCGCAGCTGGCGCTCGATTTGGGTGGCGGCAGCTTGCATCGACGCGGTTATCGGCGTGGCACCGGCGCCGCCCCTCTCAAGGAAAATCTGGCGGCCGCGCTGTTGTTGCGTGCGGGCTGGCAGCCGCTGGCCGTGGCTGGCGCGCCGCTGGTCGATCCGATGTGCGGCACGGGGACGCTGCTGATCGAGGCAGCGCTGGTCGCCGGCGACATCGCCCCGGGCCTGCTGCGGGGTGATTGCGGGTGTGCGAACTGGTTAGGTCACGACCCGGCACTGTGGGCCACTTTGTGGCACGAAGCGCAGGCGCGCCAAGCGGCCGGGGTGGGCCGGACGGGCGCTATCGTGGGTTACGACCTCGACCCGGAAGCTGTTCACGTTGCGTGGGAGAACATCGAACGCGCGGGGCTGCTGGGCGTGGTCCATGTTGAAACGCGCGAGTTGGGCGAGGCCGATCCTCCGCCCGGCGCGTCGGGGCTGGTAATTTGCAACCCGCCTTACGGCGAGCGCTTGGGCGAGCACGCCGAGTTGGTGCAACTCTATCGGCGCCTGGGCGAGCGCTTGCGCGCCCGTTTCACCGGCTGGGAGGCCGCGATTTTTACCGGCAATCCCGGTCTGGGCTTGGAACTGGGCTTAAAGGCTTTTCGTACCCATACGCTGTTTAACGGCCCGCTGGAATGTCGGCTGCTGCGGCTGCATTTGCAGGCGGCGTCCTTTGCCCCGCAGGTGCCCCCGGGCAGCGTGCGGGTGGCGCGCGCACAGCAGCGCATTGCGGAACGGGCAACGCCCTCGGCCGGGGCCGCGATGTTTGCCAATCGTCTGCGCAAGAACGTGCGTTTACTGGGGCGTTGGGCGGCGCGTGCAGGCGTGAGCTGTTACCGTTTATACGACGCTGACATGCCCGAGTACGCCATCGCTATCGACCTCTACGCCAGTGCTGAACGTTGGCTGCACGTGCAGGAGTACGCGGCACCCGCGACCATCGACGAAGCCCAGGCACGCACGCGGCTCGATGAAGCTTTGTCGGTCTTGCCAGCACTGCTGGAGGTGCCGGTAGAGCGCATCGTATTCAAACGTCGGGAACGTCAGCGGGGGACAGCGCAATACGAGAAACAAGCGGACGCCGGTAATTTTATCGAGGTGGAGGAACACGGGGTGCGCCTGTTGGTGAATCTGCGCGACTACCTCGATACGGGGCTGTTTTTGGACCATCGCACGACCCGCGCACGCTTGCGCGCAGCGGCGCACGACCGCGATGTGTTGAATCTTTTTTCCTATACGGCTTCCGCCAGCGTGCAGGCGGCGGCGGGTGGTGCGCGCACCACGACTTCGGTGGATATGTCGTCGACCTACAGCGGGTGGGCGCGGCAAAATTTCGCGCTCAACGGGTTTCCCGAGTACGCCCATCGGGTGGTGGTCGCCGACTGCCTACGCTGGCTGGAAGAGGCGCCCGTGTCACCCTGCGGGCTGATTTTTCTAGACCCGCCGACATTTTCCAACTCCAAGCGCATGGCTGACACGCTAGACATTCAGCGCGACCACGTGGCGCTGATCGACCACTGCCTGCGGCGGCTGGCGCCGGACGGTTTGTTGGTATTTTCGACTAATTTGCGCCGCTTCAAATTCGACCGAGAAGCGTTTCCGGAGCTGGCCGTGGAAGACTGGAGCGCGCGCACACTCCCGCAGGACTTCGCGCGTAATCCCCGTATTCACCAGTGTTTTGCGCTGCAACGCCCAGCGTGACGGGTAGGCGCGCGGGCGTGCTCTAAACACAAGGCCACGCGACCGGCCCAAACGGTGTGGGGCAGGCCGTCGGCGCGGTAGTAGCAAGCGGGTTTTAGCGTGCCACTAGGCCGCGCGTTCGGCGGCTATTGGGTACTGGCGTGCCACTGCGTCGACCCTGCGTCCACCTCGCGGATGAATTGAATTAACGCCGCGAAGTACGCCTGGGAGTCGTCATACATCGCGAGATGGCTGCCGTTGGGACACAGGACAAATTTTCCGTGCTTGACCGCACCCGCCATCATTTTCATTTGCTGCGGATCCATGGTGTCGTGAGTCGCGCCCAGAAAGAGGGTTGGCACGGTAATCTGGCCAAGGTCCGCGGTACGGTCCCACTGCGCTAATTTCCCGCTTGCACCCATCTCGCTGGGACCCTGCATGGGGATGTAGACCTTCTTGTTGAGATGCGCAAACGAGCGGTTCACGGGTTCGGGCCACTGGTCCGGCGGCAGGCGCAACAGATGGTCGGTGTAGAAGTTCGCCATCAACAGTGCCATATACCGTGGCTCGTCGTAGGTCTTCGCCGCCTCCAAGGCCAAAATTTCCGCGAGCGCCTGCTGATTCATCGCGGGCATCAAGACCTTTTTCGCATACTCGTTGTACTGCGGGACGCTGGACACCATGTTGGAGATAACCAGCCCTTTGAGGTGCTGCTGATACTTCAGCGCGTACTCCATCGCGAGCAGGCCGCCCCACGATTGACCATAAAGAAAAAAGTTGCTCTGGTTGAGGTGCAGCGCCTGTCGCACCTGCTCTACTTCCTCGACGAAACGCGGCAGATCCCACAGCGCGGGGTCGTCAGGCTGGTCGCTATAAAAAGAACCCAGTTGGTCGTAGTAATAGAACTCGATGCCGGCGCCCGGGAAATAACTCTCGAACACGGCGAAAATCTCGTGCGTGATGCCGGGGCCACCATGCAGCAACAACACTTTTATTTTTGGATTGTTGCCAATGCGCTTGGTCCAGACATGAAAATCTCCTTGCGGTGTTTTGACGGGAATCAATTTCACCCCGCCCGACAGGATGTCGTCACGGCCGGCGTTGTCGAAGTAATTAGACCCCAACGGCGTAGTGGTGACCGCCTGCGCTTGGGGCGCGCCGCCAGTGAACGCCACGGCGGCCAGTGCTGCGAGACAAAGTGAAGGAGCTTTCATCGGGAGCCTCTTGGCTAGGCAGAGTTTTGGTGCGCCACCCATGAAGCCACACCTGGCGTGGTATTGATACAGCTCGCAGCTTGCCACGGTGCTTAGCGCGTGCCGCACCTTGCCGCATAAAAACCGCCGCTAACGATCCACCGCCAACGGCCCGCGACCGTGACGAGCACACCGGCGGAGACACTCACAAACCAGTGGCCGCCAGCGCATTTTGCGCCGGCCAAAGGCTGCCCGAAGTTCCGGTCGGCATAACATCTGGCGCGCACGCAGGGAGCGCCCTCAGGTCGGGCCAAAATAGACTGGCGTGGCGGCTTGCTACGGTGCCTCAAAACGACTGTCGCCGGCCGGACGCCTGAGCCGGACGCCTCAAACCTATGCCCTGCGCGACTGGCGCAGGGACCGACGCCACCCGCTAGGTCGCTGAATTGACTGCGCGTGAAGTTACCGCGGCGGCGCTCAGTTAGCCGTGGCTGTCGCTGCTTCTAGCAGTTCGCGCAGCTTGGGAAGGGCGTGGTTTAGCAGCTCGCCCATGGCCTGAATTTGCGCGACCACCGCCGGGTTGCCGAAGTCAAAGTAAGGGCTAAAAAGATCCACGCGCGACGCATTGAGCCACGACACCACCGCCGGCTCGGTTAGCCAGACCAGCATGTTTTCGCTGTCTTGGAGGACGCAGCGCAGGTAGTCAGAAGCCCGGTGCGGCAGCGGGACCGGGCGACACAACTCGTTCATCCGCGCCTCGTCTTGCAGATTCGCTGCCACATTGCCGATGCACGCGGCGCTGTACACCTGTTGGCACATGCGCACTGTCTGCAGCGTGATGCGGTTTCCAGCAAAGACTTTTTTCGCGGGGCGCTGCTTCAGACCATCGGCAGCGCAGTCCACCTGCAACGCGCCAGGCGCGGTCTGGTAGCGCCCTTGCTGCAGTTGCAGCGCGCCCGACGCAACCACCTCAACGTGACCCAGACGCACGATGTTCGGGATGCGGCGCAACTGCTCCAGTTCCAGTTGGGTGACGGTCGCGCAGCGCCAGTTGGTGGGTTTGACCGAGGGGTCGAACTGGCGCAGCTGCCCGCAGGCAACCACTCACCGGAAGAAGTCATCAGTAGAATTCGCCGCGAGTGCCGCCCGCAAAACCTCCCCGCGTCCGGCCGTAATGATGGCAGTGAAATGGCGGCCAGGGTTGACTGTGAAGCGGTCAAACAGCCACGCATCGTTCGGCATGACCCAGGTAATGTTGGCCGGAGCCACGCCGTGCTCGAGCAGGAACAAGCAGCTGTCAATGCCGGTCTTGCCGGATCCGATCACGACGAAGTGGCGGTATTCGGGTGCCAGTTTCGGCAGGCTATTGGGTGCTGCGCAGGCAACGCCGGCGGCAAGCGTGAAGCGGGGCGGCCGCTGGGATGGCACCGCCACGTTGATGTAAGTCGCGTCCACAATTTTCTGCGCGCGAATCTCGTACTCATTACCGTTGCCGCGCGAAACTACCCGCCCATCGCCAAGGTACTCGCTCATGGGCAAGTACTTTACCCGGCCCGACGGCAGGAAACGCTGCCGCATCACTTGGTCGAAATACGCGACTACCTCGCTACCGCTGGCCAACTCGTAACAGCCTTTGTTCCAGCCTACCGGGTCGATACTGTGGCGGCCCAAGGGTGTGGAATTCACGCCATAGCACGCCGAGGCCTGATGTAGACGCACGAAGGGATAAGCGTCATTCCAGTGGCCGCCCGGGCGGTGGTTTCGATCGACGATGGTCACCGAGGCCGACGTTTGGGTGACGATTTCATCCGCGAACGCCAGCCCCATGCCGCCTGCACCGACGATCAAATAGTCGCTATCAATGATTGCCGTCAGCGCTAATTTTCTCGGTGGTGTTAGGTTGTCGAGGCGGCGCATCCCACGCGACGGTTCGGTGCCAGTGGTCGTGCCAGGCAGCGCCGTGAAATTGCCGCTGGCCACCACCCCACCGCGCCCGCCCGGTGGCCGCAGACAGCTTTTGCGCGGCGTCGGAATGGCACAGCATTCGGCGCTGGACTCGCGGCGACAAGCACTTCGGTCTTGGCAGATGGGGCGCCCGCACGAGCGGGCCAGCGGGCCTCGAGACGAGGCGCTGGACGCCTCAATCATGCCCCGCTGATAAGATACCATTCTCTCCACAGCTGGGAAAAAGGTCCTGACTTGCGCCAGCTGCTGGTTCGGCAGGCGAGCAAAACAGGGGGAAATAAAGACTCTCGGCGCAGCGCATCGGAGCGTCGCACTGCCAACCCCACCGAGCGCTGGGCCGCCGGGCTGACGGTCTTTAGATCTGGTTGTACACTCGGACAGGTCTTCAGCTTGGCGAGGAAATGCCATGTCACTGCCCAACGGACTGATTGCAGTCGTCAAGCGCGATTGCCCAACCTGTTTGCTCGTGGACCCGGTGCTGGTAGAAATTGAACGCGCGGGAAAGCCGTTGACCGTGTACGTGCAAGACGACCCCAGCTTTACGCAGGCCGCTGGCAGTGTTGACGATCGTGATCTGGCGCAGTCGTTTCGCTTAGGCATCGAAATCGTCCCAACCTTGATCGAGGTCGTGGCGGGGCGGGAGGTGCAGCGCACTATCGGCTGGGTGCGCAGCGAATGGGCAGCGGTCAGCGGCTTGGCCACGCTCGGCGCGGATCTCCCCGCGCATCGACCCGGCTGCGGCTCCAAATCGGTCGAGCCCGGCATCGCCGAACAACTGGCTCTGCGCTACGGCAATACCGGCATGACCGCGCGCCGGGTGATCGTTCCGCCCCAAGAAGACGACATCGAGGTTTGCTTTGAGCGCGGTTGGAGCGACGGCTTGCCGGTGGTGCCACCCAGCGAAACGCGGGTTTATCGCATGCTGCAGGGTACCTCACGTGCGCCCGCTGAGGTGCTGGGCTTGGTACCCCCCAATTTGTCTGCCTGCACGATTGAGAAAGTGGCCATCAACGCCGTGATGGCCGGTTGTAAACCAGAATATCTGCCGGTCGTCATCGCCGCCGTGGAAGCCGCGCTCGACCCGGCATTTTGTTTGCACGGGCTCCTTGCCACCACCTGGTTTTCTGGCCCCATGATCATCGTCAACGGCCCCATCCGTGAGCGCATCGGGATGAACTGGCAGGGCAACGTGTTAGGGCAGGGTAATCGCGCGAACGCCACCATCGGGCGGGCGCTGCAGCTCGTGGTACGTAATGTGGGGGGCGGTCGGCCACGAGAGGTCGACCAAGCCACTTTTGGGACACCCGCCAAGTTGTCTTTTTGCTTCGCCGAAGACGAGGCAACCGCCTGGACTACGCTGGGCGAGGACCGCGGTTTTCGCCGTGACCAATCCAGCGTGACGCTGTTCAGCGCCGACGGACCGTTGGGCTGCGCTGATCAAAAATCTCGCACGCCGCAGCCGCTCATCCGCTCGCTTGCCGGTAGCCTGCGGGCCGTCACTCACGTGGAGATGACTAACGCCAGTGATGCGGTAGTGGTGATTGGGCCCGAGCATGGCCGGGTGTTTGAGCAGGCGGGTTGGAGCAAAGCGCAAGTGTTGGGGGCGCTGCACGCGGCGTTGCAGATCCAGGGGCAAGATCTCGGCATGGGCACCGACGCGGCGGCCCCGGTAGCGACCCCAAACACGGCGGGAACCCGCGCTAAATTCCGCCCAGAGGGGCTGACCTTGATCCGTGCCGGCGGCCAGGCTGGACTTTTTTCCGCTATTATTCCCGGGTGGCTAATGAAGGGATCGCTAGGTACTGATCCCGTCAGTAAGGAGATCCTTCCATGAATGCTGTTCTACTCGACCCCACCGGAGAACGCGATCCGGTAAAACGCTCACCGCTGGCGAAACCGGCGACCCTCGCTGGCCTCACCGTTGGTCTGCTCGATATTTCGAAAGCGCGCGGCGACGTGTTTCTCGATCGCCTAGACGAAATGTTCAAGGCCCAAGGCGTGGCCACCCGGCGCTACAAAAAACCCACGTTCGCGCGCCCCGCGCCCATTTCGCTGGTGCAAGAAATTGCCAGCCAGTGCGATGTGGTGGTGGAAGGCCTGGCCGACTGAGGTTCCTGCACGTCGTGCAGTTTGCATGACATCAGAGAACTCGACGGGCGTGGCGTACCAGGGGGCTTCATCGCCTCAGAAGTTTTTCGCACGGCAGCGAGTGCCCAGAGTGAGGCGTTCGGTTTCTATCCCAACGGCCTGTTCGTCGCGCATCCTATCCAGGACCGCACGGACGACGAAATGCGCCAGCTCGCAGAGGATGCCTTTAGCGCCGTGTGCGCGATGATCAGCGCGCCGGCTTAAGCGGCCAGCGCCGCGACCCAATCTGGGTTGGGCGCGGCGCGCCTGTTGGCGTCGGGGCTGCGCACCGGCGCCCCACCACCCGCCAAAAAAACTAAGGCGGCAGCTGCGGCCTGATGATGATTTCTGTTGGACAGCAATGGGCTGAGGACGCCAATACGAAAGCCACGGTGTCGGCGATATCCTCGGGGCGGATCATCCGTTGCGCGCGCTTTTTCAGGCCGGCGGTGAGGGTGGTGTCGACGAAACCGGGCACGATGCTGGAAACCTTGATGCCGAATTCGCGCACGTCTTCAAACAGGCTGGCGGTGAATCCGTTTAGGGCATGCTTGCTCGCTGCATAGATGGCGTCGCCGCCGTTGCTGTGGCGGCCGCTGATGGAGGAAATATTGATCACAGCACCGTGTCGCCGTTCGATCATCTCTGGGATCACGCTGCGGGTGAGGGTCATGACGGCCCAAAAATTAAGATCCAGCACCGCCCGCCAGGTGTCGAGGTCGGCGTGTTGTACCGCGCCGCGCCCAGCACTCCCGGCATTGTTAATCAACACTCCGATGGGCCCGAAGTGGGCGCGCGCCGCGAGCACCGCGGCGGTGATGTGGCTGGTATCGCGTAAATCCCCCGCTAGAGAACCCACTTTTACGCCGCTGTTGGCACACTCGGCGGCCACGCAGGCCAAGGCATCGTCGTTGCGCCCTAGCAAAAATAACGCATAGCCTGCGGCGGCGAGCCGCCGCGCGATGGCCCGCCCAATGCCCTTGCCCGCGCCGGTTATCAAAGCGGTATGCGTCATATCTGCCTCCTGTCGCGAACATTGCTGGGCACGGCACCTGCTGCTCCCGCTAAGACAACCACGGCGCCAAATTTCCGGCCGCCAATATTTGCAGCTACACTCGGTTGTCGATGCAATTTAGGCGCAACCCAAAGGTAGCCGCAATGACTGATAAATCGCAGGCCCGGCAACTGGGTACAGACACGGTCGGATCTTTCAAATATCTCGCGTCGACCGTGCGGCCTTCGCTGTACCGCAATGGCGAAGTGCTGACGCGGCGCGACCCCGACGGCAGCGATGCTGGCACGCAAGGGGTGGTACTGACGCCGCAGCAGATGGTGGTCCACGACGCGCGGCAGCTCGCGGCGCTGGGGCGCTGCACGCTAGAGAAAAGCGGTTTCGAACTGTTGCGCCGGCCGTTCGCGGGGTCGGCCATCGATTTCTTTGACCACGCGCAAGTGGTCCAGCGGTACTACGCCGACTGCGTGCGGGTGGTCGAGGAGTTCACGGGCGCACGCGCGTTTGCGTTCGACCACAACCTGCGCTCGGCCGCCGGCAAGCAGCGCAAACAGCGCATCCGCGGCGGCCAGCAGGTGCAAGGGCCGGCGCATGTCGTCCATGGGGATTACACCCTGACCAGCGCCCCAGCAAGATTACAGGACCTGACACTTCCGCCCAGCGGCAACGATACGCTGCGGGGTGTGCTGCCGGCGGGAGCAAGCCTTATCTCCTCTACGCTGGCGGCCCGTGCCCACGCGCCCGGTGGGCGTTTTGCGCTGATCAATGTCTGGCGAAATATCGCCGAGGAACCCGTGGCGACGTATCCGCTCGCGTTGTGCGACGGCCAGAGTGTGGTGCCCGAAGACCTCGCAGTGTTCGAAATTCATTACCCCGATCGGATCGGCGAAAACTACTTTGCCCGACATTCGCCCCAGCATCGTTGGTACTACTATCCACACATGACCGGCGAGGAAGCGCTGCTGATCAAGCAATGGGATTCGGCCGGTGGGCTGGCCCGCTCGCAGGGCGCGCGGGGCGACGCCAGCGACCCCAAGGGGCCGTGCACCTTTAGTTTTCACAGTGCTTTTGCCGACCCCGCGACCCCGCCCGATGCCCCGGACCGTTGGAGTATCGAGGTGCGCTGTATGGTGCTCTACGGCTGAGGCGTTGGGGCACCCGCACA
>SHZJ01000011.1 GCA_009692365.1 Gammaproteobacteria bacterium
AAGTCCGATCTGGCGGCCGCGTGCCTAGCCATCCTCACGGGCGACACTCGCCGCTTGCGGTTGGATTTTGACCATCGCGCCGCGGTGGGCGTGGTGCTGGCAGCGGCCGGCTATCCTGGCGCATACCAGCAGGGCCAGCCGATTAGCGGGTTGGACGAAAACTTGCCGGGCACCCGGATTTTCCATGGCGGGACGAGACTCCAAGACCAGCGCGTGGTGACCAGCGGCGGCCGGGTGCTGTGCGTGGTGGGTAAGGGCGCCACGGTGCGCGCGGCGCAGGAAAGGGCCTACGCCCGCATCGCCCAAATTAGCTGGGAAGGCCTGCAGTACCGCACCGATATTGGCTATCGGGCGGTGGCGCGCGAGGCCGAGTCCCGCGACCCCCCGCCACCCGGGGCTTAAACAGGAGCGCGCTGCGCCTCGAAAGCCTGCGCGTCGAACCGTTGGGTGCGGGCGCAGAATTCATCGATGGTGTTCGGCCACTGCGTGACCATGCGTCCCGAGGCGACGCTGTAATAATTGCCGCAAGCCGCCTGCCAAACCGCGATGGCGCGAATTTCTTCCTGCAGGGCGTCGTTATAGTGGCTGTGGACCTCGGGTCGTAAATCGAGGAAGGCCAGGCGCTCGCGGGCCAGCCGTTTGATTTGGCGCAGGATGTAGTCGACCTGAATTTCCAGCATCGAAATAATCGAGCCGTTGTTGGTGTTGGGTCCGTAGAGCATAAACAGATTCGGAAAGCCGCTGGTGACCATGCCCAGATAGGCCTGCGCGCCATCGCTCCACGCATCCTCTAGCCGCCGCCCAGCGCGCCCGGTGACCTCGCTCGCCGACAGATACCGCGTGACCTGAAAGCCGGTCGCAATGATCACGGTATCGGCGGGATGTTCCACGCCATCCGCAGTCACGACCCCGGTGGCGCTCAAACCGCTGATGGGCGTCGTCACCAGCGCCACGTGCGGCAGATTGAAGACCGGGTAATAGCGATTTGAAAACAGCGGTCGCTTACAACCAAACGGGTGGGTGGGGGTGAGTTTGGCGCGCAGCGCCGGGTCGTTCACCAAATCGATATTGGCGAGCGCAGCGGCGGTGCAGTCCGCCTGAATTTTAGGATCGTTGAACAAGATAAATTCGTTCAGTTCTTGGTAGATTTGTGCGCGCGATTCGTGAATGGCATTGGGATCAGCGCGAAAATGCGCGAGTTGCGCCGGGGTATAGGGCGCGTCTTCTTTCGGCGCCACCCAGTTCGCGGTGCGTTGAAAAATCGTTAGTTTGGCGGTTTTGGGCGCGATGTCCGGCACGAACTGCACCGCGCTCGCCGCACTGCCAATCACCGCCACGCGCTGGCCGGATAAATCGTGTGCTTCATTCCAGCGCGCTGAATGAAACAGCGTGCCTTTAAAGTCGTGGAGCCCCGGCAAGTCGGGCCACTGCAATTCGTTGAACATGCCCATCCCGCTGACGACCACCGGCGCACGAAATAGCTGGCCGTCGGTGGTTTCCACCTGCCACTGCGAGTCTGCCTCCCGCCAGTGTGCCGCGCGCACCGTGTGCCCAAACCGCAGGTAGGGATGCAGACCGTAAGTGTGGGTAACGTGCTGCAGGTAGGCCAGAATTTCTGCCTGCCCGGCGAACGGCCGCGACCAGTCGGTTTTTAATTCGAAGGAAAACGAATACAGGTGCGATTTAACATCGCACTCCGCACCGGGATAGCGGTTATGCCACCACGTACCACCCACGCCGGCGGCTTGTTCCAGAATGACAAAGTCCTCGATGCCGGCCTCGCGTAGCTTGATAGCGGTGCATAGACCACCGGGACCAGCGCCGATAATGATGACGCGAGAAGTTTGCGGTTGGGCGGTGTTCACTTAGACCTCTTTGGACCGGCCGGAATTGGACAGTCGAACGATGATGCCCGCAGGGTAGCAGCCCGCGCTGTGCGGTTGAAAGCGCGCGCGGACCCGGCCGGCGCAACTCGGCTTATCGCCTTCGCTGGACTCGGCGCTGTGCGCTTGCGCTGCGGGTTCCCAAGGCGCCCGCAGCGCTTGGCAAGGCTGGGTAGCGGCGGGTTTTCAGGGGCTTTCGCCGCCCCGTTGAGGCAGGATTTCTGGCCCCCGCGTGGGCTTTCCCCGCGGGCCTATGCCAGCGCGAATCCTGCAGTGGCGGGCCGTCCGTGGGTCCCACGGTTGCCGAACCTCGAGCCGCTACAGCCACGCGTGCCGCTGTGCGCCTATACTTTGGGTTAGCGCAGGCCCGCAGGGTCTGCCCCTGACCGGCCCCGGTCAGCACATCATGTCGAGGAGTGAGTCATGCACGATCTCGTTATTCGCAACGCGCTGATAGTCGATGGCACAGGCGCGCCCGCGCGCCACGGTGATGTGGGCATTCAGGGCGAACACCTCGCTGAGGTGGGTGGCAGAGTGGGTCTTGGGCACCGTGAGATCAACGCCGATGGCTTATTGCTCGCCCCGGGCTGGGTGGACGTCCACACCCATTACGACGGGCAGGCCACTTGGGACCCCTACCTCACGCCCTCGTGCTGGCATGGCGTGACGACCGCGGTGATGGGCAACTGTGGCGTGGGCTTTGCCCCGGTGGCACCCGCTCGGCGCGATTGGCTGATCGGGCTGATGGAGGGGGTTGAGGATATTCCCGGCAGCGCGCTCGCGGCGGGCATTAAATGGGAGTGGGAAAGTTTTCCCGAATATCTCGACGCGCTGGGACGCTCCACGCGCGCGCTCGATATCGCCGCCCAAGTGCCGCACGCCGCCGTGCGAGCCTATGTGATGGGGGAACGCGGCGCGAACAATCAGGCCGCCAGCGCCGAGGATCGCGCCGCGATGGCCGCGATAGTACAGGCTGGCATCGCGGCCGGCGCGGTGGGGTTTACCACCTCGCGCACGGTGCTGCATCGGGCGCTCGATGGCGAAGTGGTGCCCGGCACCACGGCCGACGCGCTGGAACTCACCACCATCGCGCGGGCCATGGGTGCGGCGGGTGGCGGGGTGTTTGAAGTGGCCTCCGATCTGGCCCCCGAAACCAGCGAACTCGCTTGGATGGATGCCGTGATCGACGAGGCTGGTTGCAAAGTGACCTACGCCTGCGTGCAAAACAACACAGACCCCAGTCAGTGGCAACGCTTGCTCGACTATGCCGCACGGCGGGGCACCGGCATGTACCCACAGGTGGCGATTCGGCCGCCGGGCATGTTGATGTGTCTGGAAGGCACGCATCCCTTTACTGGCCGCCCCAGCTATCTGGCGCTGGCGCATTTACCGCTGGCGGCACGGGCTGCCGAAATGCGTAAGACCGAGGTGCGCGCCCGTATTCTGGCGGAAGCCGGTCCCCGCCCGTCGCGGCTGCTGCGGCTGCTGTTCATCGAGGGCAAGGCGATGCACTCGACCATCGCCGACTACGACCGGGTTTTTGCGCTAGGTAACCCACCCGAGTATGAGCCCGGCCCCGAACGGAGCATGCACGCCCTCGGCGCGCGCGCGGGGTGCTCGCCGGAAGCGGCGGCCTACGACCATTTATTGACTGCCGAAGGCAAAGCGTTTCTGTATGCGCCGCTGTTTAATTATCACGCCGGGCACTACGACGACGCCCGCACGATGATGCTCCACCCCAACACCATTCTGGGGATCAGCGACGGCGGTGCCCACTGCGGCATGATCTGCGATGCCAGTGCGCCCACTTATTTGCTGGCCCATTTTGTGCGCGACCGTTCGCGCGGCCCGCGCATCGGGCTCGAGCAGGCCGTGCGCATGCAGACCCGCGACACCGCCGAGCTTTACGGCTTTTTCGACCGCGGCCTGATCGCGCCCGGCCTGCGCGCGGACCTGAATCTCATCGACTTTGAGCGTCTCGCGCTGCCGGTGCCGGCGATGGTCTATGACTTGCCCGCCAACGGTCAGCGGCTGATCCAGCGCGCCTCGGGCTACCACGCCACGCTGCTGCGCGGGCAGGTGACGTTCGAGGGGGGCGAGGCCACCGGCGCGCTGCCCGGGCAGCTGGTGCGCGGGCGACAGTCTGGCCTCGCCCGGCGGTAGCGTGGGGCGAACCCGCGCTCACGACGGGATCTAGGCACTTGTCGTCACTGCGCACGCCAGGGTTGTTCGTGCTCACGGCGTTGGCCGAAATCGCCGGCTGCTACCTGCCCCAGCTGTGGCTTAATCAGGGCAAGACCGCCTGGCTGTTAGTGCCGGCGGTTTGCTGCTTGGCGTTGTTCGTATGGTTGCTGACGCTGCACCCAGCCGCCACCGGCCGGGTGTATGCGGCCTACGGCGGGGTGTATGTCGCGGTCGCCGTGGTCTGGCTGTGGCGGGTGGATGGCGTCAAGCCCACCGTCTGGGACCTCACGGGTGCTGCGATCGCGATCGCGGGGATGGCAATCATCGCGTTTGCCCCGCGCCAGAGCTGATCCGCCCGCCAGGTTTGGTCATTACCGGCGCGGCTGGGTGGCCGGGTCTACGCGGGCGCATGGCGGGTGGGCCAGCGCAGCCGAACTAGCCCGTCGCCGCGAGTCACCGGCGAGCCCACCGCCCCGGGGCCATCCCCCTCCGCGCTCACCGTTTGGTAATCACCGGCGCGGGTGGGTCGCTGGGATTGGCCAGCCGTTCCACCGCTTGGAAAGGCGGTTTATCCCAGCCGTCCGAGCCCGCCGCCGAGAGTCGCCGGCGGGCAATCCGCCAGCCTTTGGCGCCCAGCACCAGGTGGTCTGCATAGCGCCCCCAGAGGTCTACGCGGCGACCTTCGGGCTGCGTCAAATGCCAGGCATACACGTGCGCGGTGGTTTGGGCCGTGGTGTCGCCGGTAAAAGTGATGCGCACGTTAGACAGGTGGTGGCTGGTGGCGCTAAACACGGCCAGCGTTTTGGCGAACATTTTTTGTAAGTTCTCGCGCCCCACCACCGCATAGCGCGCCCCCAGTTCAAAGCAGCCGTCTTCGGCAAACACCAGCTCGCTCAACGCCACCGGATCGTTGCGGTCAACGTGGACGCAGTAGTTGATCAGGGTTTCGGTGATTTGCACCCGCTGCTGCAGTTCCCAGACTGCGCGTTGCAGGCTCGATAGGTTTTCGTCAGGCATGCGCAAGCTCCTTTGGGTGTGCTAAAAACGGGTCCTTAGTGTAACGGCCAATCGGCGCGCCGCGCGCGGCGGTACCGGCCTAGGCCTCTTACACCGTCGCGCGCCCTGAGGCTTAATCTGCTTATGACAGACACCGTCAAGTCCAGTGCTTTTCGTTTGTGACCAGACGCCCGAGATCGCTGCTGCCGGTTTTACAACTGGCTGCGTTATCGTCGCAGTGTCCGACCACGCTGATACTGCTGATGATTTGGTGGTCTTCCAGGAACTGCTGGTCGGCCGCGCTGATGAACTACACGCCGCGCTCCGAGTGCAGGATCATCGGTGCGCGATCCGCCCGCCGGCAGCACGCCATCATCACGGCCTTGAGCACCAGATGGCGATCCTGCAGGGCCCACATCGACCGGCCGCCGACCTTGTCCGAGAGCAGGGCCGACACGAAGCGCGCTCTCACGGAGCACGACATTCTGCGACGCTGGTTGCCCGTGACTCACGGTCCGAACACGCCAGGTGGACTGCTGCACCGGGTGCTCGGAGTGGCACATAGGGCTGGTATCGATGAAGTCAGGTCGTGCACCGGTTACCTGCTGGACTGCGGGTCGACGTGCGGCACAATTATCATCAAAAGACCGGAGATGCTACAAGGTATCGCACCCCAGTAAATGGCTGCCTGCACCCAGTCGGCACCGTGGGACAGCGTGTAGGTCACACAGAAGCCAGCAGCGATAGCGCCCACCTGCCCCATCGCATTGACGAACGCGCTGGCAGTCGCACGAATGTGGCTCGGAAAGCTTTCCCCCACCAAAAAAAGCACGGCGGAATACGGCCCGATCAGGAAGAACAGGCCCAACGAGTACAGCGGCACAATCCGCCAGAACTCACCCTGCGGGGCTTGCAGCATGAGGTAGAAGGCCATCCCTCCCAGGATCCAGCCGCTCGCGACTGTATTGCGACGCCCAATGCGATCACCCAGCCAGCCGTGGAACATGTAGCCGAGGAAAGCGGCCAAATTGGAAACAATCAGCACCTGCAGCGCGTTGGAAAAATCGACGCCTTTGCCCGGTGTGCCACCCGATCCACCCAGCACCGAGGTGCCGAGGACGGTGAAGATCACAATGGCAAACCAGTTCAGGAAAAAGGCGAGCGCCAGCGACAGCACCGGGCGCCGCGATGAGCCTTTGAACATAGCGGAAATGCCAGTGTGGTGCCGCGCGGCGAGATCAACGCCTTGCGCCTGGGCAAGGCGCTGGGCATCGTCAGCGCGACCTTCCTGTTGCAGCTGCGCGATGCGCTTGCCGGTTAGGAACTGTGGCGTCTCGACCAGCTTGCGCCCGAGAATCGCGATCACAATAGCCGGGAACATGGCAAATACGAACGACAGTAACCAGCCTCCGCCGGTACCGAACCAACGCTCACCCAACGGGTACAGCGTCAGTACGAGTAACGCAGTGAGCACCGCCCCAACCGGCCATCCGCCCTGCACCAGAGAGTAGATGAATCCGCGCCGCTTAGTGGCGGCCGGATCGGTATGTACCTGCGCAAAAAGTTCGCTGAGGTACGTGGCGTTGATGCTCTGTTCGGCATAGCCGAGCCCGGCAAGCGACCGCACGAGGATCAGCAGTAGCATGCCGCCGCCGGCTGACAGGCCGATTACCCATCCCGCAAATGCCGTCAACCCCGAACACAGCGCCGCACCAGAAACGGCGATGATGATGCCCTTCCGTCTTCCCAACTTGTCGACGATCGGGCCTATGGCGAAGGCGACGATAGCCGTACCCACCGTGACCCAAGTGTTGAGGTTGGTCTGCTGGCCCGCAGTCCACTTGAAATAATCGCCAAGCCTAGGCAGCAAGGTGCCGAAGAGGATGAAGTCGTATACAGCGAAGACCCACGCGAAGAAGCACACCCAAGTGGCATAGCCGACCTGCTTTTTTGTCACTATGGGCGGGGTCCAGCCTGAAACGGCTGCCTGCGATAGGTCGACTTCGGCAGAGGAGAGCGGTTTGGCATCCATGGCAGTAGTTTCCTTATCTGAGGTTGACGCCTTGCGGCGGGGATCCATCGGCTGTGTGCAGGCGAGGCACTCGGCAGTGACTGCGAGCGAATTTTTCACTGACAATGAATGTTCACGATGTAATACTAAGAAAAACCTTACAACATCCTGCGGGTGTAGCACATATGAAAAAGAAAGAAATCATCTGTGGCTTTGGTACCGACATTGATTCCGTCGCCGGGCAGATCGGATCTTACGGTGGTGGCGACTCGCCATCCGACATCCAGCGCGGCGTTTTTGCCGGGGAAGTAGGCACCATCCGGCTGCTTAACCTGTTCAAGAAATACCAGCTCAAGACCAGCTTCTTCATCCCCGGCCACTCCCTCGAAACTTTTCCCGACCAGAGCCGGCGCATCGTGGAAGAAGGTCACGAGATCGGCGCCCACGGTTACCTGCACGAGAATCCGATCGCGATGACGCCGACGCAGGAAGAAGCCGTGCTGGTCAAATCTATTGAGCTCATTGAGAAGCTGAGCGGACAGAAGCCGCGCGGCTACGTTGCGCCGTGGTGGGAAATGTCAACCTCTACTGCCGCACTGCTAAAAAAATACGGCTTTACCTACGATCACAGTCAGTGCTATCGGGACTTTCAGCCCTTCTATGCCCGCGTGGGTGATACCTGGAACTTGATTGACTATTCGAAACAGGCCGCAGAATGGATGCGACCGCTGCAACATGGACAGGAGATCGATCTGGTCGAGATCGGCACCAATTGGTACATGGACGATCTGCCACCGATGATGTTCATGAAAAAAGTGCCGAACAGCCACGGCTTCGTCAATCCGCGGGACATCGAACAGATGTGGCGCGACCAGTTCGACTGGGTATATCGGGAGCTGGATTACGCGGTGTTCCCGTTCACCATCCACCCGGATGTAAGTGGCCGGCCGCAGGTCATCCTGATGCTCGAACGCCTGATTGAGTACATCAATGGTCACACGGGCGTGACATGGATGACTTTCGAGGAAATGGCGGCTGATTTTCGCCGTCGTTTCCCCTTTGCGGGTAACCAGCGTCCCATGGTGATCTGAGCCCGCGAGTCGGGGTGTGCGGCGTGCGCCTCGTCGGGCACCAGAACTTCGAGGAGGTAGTCATGTGTTCTGCATGCGGATTCCCTGCTGCACCCGGTCACTGGACCGACGCCGGTGCGGACACCCCTCATGATCGGTTGCGCGGCCGCTTCCGACGCGCGCAGGTCTTGCAGCGCGTGCTGCCCGCTTATGGCCTGACCGCGTTCGATGGCGGCGAAGTCCCGGGTATTCAGGTTGCCAACCTCGCGGGTAGCCAGACCATCGTCAGCGATCTCGAAGCGCTTTGGCGAGTGGCCGAGACGCTGATCGGCGGCCCCGTCGACCCGCTCGATCCGCGCTTCACCGACGAACGATGAACCAGCGCGTAGAAGGTCGCGCGCGACTTACGGTGCTGGGTGGTTTCCTCGGTTCCGGCAAGACCACTTGGCTCCGTCACCAACTGCATACGGGCCGATTCGCGGAATCCTGCGTGATCGTCAACGAAGCGGCGGAAACCCCGGTCGATGACGCGCTGCTGGGCCAAGCCTCGCAGCTGCGAGTCCTCGCCGGCGGGTGTGCGTGCTGCGCGGGAAGGACGGCACTGGTTGCGTTGCTCCGGGAACTGGTCGACGTACGCAGTCGTACGCGCTCCTCCAGTCGTCGCCTCCAGCAGATCGTGCTCGAAACCAGCGGTCTGGCGGACCCCGCCGCTATCGTGGAGGTCATCCGGTCCGATCCGGTACTGGTGCGTCACATCGTGGTCAACGAAATCATCGTGGTTGTCGACGCGCTTCACGCGCTGGGCCAGCTGCAGCGCGAGCCGCTGGGACGTAAGCAGATCGAGATCGCCGACCAGTTGATCGTCACCAAGGTCGACACCGCCGAACCCGCGTCGCTGAGAGTCCTGCTGGCGACGCTTGCAAGTATGAATCCCGGCGCAACACTTGCTGCTGCCGTGCGCGGCAGCGCCGAGCCATTGGCTGACTTTCAGGGGACTGCGCCGCTTCCTCTGTGCGACCTCGGCACGGCGCCATCGCGTGGCCCTATCACGCCGATACGGCTGTGCATCGATGAGACCGCCGACTGGCCGGGGTTCACGGTCTGGCTCTCGGCCTTGCTGCACGCGCGTGGAGACGACATCGTGCGGGTCAAGGGAGTGGTCCGGACCCCGGCGGGACGCCTGCTGCTACAGAGTGTGCATCGAATCGTACAGTCGCCCGAGATCCTGCCCGAGGGGAACGGTGGGCCCGACTTGAATGCGGTCGTCGTGCTCGGTCGGGGTTACACGCCTGACCAGTTACGGCGCTCTCTGCGCTACTTTACCGGTGACTCACCCTCGCCACGCGCGGGCGGTTGATACCTCGTCACCATCAGCCGCACTCACGACTTTTTGCGAACGCAAAGGGGTCACGAACGCAAAGGGGTCAGGTCTCCCGTTTTGCAGTCTGCGCTTCCTTATTTAAAGCTCTGAGGATGGTCAGCCCCCTACGCGTTGAATACCTTGGCGGCGGTGTATCACACGACACCGCGCGGCGACCGGCGCGAGCCGATTGCCAAAATGAGGTGGATCGCTCGTTGTTCCTAGAGGTCGTTGGCCAGGCGGCCCAACGTTTTAAGGCAAGCTCTGGGAAATGCGCAGGCAAGGGGGGCTGGCATTGCCCGCGCCGTCTATGCCGCCGTTCAGGGGCGCACGCTGCTGGTGCTGCACGTCTTCGTGAAAAAGACGCAAACCACGCCGCGTAGTGCCATTGAAACCGCACGCAAACGATTGGGGAGCGCGCCATGAAAACACTGAACACCCTCCAGCAGGAACTGCTGGGCGATCCCGAAACCCGCGCAGCTTATGACGCAATGGCTGACGAATTCGCTATCGTCCGGGAGTTGGTCGCCGCGCGCGCCCGCGCCGGGTTGTCGCAAACTGAAGTGGCGCAGCGCATGGGTACAACGCAAAGCGCGGTGGCCCGCATGGCAAGCGGCAAGCGCCTCCCGTCTCTGCGCACCGTGGAACGCTTCGCGCAAGCCGTGGGCGGACATTTGGTTTTTCGCATCGAACAGCGGGCCTGACGGGTTAAGCCGCGCTGCGCTGGTCGATTCGCGCTGAAATGAATTGCGGGAAGTGCGGAGCGTGAAGCGGGAACCTGAACGACAGCGTAGCCCCGCCTGAGTTGATCGCCAGTGCGCCACCGAAAACTGTTCTTGCCGTTCGTTCCTCGGAGCACTTCGCGGGTCCGGTTGCAGCCAGGGACACAGAAGCCGCCGCCGATGATTCGCCCTGCTGGCCACTTGCGCCAGCAGCACACTTTTGATGCGACTGGCGGCGCTGCCGTGTCCCCGGCGTGGCTCTGCCCTGTCTTGTCGCCGGGGTTTTTGAGCCCGCGCCCTCAGCGCCCTAAACGCGCCCGGTCGCGGTGGTAATCTTTGGGGGCCTTAAAACGCGCATCCTCAGCGCCACCGCACGCCGCTATTTTTAGGAGTCCTAACGATGAACACCCCGCTCGCAGGCAAACGCATTCTGATCACTCAGGCTAGCGAATTTATGGGCCCTACCCTGTGCGAGATGCTGGCCGAGCAAGGTGCGAGCGTCATCGCCAGCCACGAATCGCTCGCGCCGGTAGACGCCGCGGCACGGGTAGTGGCCGCGGCGGGCCACATCGATATTCTCATCGCTAATCTGGCCATCGGCGCCCCGACCACCTTGGCGCTGGAGGTCGAAGAGCCGGAGTGGCGCGAGGTTTTCGCGACCTTGGTCGACCCCTTGCCACGGCTGGCGCGCGCCGTGCTGCCGGCGATGCTGGAACGGCGCGCCGGCAAAATTTTGGTCATGGGCAGCGCCAGCGCCTTGCGCGGCATGAAACGCTGTTCCACCTACAGCGCGGCCCGCGGCGCGCAGCTCGCCTGGGTGCAGGCGCTTGGCGTAGAAGTGGCGTCGCAGCAGGTTCAGGTCAACGCGGTGGCGCAAGTTTTTGTCGAAAACCCCACCTATTACCCGCCGGCGCTGCAGGCGAATCCAAAATTTCAGGAACGAATTAGCCGTGAAGTCCCCTTGGGACGTTTGGTGGGCGCGCGCGAAGACGGCGCTTTTGTGGCCTATTTATGCAGCGATGCGGCCAATTGTTTTGTGGGGCAGGTGTTTCCCATGGCCGGCGGCTGGGTCACCCGCTAACGCGGGCCGGCCCCACGTGGCGGCGTGCAGGCATGCCATCTGGGTCCGGCGAACTGACCCATTCGGCGCGCAAACTGTACCGACCTTGCCCAGCAACCACTCGCCCCAAATAGGCCATGCACGCCAGCCGTAAATCCCTACCTCCTCACGCGCCGCGCCGGGTAGCGATCGTGGTGTCGCACCCCATTCAGCATTTTGTGCATCTCTATCGCGGGCTGGCCGCCGATCCTGCCATCGAATTAAAAGTTTTTTTTGCGTCCAGCCTTGGGCTGAAACCCTATTTCGACCGGGATATGGGCGTGGAAATTCAATGGCAGACCGATTTGCTGGGTGGCTATGTTTCCGAATTTCTGCCCGGTGTCGACAACATCCGCAGCGTTGGCCTGCGCGCGACCGATAACCCCGGCGTTGCGGCCGCGCTGGCCGCCTTTGACCCGGCGGTGGTGCAAATCCACGGCTATGCCCAATTGACGTTACTGCGCGCGCTGCTCTGGTGCCGTTGGCGGGGTGTGCCGGTGTTGTTGTGGTCGGACAGCTCGTTGCTATTTGAGCGACCGGGCTGGAAACGCACCCTGAAACGCTGGCTGCTACCCGTGCTGTTACGCCAAATCGCCGCGGTGCTGACCACCGGCGACAACAATGCAGATTACTACCGGTATGACGGCGTGCCACCGCGGCGGCTGTTCCGCTGCCCCTTTACGGTGGATCACACCTTGCTCAACGCCGCGCGGGATCACCGGCCCTCGGTGCGGGCCACCCTACGTGCGCAATATGGCATTGCGGAAGACACTTTTGTGGCCTTGTTTGTGGGCAAACTGGTGGCGTGGAAACGGCCGCAGGACTTGTTGGCGGCGCTCGCGATGCTGCGTAGCCGTCGACCCCAAGCGCGGGGCATCACGGCTTTTTTCGCGGGCGACGGGGCGTTGATGGCAGACCTGCGTGCCACCGCGAGCGCCGGCAACTTGCCGGCGGTGTTCGCGGGTTTCGTTAACGTTGACCAGCTGCCGGGGGTTTATGCGCTGGCGGACGCACTGGTTTTTCCCTCCTCGCGTGAGCCCTACGGTTTGGCCGCCCGCGCAGCCATTTGTGTCGGCCTGCCGGTAATCGTGAGCGACCAAATAGGCTGCATCGGTTTAACCGACGCTGCACGGCCACAGCAAAACGCGCTGGTTTATCCGGCGGGTGATGTGCCTGCGCTGTGCGCCGCGCTGGGACGCCTGTTGGATGAGGCCGGGTTCCACGCGCAGCTGAGCGCCAGTTCGCTGGCAGTGGCCGCCGACATCGATCTGGGGTGCAGCGTGCGGGGATTTCTCGCGGCGGTGTCGGCGGTGGTGCCGGCGCCATCGCCGGACGACAGCCGCTAGTCAACGCGCGGCGCGGCGGGTTGAAACCTGTCGCCGCACGCCGCTAACGCCGCTGAGCAGGGGGCAGGTCTTGTGCGCTAAAACGCAGCCCTACGGCGCGGCACACTTCATCGTTCGCAGTCTTTGATTGGCGAGCGGTGGCGCGAACTTCTCGATAGGGTGACTACGGCGCGTCGTGCCACGCGCCCCAGCGCCGATCAATTGGGGATGGCATGCTCCAGCTCACCGGGTAATGCCGCAGCCCGGGGTGCAGGCGGGTCCAGATAAAGGCCACTAGCGCCAAGCTCACCGTGCCGATTAACACCGGTTGCAGCAGCGCGCTAAACCCGGCGTGCAGGTGGACCATGAGCAGCGTGGTGGCACCGGCGGGCGCATGAAGTGTGCGTGACGCGAGCATCCACGCCACGCCCCCAGCTTCCGCGAGGGCATACACCCACAGCGCATCACCCCAGAGTTGCTGACACACAATGCCAACCAGGGCGGCGCCCAGATGCCCGCCGAATAACGCGCGCGGCTGGGCCGCAGGGCTGTCGGTAAACACCAAAAGAATCACCGTTGAGGCGCCCAACGAACCCAGAAAAAACGGTGCCGCCCAGAGTCCTGTCAGCGCCAGGCTCAAGCCAATCGCCGCCGCGGCGCCGGCCAGCGTATAAACAATGCGGCCCAGCGGTGGATTCATGGCGCGCGCTGTCGTTCCTGCCACAGCGCCGGCACGCTGCGCAGCACACTCAGGAGGCTGCCCGCACCGCGTAGCCAAGCCGTGAGCGCGCGCAGGAGCCGCCGCTGACCGATGCTTACCTGCTGACGTTTCCACGTCCCGGCGAGGTGTTTATTGGCCTCCGCGAAGCTCGGGTAGAGATGCACGGTGCCCAGAATCTTGTTGAGACCCAGACCGTGCTGCATGGCCAGCGCAAATTCTGCGATGGTCTCACCGGCGTGTTCACCCATGATGGTGACGCCCAGAATGCGGTCGCTGCCGGGCACCGTCAGCACTTTGAGAAAGCCCTCGTTGCTGCCGTCCGCAATCGCGCGATCGAGGTCTGCGAGGTCATAGCGGGTCACTTCGTAGGGTACGGACTGCGCGCGTGCCGTGGTTTCATTCAGGCCCACCCGCGCCACTTCGGGCGCCGTGAAAGTACACCGTGGCACCACTCGATAGTCCACGCGCCAGCGTTTAAACCGCCCAAATAGCGCGTTGAGTGCGGCAAACGTCGCCTGATGGGCGGCGGCGTGGGTGAGTTGGAAAGGCCCCGCCACATCCCCACAGACATGAATATTGGGATATTGGGTCGCGAGGTACTCGTCGGACTCAATCGTGCCGCCGGCGGTAAAGGCGATGCCCAGCGCGTCGAGGCCGCAGTCGGCGGTGTTGGGGGTGCGCCCAATCGCCACCAGTAGCTGGTCGAAAGCGATGTGCAGTTCAGCGCCCTCGAACGCGACGCACAGGGACTTCGCGCCGTTTTCCATCTCACAGCGCAGCGCGGTCGCCTCGGTAAGCACCGCCACGCCTTCACGCGCGAAGCGCCTTTTGAGCAGCACGGAGACGTCCGGATCCTCGCCCGGCAGCAGGCGCTCTGCGCGCTGCACCAGCACCACTTGGGAACCGCAGCGGGCGAACGCCTGCGCGAGTTCGCAACCCACCGGGCCACCGCCCAGCACCACCAGGCGGCGCGGCAGTTCGCGCAGCGCCCAGACGGTCTCGGCGGTGAGGTAACCCACGGCCTCGAGCCCGGGTAGGTTGGGCAGCGTAGGGCGCGCGCCGGTGGCAATGATGGTGTGGGCGGCGGTGATCTGGCGCACCGCGTGCTCGCCCGTGATTTCGATGGTCCACGGCGAGACCAAGCGCGCCTGACCGGCCAGACACTCCACCCCCAGCGCGGTGTAGCGCGCGACGGAATCGTGGGGGGCGACCGCCCGCACGGTGGCCGCGACGCGTGCCATCACCGCCGCGAAATCGCAGTCGCCCTGCGCATTGCGAAGGCCAAACTCGGCGGCACGGCGCAGTTCGGCACACGCCCGGGCGCAACGCAGGAGCGCTTTGCTGGGCACGCAGCCGGTGTTCAGGCAATCCCCGCCCATCTCGCTGCGCTCGATGAGCGCCACGCGCGCCTGCGTGGCAGCCCCGATATAAGCCGCGACCAAGCCGCCGCTGCCCGCCCCGATCACGGCGAGGTTGTAGTCGAACCACGCCGGGCGCGGCCAGCGCGCGGCGACCCGGCGCGCCCGCAGTCCGGCCAGTAGCCAGCGCGCCAGCAGCGGGAAAAACCCGAGTAGCGTTAGCGAAATCACCAGTCCGGGCGTGAGCGCACCCTCCAAGGAGGTCACCGCGCCCAGCTGGGTGCCAAGATTCAGGTACACAAAGGTCCCCGGCATCATGCCGAGCTGGCTGACCCAATAAAACGTGCGCGCCGGCAGGCGGGTGAGCCCCATGGCGAGATTGATGGCGAAAAAGGGGAACAAAGGGACCAGCCGCAGCGCAAACAGATAGAACGGGCCGTCGCGCGCCATGCCGGCGTTGAGCGTGCGCAGTTTTTCGGCGTAGCGCCGCTGCACGAAATCCCGCAGCACGAAGCGTGCGCTGAGCATCGCTAAGGTCGCCCCGATGCTGGCGGCAAACGACACCAGCAGTACCCCCATCCCCAGGCCAAATAGCGCGCCGGCGGCCAGCGACATGACCGCCGCGCCGGGCAGCGAGAGCGCGGTCACGCTGATATAGAGCAGGCCGAAACCACCCAGCGTCAGCACCGGGTGGGCCGCGTACAGGGCGCTAAAACCCGCCAGGCTGGCTTGGAGGAATTCCACGCTGGCATAGCGCACCAAGCCCAGCCACTGGAAGGCCGCAAAGCTCAGCACCACCACGCCCACGAGGACACCCCTACGCCATCGCATTCCAAACTCCCTGCCCGCGGCGGGCTTTTTCACATGCTGCAGGAGTATCACCCATTTGGGGTCGTTTCTGCCGCTTCCTCGCGCGCATTATTTAGTCTGCGCGGCGGCGGCCGACAGTGTCAGTAGACGGATGGATTCCGCGACGAATAAGGAGATGCGAGGATGAGCGACCGCAGTGTTCTGCAAGCAATCAAGCGCGCGTTTGGCGAACTGGAGCGCCCGCGCTACTTCACCCACGTTTGGCATTGCGAGGAGTGCGCGGACCACGACGACCGACTCCAGCTCTGCGACCGCCACACCCTGTGTCTGGAGGATGTCGGCTACGCCGCATGTGACCCCTTCTGCGTGGCGACGCCGCAGGCGCTGGCCTATTTTTTCCCTTCCTTGGCCCGTTTGGCGCTCGCCCCACCCAGCCCCGCACACGGCTGGTACGCCACCCAGCTGTTGTTCCATCTGGCGGTGGACGAAATTGATAATCCGTTCTATCGCCACTGCGACACCCGCCAGCGTGCGGCCGTGGCGAGCTTGTTAGCGCATGTGGTTGAAACTCGCGCCCAGCTGGCGATTGAAGAACAGGCTACCGAGAACTTTATCCGCTGCTATCGCCTGTGGTCGGCGCCGCTGATCGCCGGCCGGATGATCAACTAACGCTGCCCTCGCCGCTTGCTGACGCAGCGCAATCTGGGTTGAAGTGGGCGCCAGCGTAAATGAGGGGCGGGCCATGGCAGCGGTAGAGTTTGGATTGTTTGACTGGCTAGATCGCAGCACCGCGCCGCTTCACCAGCTGTATCGCGAGCGACTAGACCTGCTGGAGCGTGCTGACCGCGCCGGTTTTGCGCGCTATCACCTCGCCGAGCACCACGCCACGCCGCTCAGCATGGCGCCCTCGCCCTCGGTGTTTCTGGCCGCGGCCGCGCAGCGCACCCGCCAAATTCGGCTGGGCCCCTTGGTCTACCTGCTGCCGCTGTACGACCCTCTGCGCCTCGTGGAAGAAATTTGCATGCTCGACCATCTCAGCGATGGCCGCCTAGAACTAGGCGTTGGACGTGGCGTTTCGCCCTACGAGCTCGGTGCGTTTGGCATCACATTCGACGAAACACAGGCGCGCTTCGATGAGGCGCTGGCCATCTTGGTGCGCGGTCTCACCCAGCCTCGGCTCGACTTCGAAGGCCAGTACCACACTTATCGCAATGTCCCGATGGCGCTCAAGCCCTACCAGCAGCCCTATCCACCGCTGTGGTACCCCACCCATAACCCCGCGAAAATTAGCTACGCCGCCCGGCATGGCTTTAATTTTGTGGGCCTCGGGCCGGCCCGCGTGCTGCGCCCACTGCTTGACGAATACCGGGCGCACTGGCAGGCGCATCAGGCCGACACGGGCCGTCTGAACGGCCATGTAAGCACCCCGGTCTTAGGCGCGATGCGCCAAGTGTTCGTGGCCGATACCGATGCCCAGGCCGAAGCCGTTGCACGGGCCGCGCACGCCGATTGGTACCGCTCGATTACCCAACTGTGGCACGACCACGACGACCACAGCGTGGACCATCTCTTTTCTTGGGACTTAGGGGTGGCGGGCCAGACCATCTTGTTTGGTTCTCCAGCCCGGGTGCGCGACCAAGTGGCGCAATTTCTGGACGCGACCGGCTGCAATTATTTTATTGGCAGCTTCGCGTGGGGAACGCTGCCCTTCGCGGCGGCCGAGCGTTCCTTGGCGCTGTTTGCCGAGCACGTCTTGCCGCGCTACGCCTAGGGGAGGGCCCGGCGCTAAGGCGCCAGCGCCGGGTCATCTAGGTTCTCCGTGCGCTCGCTGAGCAACACCGCAATCGCGGCTTCCACCTCGCGCTCGATCGGGCCTGTGGCCGCCAATTCCCCCGCATACAGCGCGCGCACTAAACCGTTGCGGTCGACCAAAAAATAACTAGGCCACTGGTGCACGCCAAACGCGCGGCGCAGTTTTTGCCCCAAATCTAGCCGCGTGGGGCTGCGACAGCGCGGTTCTCCGGTGGCCGTTGGCAAGCCTTCGGCGGCATGAATGTCGAGTAGCGTGAGGTCCGAGTGGGCAAAACGTGCCGCCAGCGTGCGGGTGGCGGGATCGGCGTCAGCGCAGCCGGTCGCGCGAAAGCTGAGCAACACCACCCGGCCCCGCAAGTCCGGCCAATTTAGCGGCGGCGTGTTGACCCAGGCAGCCCCTTCGCGGGTGGCTAACGAGGGCGCGGCGGGTGCCGAAATGGGCGCTATTAAGCGCGGGCTGGCGGTGGCCGAACCCGCCACAATGCCTGCGAGACACCCCAGCAGGGTGGCGGCGCGATGCAGGGTCGCGTCTGCGTGCCTAGCCGCGGCCATCCCAGCGCAGAAAATTAGCGAGTAGCTGCAGGCCCGCCGCCGCGCTTTTTTCCGGATGGAACTGGGTGGCGAAGGCGCAGCCCTCAGCAATCGCGCTGGCGAAGGTGTCGATGTAGTCGGTGCGGCCCAGCACGATGCCTTCGTCGCGCGGCGCGACATAGTAGCTGTGCACAAAATAAAAGCGGCTGCCGGACGGCACGCCGGTACACACCGGGTGAGGGCGAGTCCAGTGCACCTCGTTCCAGCCCATGTGGGGAATTTTGCGCGGCGTCCCATCCGCAGCGGGGCCGGCGGCGGTGCGAAAGTGGTGCACTTGACCGGGATAAACCCCCAGACCCTCGGTGCCGCCATCTTCGTCGCTGCTGCTCATGAGCGACTGCAAGCCGAGACAAATGCCAAAGAACGGACGGGTGCGCACGCATTCGCGCAGCGCCGCGAGGAGATTTTGGGCGCTGAGGTGGCGCATGCAGTCGCCAATCGCGCCCTGACCGGGGAACACCACGCGGT
Source organism: Gammaproteobacteria bacterium (assembly GCA_009692365.1). Classification (GTDB taxonomy): domain Bacteria; phylum Pseudomonadota; class Gammaproteobacteria. The sequence continues at coordinate 18,411 of SHZJ01000011.1, forward strand.
CGGCGTTGCGCAGCGCCTCGGGGGTACCGACCACCTCGACCGAAAATTGGGCGCTGGCCACGTGCTCGATAGCTTTCACCACCGAGCGCAGGTTGCTGCCACCGTAATCCACCACCGCCACGCGTTGCATCAGCTGTTCCCGGGGCAGGCGCTAGAGCGAGCCTTTGGTGGACGGCATGGTGTCGCCCATCCGCGCATCGCGTTCCACGGCAACCCGCAGCGCGCGCCCGAAGGCCTTGAAGATGGTTTCGATGATGTGGTGGGCGTTGCGCCCACGCAGGCTGTCGATGTGGAGGGTCAGATGGGCGTGGTTCACCACGCCCTGGAAAAATTCGCGGAACAAATCGACGTCGAAATCGCCGATGCGGGCGCGCGGAAAATTGACCTCGTACGCCATGCTTGGCCGGCCCGACAGGTCGATGACCACCCGCGAGAGTGCCTCGTCTAACGGCACATACGCATGTCCGTAGCGGCGCAGACCGCGCTTATCACCCCACGCCTGACTGAGCGCTTGACCGAGCGTGATGCCGATGTCCTCGACCGTGTGGTGGGCGTCGATTTCTAGGTCGCCCTGGGCTTCTACCTGCAAATCGAACGCCCCGTGGCGGGCGACTTGATCCAGCATGTGATCGAGAAACGGCACGCCGGTCGCGAAGCGTCCGATGCCGGTGCCATCGAGGTTTATCGTCACCGTAATCTGCGTTTCTTTGGTGGTACGCTCTACCCGCGCGAGGCGCTCATTCATGACCTTGGGTATCCCTGGTGACCGTAAGTTGCGAAGGGTTGCCAAGATACCACGGACCACCCCCGCGCTCGCAGCCCACCAAGAGGACCCACCAGATGCAGGACGAGGTCGCCGCGCCGGCGGCGGTGCAGGACTATCTACACGCTTTGCAGGACGGTATTTGCACCGCGCTGAGCGCGCTGGACGGCCAAGCCTTCACCGAGGAAAGCTGGCTGCGCGCCGAGGGCGGCGGTGGCCGCTCCCGCGTGCTCGCCAACGGTGGTCTGTTTGAGCAGGCGGGGGTTAATTTTTCGGACGTCACCGGCGCGCGCTTGCCGCCTGCCGCCACCGCCAAGCGGCCCGAGTTGGAGGGCTGCCGGTTCCGGGCGATGGGGGTGTCTTTGGTCGTCCATCCACACAACCCTTATGTCCCAACGGCGCACGCCAACGTGCGGTTTTTCCTCGCCACGCGGCCCGACGGTGAGGCCGTGTGGTGGTTTGGTGGTGGCTTCGATCTCACGCCCTACTATGGTTTTGACGAAGACGCCCGCCATTGGCACCGTACCGCGGCGGCGGCCTGCGCGCCGTTTGGCGCGACGGTGTATCCCCGTTACAAGCAGTGGTGCGATGAGTACTTTTTTCTTCGTCATCGCGACGAACAGCGGGGACTCGGCGGATTATTTTTTGATGACCTCAACGAGTGGGGCTTCGCGCAATCCTTCGCTTTTATGCGCAGCGTTGGGGATCACTTCCTGCCAGCGTACCTGCCGCTGGCTGAGCGCCGTCGGCAGACCCCGTTTGGCGAGCGTGAGCGGGATTTTCAGCTGTATCGCCGGGGGCGCTATGTAGAGTTCAACCTGGTGTACGACCGCGGCACCATCTTTGGCCTGCAAACCGGCGGGCGCACGGAATCCATACTGATGTCCCTGCCGCCCAATGTGCGCTGGCGCTACAACTGGCAGCCCGCCGCCGACACCCCAGAAGCCCGGCTGTCGGAGCACTATCTCAAGCCCCAGAACTGGCTGGCCAACGGCTAAGGAATACCATCTCGAGGGCGCGCCGCCGACTTTAGCCAACCGCCGATTTGGCGCATCATTCGCCCATGAAACAACCCTACGATTACCCCGCGATTTATGCGCGACTCGCCCGCATCGACACCACTCATCTGGCCGATGCGGATAAATCCATTGCCGCGTGCGCGCCGGATCTGCGCCCGGTGCGCTTAGGCCTGAAGCTCATCGGCCGGGCCCACACCGTGCGGCTACGCGAAGACTTTCTAAGCGTCATCGCCGGGCTTGCCGAGGCGGCGCCGGGCGATGTGCTGGTGGTCGATACCGAAGGTAGCCGACGCGCGGTAGTGGGCGAGCTATTCTCGCTGGAGGCCCAACGTTTGGGCCTGGCCGGCATTGTGGTGGACGGACTGGTGCGCGATACCAGCACCCTGCGTACGCTGACGCTGCCGGTGTACGCCCGTGGCGCCTGCCCGCAAGCGGGGACCGTCCAAAAACTTTTCGACACCCAAATTGCGGTGTCTTGCGGCGGGGTGGTGGTGCGGCCCGGGGATGTGCTCTTTGGCGATGATGACGGCCTGCTGGTCGCCTCGCCCGCCGTGGTGCTCGCCGCGTTGCCGGCCGCCGAAGCCATCGCTGCCCGCGAAGCCGAAGTCATCCGCCGCCTGCTCGCCGGGCAGCCGCTCGCGAGCATGGTCAACGCGGCCGAACATCTGGCCAAAGTGCGGGCAGGTGAAGCCAGCGCGTTGCGCTTTGACATTTAATTCCCCCGCTAAAACCCTAAGGACGCTGTGCATGAGCAATGCTTTCATCGGCACCTGGCACCTGCGCGACGCTTTCGCGCTGAGCGACGAGGGCCTGCGGGTGGCGTCACCACTGGGCGCCAAAGTGACCGGCCAAATCATGTACGACGCCGCCGGCAATATGTCGGCGCAGCTGATGGCCGAAGGCCGGCCGCGCTTTTCCACGCGCGCCGCCGAAGACACGCCGGATGCGGAGTTCAAAACGGCGTTCCTGAGCTTTACCAGCTACTGGGGCACGTATCGAATAGACGAGGCGGCGGGTAGCGTCACCCATACCGTCATCGGCGCCAACGCGCCGAGTTGGCCGGGTAGCGAGCAGGTGCGTTATTTCGAGCTCAACGGCAATATCCTCACGCTCAAAACCCCACCCATTCGCGGGCGTGACGGCCGGAAGCTCGTGCAACAGCTCATTTGGGCGCGCGCGTAGTCCCGCCCTGACTGCGTTGACGACCCTTAACCCCGCCGGCGGCAGTCCGCCACTCATTGAACTGAGCGGCGTGGGCAAGCGCTATCCGCGCGGCACGGTGGCGCTGCAAAACGTCTCCCTGAGCGTGGGCGCTAGCGAATTTATCTCCCTGGTGGGGCCGTCTGGCTGCGGCAAAAGTACGGTGCTGCGCCTGATTGCGGGGCTGGATCTCTCTAGCGAGGGGCAGCTTCAATCACCCGCGCTGCTGGCCGCAGGCCCGGCCGCTGCCACCGCTTTTGTTTTTCAGGACCCTACACTCATGCCGTGGGCGAGTGTGTTTGATAATGTCTGGCTGCCGTTGCGCCTGGCGGGAAGCTCGCATGCGGCCGCCGCCCCGGCGGTGCGTCGGGTGCTCAACGCCGTTGGGCTGGGTGACTTTGCGACGGCGTTTCCGGCCGAGCTTTCCGGCGGCATGCGCATGCGCGCCTCCATCGCGCGCGCGCTGATTACCCAGCCCCGGGTGCTGTTGATGGACGAACCCTTTGCCGCGCTCGACGAATTCACGCGCCAGCGGCTCAACGGTGATCTCCTGCAATGGTGGCTCGCCGCGGGCTTGGCCGTGCTGTTTGTGACCCACAGCGTGCAGGAGGCGGTGTTTCTCAGCCAACGAGTGCTGGTGATGAGTGCGCGACCCGGACGCATTACCGCCGAATTGCACATTGCGGAGCCGCAACCTCGCACGCCCGCTTTTCGCACCACCGCGTGTTATCTCGAGGCGTGCCGCGAGGTCTCGCTCGCGTTGGAGGCCGCCCACACCGACCCGGCGTTCGCGCCATGAGCCTTCCGCGCGCGGTACCCGTGGCACGGCTTAGCTGGTTGGCGCGTTCGCGAGCGTTGTGGGTGTTATGCGGTTGGTTGTTGGCGTGGGAGGCTTTGGTGCGGCTGGCGGATATTCCGCATTACACGCTGCCGGCACCCAGCCTCGTGCTCCAGACCTTATTTGCCAACTTTGGCTCGCTGGCGATCAGCTGGGGTTTCACGCTAAAAATTACCTTCGGCGCGTTGGCACTCGCCATCGGCGGTGGCGTGCTGATTGCCGCGGTGTTTGCGCTCTCCCCGCGGGTGGAGTCGGTGTTTCTGCCCTTGGCGGTGGTGCTGCAGGTAACCCCCATCGTTGCCATCGCCCCGCTGCTGTTGATCTACGTTGAGAGCACCACGGCCGCGCTGTTGCTGTGCGCCTGGATCGTGGCGTTTTTCCCCATTCTCTCTAATACCGTGATGGGTTTACGCGCCGCAGATCCCCTGCTGCGCGATCTTTTTCGGCTCTACCGCGCTACGCCTTGGCAGCGTTTGCGCCTGCTGTTGATGCCCAGCGCGTTGCCGTATTTCATGGCCGGGGTGCAGGTGTCCGGCGGTTTGAGCCTGATTGGCGCGGTCACGGCCGAAATGGTGGCCGGTGCCGCGGGGCGGGAAAGCGGTTTGGCCTCGCGCATTCTGGAGGCCAGCTTCCGCACCGAGACCCCTAAAATGTTCGCCGCGCTGCTCTTGTTGGTGTTAACCGGGCTGGCGATTTACAGCGCCTCCAATGCGCTTTCGCAGGTTTTGTTGGCGCGCTGGCACGCCAGCGAGGCGCGGCATTTCCCCGCCTAGCCCCGCCCGTTAAGCGGACACAACTTCAGTCATTTCGCCGATTTTAGGAGCTTTTTTATGTTGCGATTGGTTCGGGCGCACCACCCTTTGCTGGCGGCTTTGCTCGCGCTGCTCGCGCTGAATGTGCAAGCGGTAGACGCCGTGCGTTTCGCCACTAACTGGCAAGCCCAAGCCGCCCACGGGGGCTTTTACCAAGCCATCGCCGATGGTACGTATCAACGCTATGGACTAAAGGTCACGCTCATCCAAGGCGGCCCGCAGGTGAATAACCGGCCGCTGCTGCCCGCGGGCCGCCTCGACTTTTTAATGACGGGCAATTTGCTCCACAGTTTCGACAACGTGAAGAACGGCGTGCCCACCCAGGTGGTGGCTGGGCTGTTTCAAAAAGACCCGCAGGCCTTGCTGGCGCATCCGGGACAGGGCTACGAGAACTTTGCGGCGCTAAAAGATGCGCCGCTCATTCTGATCGCCAAAGATGGCCAATACAGCTGGTGGCAGTGGCTGAAGGTCGCGCACGGTTTTCGCGACGAATCGCTCAGACCCTATAACTACAATCTGGGTTCGTTTCTCGCCAACGTCCGCGCCGTCCAGCAGGGCTACGCGGTGGCCGAACCCATTTACGTCGAGAATCAGGGGCATTTCAAACCCGTGGTGCACCTGCTGGCAGACCACGGCTTTAGCACTTACTCCACGCTGATCGAGGCGCGCACCCAGACTATTGTCGCGCAGCCGGCGCTGGTGCAGCGCTTTGTGGACGCTTCTATTGTGGGCTGGGTGAACTACCTCTACGGCGACCGGCGGGCGGCCAACGCGCTGATGCAGGCAGATAACCCTGAGATGACCGAGGCCGAACTGGAAAGCTCGGTGGCCTTGCTAAAAGCGCAGGGCATTGTGGATTCAGGCGCTTCGCTAACGCGTGGCATTGGCACGCTAGACCCGGCCCGGATCCGCGATTTCTACCAGCAAATGGTCAACGCCGGTCTTTATCAGGCGGGCGATGTCGACCTCAAGCGCGTCGCCACCGAGCAATTCGTCAACCAGGGCGTGGGTCTAAAAGACAAAGCGCAGCTGTTGGCGCGCTAGGCTTGGGGTGGCCCCTCGGCCCGACGAGTTCTACGCGCCCAGCAGTCGCCTTGCCAGTACCGAGTGCATGTCGCGACGCCCATCAGCCAACAGATAAATGATGACCTGTGTGCCCACGACGCGATAAATCACGCGGTATGGTTTGAAGTGATCCTGCCGGTACTCCTTGATACCGAGGCTTATCAACTCCTTTGGATAGGTGCCGCGCGCCGGGAATTTGGCCAGGCTTTCCACCAGCTTGGTCAATTTATCCAGCACGCGATTGGCGTTGGCGACGGAGTGGAAGGCGGCGATGTAGTCATAAAGCGAGGCCAGATCTTGCTCCGCGCCCTCGGTGAGCATTACCTCAAATGGCCCGGGCGCGCGTGATCTCAAAGCGACGGGCGCTTGCCGCGAAGGCGGGCTACGACCTCGGCCACCGGCTTGAGTTTTCCGGCCGCCACCGCCTGATTCCCCAGCGCAAGGATTTTCAGCAGGGCCAGTGTTTCTTGCGTTTCTTCGAACGACGCCACGTCTTGCAGGACGGCTTTGGCCTCACCGTTTTGGGTGATCACCAGCGGCTCACGCTGCTCTGCGAGCTGTGCCAGCACCTCAGCGGCGTTCGCCTTGAGGTAGCTAATGGGCTTCACTTGAGACGAATAACGCATACCGTGCCCCTCGTTTTCATGAAGAACCGAATTTAGTCTTTTAATGGTCTTCCAACAAGGAAGTTAATGGCCGGGAAGGGTCGTTATCCCGGGCAAAATAGCGCCGGCGTTCAGGCTTTCTAAAAAAAGTTTTGTGCCAGATCTATGGTGCCGTCGCGGTAGCGTGTTTTGAGACGGTAACGAATATTGCCCTGCGCCGTTAACGACACACGCTCAGTCGAGACCGCCGGGTGCGTGATGTGGCGGCTTCCGCTGGGGATCAACGCCAATGCGCTGGCGAAAGCGCTGAACGTGCCCGCGCCGCACCGATGTCTGCCGCGGAACAAGGTGTTCAATGCCCCAGCGCTCGCCCGCTTGGGCGCAGTCCGCCCTGCGTTCGACGTCTTCGGGCGGGATGTTGCCGCTCGCCTGATCTGGCTGCTCAGTTGCCCGCCACGTTAACGGCGCTGGGTGCTTTCGCCAAAACCCAACGCAATTTGCCGGCTGTGCGGCCCGCTTTCCGATTGTGGTCTCGCCGCGCCCGCCCGCACACTAAACCCCGCCGCCGCCAACTGGTGTGGGGTTGCGGCACGCTTGTGGTCGCCGCGCGGCCTGCGCCGGGGCTTAGGTTTTTCTATTAAAGAGAGGGGCTTTTATGACCTGTATGGTGCACATCGAATTTCAGGCACGGCCCGCGGCGATTGCCGAAATGTTGGGCGGGTTGCGCCGGATTTTGCCGGACACGCGCGCGCGTGAAGGCTGCGTCTCGGTGTCGGTAACCCGCACTCAGGACGACCCCAACAATTTTGCTTTTGTAGAACTCTGGGACAGCCGCGCGCACTACGAGCGTTATTTCGCCTGGCGCGAAGAAACAGGGATCTCACAAGAACTCGCCACCCTGGTTGATGGCGAGGCGAGCTTCCGCTTTTTCGACCTCGTAGGCCTCTAAAACGCCAACGGCCGCTGGCGCGCCTTTAGGCGTCAACGGCCGGTCGCTGGTTGGCGTCAGTGTGGCAAGCGCGCCGAGGGGAAATCGGGCGAGCGGCGACCGCGCACGGCGGCCAGACCTTCTTGGGCATCCGGCCCTAGAAAACACAGCATTTCTTCCGCCAGCGAGTGATCAAAAATAGGCCCCGCCATGCGCATCCAGTGGTTCATCGACTGCTTGGTGGCCCGGATGGCCGTCTGGCTGCCGCGGGCCAGCGCGCCGGCGATCGCAAAAGCTTTCTCCTGCAAAGCCGCGCGCGGCACGCAGAAACTCACCAACCCAATTCGTTCGGCTTCCCGGCCATCAATGAAGTCTGCGGTCATGAGGTAGTACTTCGCCTTGGCGATGCCACACAGCAGCGGCCAGACAATGGCGGCGTGATCCCCCGCAGCCACGCCAAGCCGGGTGTGACCGTCGGTGATGCGCGCCTCCTCGGCAATCACGCTGACGTCAGCCAGCAGCGCCACCGCCAGCCCCGCCCCTACCGCCGTGCCGTTAATGGCAGACACTATCGGCTTGTCGCAAGCGAGCATGTTGTAGACGATGTCGGCAGCTTCTTTTTTGACCGTGGCGACCACTGCCGGATTACCCACCATCTGCTCGACCCAAGCCAGATCGCCCCCGGCCGAAAAAGCCCGGTCACCCGCGCCCGTCACCACCACCACTTTGGTATTAGGGTCGTCGTGCACAACGCCCCAGAGTTTGGTTAATTCCCAATGGAGCCGCGCGTTGGTGGCATTCATCACCTCGGGCCGGTTGAGGGTGGCCAGCAAAATGCCGTCGTCCTGCTGTTCGAAGCGAATGTGCTGAAACTCGTCGTATTGCATGACACTGACCTGTGGGGCAGAGCGAGATAAAAAGGGGCTGGGCAACGCGCCAACAGCGTGGCCGTAAGGCGAAGTTTGCCAGTAATTTGCGCACCGCTGCCAGCCGCCAAAGCACCCCTGCCGCACTTGCACGGCCACTGGGTCGCTGCCCGTTATTTGCCCGAGTGCTCACGATCACACTTAGCAGCGCTGCCCCCCACTACCCCAGCCTCACACCGAGGACTTGCGGCCGTCGTGAGAACGTTAGAAACCGAGGCCTAAACGGTGGGTGTCCCCGGCTGGCCCTGAAATTTGACGCTTAACGTTAAGCGTTATATTCTGGCGGCGTGATAAGAAATTTTCGGTGTGCCGACACGCAAGCGCTTTTTGAGACCGGCAAATGCAGGCGGTTTGCGGGAATTGCTGACGTCGCGACGCGCAAGCTGGCGCAACTTGATGCCGCGCACACGCTGGAGTTCCTGCGCTCGCCACCAGGTAATCAGCTTGAGGCATTACGCGGCAATCGCGCCGGACAGTACAGCATTCGAGTGAACGGTCAGTATCGTCTATGTTTCCGCTGGACGGCGACGGGCCCCGCAGACGTCGAGCTGGTTGATTACCACTAATGGAGAACTGTGATGATTAAGAACGGCATGCGTCCGGTTCATCCCGGCGAAATTTTACGGGAGGATTACCTGATTCCGCTGGGGACCAACGCCAATGCGTTGGCGAAAGCGCTGAACGTGCCCGCGCCGCGCGTAAACGACATTGTCCGGGAGCGACGCGGCGTCAGTGCGGATACCGCCATGCGGCTGGCGCGCTATTTCGGGGGCGACGCACGCTCCTGGTTGAACCTGCAGGCTGCATACGATTTGCGAGTGGCCGAGATCGCAAATGCTAAGCGCATAGAACGGGAGATTGTGCCGGCGATCGCTTAAGAAAATCTCAGGGGCTAAATGAAGCGAAATCAAAGCAGCTTTGCAGCGAGGCAATAAAGCGTTGGGCGGACTATCCGTCGACGCTCGATATCCAGACCATCCCGACGTCCGCGACGTCGTGCGGGTTTTTATTCCACCGTGCCCCGGTGAAGGCCAGCTGCAGCAGCGACGTCTTCAACGCCGCAAGGGGCAGCGCGCCGGGTTGGATTTCGACGTTGTCAGCGCGGCGAGATTCCACTCGCAGCGGCGCGCGAGGCGTTGGGTTTTGGCGGCCCTGAAAGGGCGCCATGTGATAGCCCGGGGCAACGCCCCGGGTTGAATGCCCCCATGATTTTCTCGCCCTGAAGCGGCGGAACCATTGGCGCGGGAACATGGGCGGGCGGCGGCTGTGAGCTTGTGCCGCGCTTGCAGGGCTAAAGAGGTTTTGGGAGATGCGTTACCCGGGGCTTCCGTCCCGGGCTGTTGCATTGCGCCCTTGCCGGGCTAGTGGCATTTGGGGGGCGCGGGCCTTGTGAACACAAGGCCCGTTAGCGGCTACGGTTCGGCGCTCTTACGCCGCCGTGCGGCCTGCACCATCCCCGCGACGCCGGCCCCTAACAGCAGTAGGGAGGACGGCTCCGGCACCGCCGATTGCGAAAGCAGATAACCCTGCTCGGTATAAACGCGAGCGTAGTAATCGTTATCAACACAGGAATTCGGGACTGTGTTAACGCCGGGGTTCTCCTCCAGGTAAGTCATTTGCAAGCCTACCGTACCATCCGGCTTACTAAGCCCAGAACTAAAAGCGTTATTGTTCCTCGCAACGGTCTGGTACGGCATTTCGCTGTCGTTAGTGCCTTCGTGGGGGATCAACTGCAGGCTGGCCGCGCCCCTGGCGTTATCCAGCCTGCCGTGCCACTGGATTACGTATTCTTGGCTGCCTGCCGTGCCGGTGGTGTTATCGGTCACGGTCATCTGATCTAGGTCCGTCCAACCCGCTGCAAGCGTAGGCTATGGCCAACTGGACGCCGGCAATTGCGGTCCGTCGCAGCAGCCGGTCCCGCCGGGGTGAGTAAATGACCCGAAACCGTTAGAACTTAGCCAGATTTGGCTATAAGTTTGGCCGTAAAAATTAAACTCGAAGGGCGGGATCAGCGCCGCGGAGGCAACCTCGTCCGCGCCGGTCATAACGGGGTTTCCCACGCCATCCCGAAATTATCAGCAGGGTCGTTACCGGAGTAGCGTGCGTTATCGGTCGTGGGGCCAATTAGGCCCGCGTGGGCGGCAACTGCCGGGAGTAGGGTCGCTAATACGCTCGCCATCAGGGTGATCGATTTCATCGAAAATCTCCCTCGCCGCAGCTTGCGAGACTAAACATTAGTAAGCTTCAGGTTTTAAAAAATACACGGCCTGAGTGAAACACCCGCCCACCCGGGTCAATCAATGAACACGCGAAATTTGTCACCATTTGTGACATTTTAAAAGCCGCCTCGGCGGCCCTGCCGACGGCGGTCGGGGAGCGCACCGCGTGCCGTCACGCCGGCACCGGGCCAGCAGGTGGCGCGGCAACCCCTCGCCGTTGGTGCTGCGACCACCGGTTGCGGCCGGCTGGCGATGCGACCTCAATGCCGCGCTTTGCGTCGGCCGCAGGTCGGGGGGCTAGTGGCCGCCTGCCGCGCCAGTTCGCGCTCGCCATGGCGTAGACTCAAGGACAGTTTTAACCGGAGTATTCCCTCGCCATGGCCATCGACCAAGACCAGCTCAACACGTTGCTGTTTCGCCTGATCGGGGATGTTGCGGCCGCGGCGTCCGGACCTTTGGTGGTGCTGGGGGATCGCCTAGGGCTGTTTAGGGCTTTGGCGGCGAACGGGCCGTTGTCTTCGGCAGACTTGGCCGGACAGCTCGCTTTGCACGAACGCTATGTCCGCGAATGGCTTAACAACATGGTGGCGGCCCAGTACGTGCAGTACGAAGCAGCCACCGCCCGTTACTTCATGACCCCCGAACAAGCCGCCTGTCTGGCCGACGCCGACAGCCCGGCCTATCTGCCGGGTGGTTACTACGCGGTGACGGCGTTGTACCTGGATGAGCCCAAAGCAGAAGAGGCTTTTCGCACCGGCCAAGGCATCGGCTGGGGCGATCACAGCAACTGCCTGTTCTGTGGCGCGGAGAAATTTTTTGGCCCCGGTTATAAAGCTAATTTGATGGACCACTGGTTGCCCGCGTTGGACGGCGTGGTGGCTAAACTGACCGCCGGCGCCAGCGTGGCCGATGTCGGCTGCGGGCACGCGCTGTCTACCCGGCTCATGGCCCGCGCGTTCCCTGCCTCGCAGTTTCACGGCATCGACTATCACGCGCCGTCCATCAGCCACGCCACCGAAATGGCTGCCGCTTGGCAACTCGCTAACGCGCAGTTTCGGCTCGGCGGTGCCAGCGACTTCGACGGCAACTACGACCTCATCACTTTTTTTGATTGCCTGCACGACATGGGCGATCCGGCGGCGATTGCGCGGCACGTCAAGAGCCGGCTAAAGCCCGCTGGCACTTGGCTCATCGTCGAGCCCATGGCCGGGGATTCCGTGAGCGAGAATATTAATCCGGTGAGTCGCGCCTTCTACGCGTTTTCTACCCTGGTGTGCGTGCCGGTGTCGCTCAGCCAGCCGGGTCGGGTGGGGTTGGGCGCGCAGGCGGGCCCGGCACGCTTGCTGGAAGTGGTGCGGGCCGGTGGTTTCGGCGACGTCCGGGTGGCCGCCACCACCCCCTCCAATCTGGTGCTGGAGGCGCGGGTCTGATGCGCGCCGTTCCTGTCCAGTCGGTTTCGCCGCTCGCCTAGGCATGACGCCGAAGACCCTTATCGCCCGCCTTGGCACGCTCGCCTCGCTGCCGGAGATTTGCCTGCGGGTCCAGGCTTTGGCGGACCAACCCAACGCGACTGCCGACCAGCTGGCCGAGGTCATTCGGCATGATCCCGCGCTCGCCGCGCGCCTGCTGCGCTTGGTCAACAGCGCGCATTTTGGGCGTGGTGCGCCGATAGACGACCTCATCGCGGCGGTGCGCTGGTGCGGGATGGATGCTCTGCGACTCTTGGCGCTGGGCGCAGGTATGCTCGATGTGTTCAAAGGCCTGCCGCGCGCACTGGTAGACATGGATACCTACTGGACCGCCAGCGTGCATTGCGCGTTGCTGGCCCGGGTGCTCGCTGGCCTCGCCCCCGCCGGTCATCCCGAGCGCCTGTTTGCCGCAGGCCTGCTCCACGCCATCGGCCAACTGGCGATGTACACCGCCGCCCCCGAACTCTCGCAGCAGGTGCTGAACCGCATGGGCAGCCAGGATTTCCTGCGTGCGGACCTCGAAACCGAGGTTTTTGGTTGCCACTACGCGGCGGTAGGCGCGGCCCTGCTGGCCCACTGGCGGTTGCCGACCAGCCTCGTGGGCCCGGTCGGACATCATCTCGCGCCGTTGGCCGCCCAGCCGGTTTTTGCGCAGGACGCCGCGCTGTTGCACATCGCTTGGGTCGTGACGACGTGCGTGGAGTCCGAACTCAAACAAATTCCGGCGCGCGCTGCTCTACCCACCATCGCCCCCGCCATCTGGCTGGCCAGCGGGGTGACGCTCGAGGTCTTGCCGCAAGCCTGCGCGAGCGTCGACGCGCAGTGGTTTGAGGTGCTCGAAATCCTCAGCCCCGGCGCTACGCTGGTTTTTTAAGACCCCGCGCGCCACCGGTCTATGGACTTACGCACCCTCTTAGGAACCTTCGCCCACGCCGGTCGTCTGGAGCTTATTTTATTGCGCCCGGCCCGTGACCAACCGGCATTGCCGGTTGGTGCGGCGATGGCGTTGGTCGGGCGCGGGCTGGAGGGCGACCGCACCGCCAGCCGCCCCTCTCGCAACCCCAACGCCAAACGGCAAGTGACGCTGATTCAAGCCGAGCACCTGCCGCTAATCGCCGCCTGGAGCGCGCAGCCAACGCTAGATCCCGCCGTGCTGCGCCGCAATCTCGTGGTCTCTGGCCTTAATCTGATTGCCGGACGCTCGCCGCTACGTGACCAAATCGTCCACCTGCACATTGGCCCCACGGTGGTGTTAGAACTCACCGGGCCCTGCGACCCCTGCTCAAAAATGGAACGCGAACTCGGGGCCGGTGGCTATAACGCCATGCGCGGCCATGGCGGCATGACCGCCCGGGTGCTGTGCGGCGGCCGCCTCGCCGTGCACGACCGCGTGTGGCTGACCCTCGGCCTTAAGCCTAGCGACCCCTTAAACATCGTTCAATCAATGGAGCTTTCGCCATGACCCACGCAATTCGTATCTATGCATCTGGCGGCCCAGAAGTGCTGCGCTGGGAACCTGTGGTCGTGGGGGCACCCGGCGCGGGCGAAATTCGCCTGCGGCAAACCTGCGTGGGTTTGAATTACATCGACGTGTATTACCGCACCGGTCTGTACAGCGCGCCCGCACCGTTCACGCCCGGCCTCGAGGGGGCGGGCGTGGTGGAAGCCGTGGGTGCGGGGGTGGAGGATTTAGCGGTGGGGGACCGCGTGGCCTATGCCGCCGGGCCCTTGGGTGCGTATGCCGAAGAGCGTTTGATGCCGGCCGATCGGGTGGTCAAGATCCCCGCCGGAATTAGCGATGCGCAGGCGGCGGCCATGATGCTCCAGGGGATGACGGTGCAATATTTACTGCGCCGAACCTACCGCGTGCAACCGGGCGACACGCTGCTGGTGCACGCTGCTGCCGGCGGTGTGGGACTCATTTTGTGCCAGTGGGCGAAGCACTTGGGCGCCACCGTGGTGGGCACCGTGAGCTCCGACGAAAAGGCCGCGCTCGCCCGTGCCAACGGTTGCACGCATACCATTGTGTACACCCGTGAGGATTTCCAAAGCCGGCTGCTAGACATCACCAACGGACAGAAAGTGCCGGTGGTCTATGACTCGGTGGGTGCGGATACCTTCGCCAAGTCCCTCGACTGCCTCGCCCCGCTGGGCACGATGGTGCTGTTTGGGCAGGCCTCGGGGCCGGTGCCGCCGTTTGAATTGGGGCAGTTGGCTGCCAAGGGCTCGCTGTTCATCACCCGCCCGACGCTGTTTTCTTATACCGCCAAGCGCACGGATTTGGTGGCGACCGCCCAAGACTTATTTGACGTAGTGGCCAGCGGCGCGGTGAAAATTTCCATCAACCAGACCTACGCCCTGCGCGACGCAGCGCAGGCGATGACCGATTTGGAAGCCCGTAAAACCACCGGTTCGACGGTGTTGATGGTCTAGTGTTAAGAACACTGGCGCGCGTTACCCGTGTGCCAGTGCGAGAACATCGCTGGGCGCTGGGCGGCAATTCAGGTGTGGCGCGCGCCACCCGTGGGCGGCGCCACGCCCAGCCGGGGGCTGGCTAGCAGGCCAACGCCCGCACTGCCGGCGTTGCGCCTACCGCGCTCAGGACGGCGTTCAGCAGACCTCGAACAAACCGGCCGCACCCATGCCCGAACCCACGCACATCGTGACCACCACGTACTTCACGCCGCGCCGCCGGCCTTCAATGAGCGCATGCCCGATGAGTCGGCTACCGGTCATGCCGTAAGGATGGCCCACGGCGATCGCCCCGCCGTTGACGTTCAGCCGCTCGCTGGGGATGCCCAGCGTATCCCGGCAGTAAAGCACCTGCACGGCGAAGGCTTCGTTGAGTTCCCACAGGCCGATGTCCTGCATGTTCACGCCGGTTTGCTTGAGCAGTTTGGGCACCGCGAACACCGGGCCGATGCCCATTTCGTCGGGCTCGCAGCCGGCGACCGCGAAGCCGCGGAAAATGCCCATCGGGGAGAGCCCCTTGCGGGCGGCCATGGCCGCACTCATGACCACTTGCACCGCCGCGCCATCGGAATACTGGCTGGCGTTGCCGGCCGCCACGCAACCGCCTTCCACCGCCGGTTTAATCATGGACACCCCTTCGTAGGTGGTGTCGGCGCGAATGCCTTCATCGTCGCTGGTCGTCACCTCGCGCACGGCGTGCGCCCCGGTGGCCTTGTCCACTACTTTCATTTTGGTGGTGATGGGCGCGATTTCATCCTTGAATTTGCCTTCGCTGCGGGCTTTGGTGGCTTTCTGCTGGCTCTCGGCCCCGAAGCGGTCCTGTGGTTCGCGGCCAATTTTGTAGCGGCTGGCAACGTTCTCGGCGGTTTGTAACATGGACCAATACACCGTTGGCTTGTTCTCCAGCAGCCACTCGTCCTGAGCCATATGCTGATTTTTTTCGTTTTGTACGCAGGAGATCGATTCCACGCCGCCCGCGATGTAGCACTCTGCCTCACCGCTTAAGATCCGCTGCGCGGCCAAGGCCACGGCCTGCAGGCCCGAGGAGCAGAAGCGGTTGATGGTCATGCCCGAGACGGTCACCGGCATGCCGGCACGCAGCGCGGCCTGGCGGGCGATGTCCCCACCGGTGGCGCCTTCTGGATTGGCGCAGCCCAGGATCACATCGTCGACCTCACCGGCTTGGATGCCGGCCCGCGCGAGGGCCGCCGCGATGACATGGCCACCCAGAGTTGCACCGTGGGTCATGTTGAAGGCGCCCTTCCAACTCTTGCAAAGCGGCGTGCGGGCGGTGGAGACAATAACGGCGTCGGTCATGGGGGCGCTCCTCGGAGATTTTGTTTTACGGAAAGCTTGCGTTAGGCGCAAGGCGGCACTGTAAGCCAAGCCCGTGTCGGCCGTCATCCCTCAGTGCGTGCACCCGCGCCGGCTGCTACTTTGGCGCGCAGCCCCTAAACCCCGAGGAACCGCGCTTGCTAACTCCCCGCTGCCGCCGGCTTCAGGCCCATGACTGAACGCACGTTCTGGGGCCATCCGGCGGGCCTGGCGACGCTTTTTTTCACCGAGATGTGGGAGCGTTTTAGCTATTACGGCATGCGCGGGCTGCTGATTCTCTACCTGACGGCACCCCGTGCGGCGGGCGGTTTGGGCTACGACAGCACGCGCGCCGGGGCCATTTATGGCCTGTACGTCGGCAGCGTGTATCTCGTGTGCTTGCCCGGCGGCTGGCTGGCCGACCGTTTCTTAGGCACGCGGCGCGCCACGGCCTGGGGTGGTGCGCTGATTTTGGCCGGCCACGTGTGTTTGGCCGTGCCGCTCGCCGACACTTTTTGGGTCGGTCTTGGGCTGGTGGTGGGCGGCACGGGTTTGCTCAAACCCAGCATCAGCAGCCTGGTGGGTGAGTTGTACGCCGCGCGCGATGTGCGGCGCGATGCGGGCTACTCGCTGTATTACATGGGGATCAATTTAGGTGCCTTGCTTGCCCCCTTGGTGTGTGGCTGGTTGGCTTTGAGCGAGGCGGCGCGGGGCTGGCTGCGGGCGCTGGGTTGCACGCCCGAACTCGCGTGGCACTGGGGCTTTGGCGCCGCGGCGCTCGGCATGGCCTGTGGCCTGCTGCAATTTGTGCGCGGTAGCGCGCTGCTGCCTGCGGCCGCCTTAAAGCCCCCGCGGCCCGCCGATGCGGGCGCGCGCCGCCGGCTTGGCTATGGGCTGGCTGGCGCGCTGCTGGGTGGTGCGGCGCTGCTGCTGGCGGCGCAGGCCGATCGCCTGTCGGTGGGCGGCGCGAGCGACGCGTTTGGTGGCTTGCTGCTGGTGGTTGCCGTCGGGTTTTTCCTCACGGTGCTGCGCGCGTCCCACTGGAGCGGGCAGGAGCGCGGGCAGTTGGGGGTGATTGTGTTGTTGTTTGTGGCGGCGAGTGTGTTTTGGTCGCTGTTCGAGCAGGGCGGCTCTACCCTGAATCTTTTTGCCGCGCGCGATACGAACCTGCAATGGGGGGAGGGGGCTTTCCCCGCCACCTATTTTTTGGCGCTCAATCCACTGCTGATCATCATCCTAAGCCCATTGTTCGCCTGGGGCTGGACCCGCTTGGGCGCGCGCAATCCGGCCAGTATTGTGAAGTTCACGCTGGGTCTGGTGCTGGTGGCGGCGGGGTTTGGCGTGTTGATTTTGGCGGCCCAACTGGCGGCCACCGGCGTGAAGGTCAGCCCCTGGTGGCTGTGCGCCACCTATTTTTTGCACACGCTGGGCGAGCTTTGCCTAAGCCCGGTGGGGCTAAGCGCCATCAGTCAGCTGGCCCCCGCGCGGATTGCTAGCCTCACCATGGGGGTGTGGTTTCTGGCCAGCGCAGTGGGCAACTATCTGGGTGGACGGGCGGCGAGCCTTTACGATACCTTCGCCTTGCCCAGCCTGTTTGGCGCGGTTGCCGGGCTGGCGTTGCTGGCCGCCGTGGTGCTGGCGGCCTTCATTCCCTACGCCGGTCAACTGTTGGCGCGCCCGGCTGCGCCCCCAGGAGTCTCACCCTGAACACCCTCCGCGCGATTTGGTATTTCGACGTCATTTCGCCTTATGCCTATCTCCATCTCAAGCAATTGGCGCAACTGCCAGCGGGACTAACGATCCACTACCGCCCCGTGCTTTTTGCCGGCTTGCTCAAGCACTGGGGCACCAAGGGGCCGGCGGAACTGCCGGCCAAGCGCACGCACACCTATCGCCAATGTGTCTGGAGCGCCCGCACTTTGGGCATTGCCTTCCAAATGCCGCCGCGCCACCCGTTTAATCCGCTCAAAGTGCTGCGCTTGCTCACGGGCTTGGGTGCGCCGCGCGCCGCCGTGGAGAGCGCGTTTGATTTCATCTGGGGCGAAGGGCGCGATCCGGACTTGGAATGGCCGGCCCTGTGCGCGCGCCTGGGTGTGGCGGCGGATACCCCCCTCATCGAAGACCCCGCCGTGAAAGCGGCCCTCACCGCCCAGACCGCCGAGGCCTGCGCCGCCGGGGTGTGGGGCGTGCCCACTTTTCGGGTGCGCGAAGAATTGTTTTGGGGCGCTGACAGCCTGCCTTTCATGGCCGATTTTCTCGCCGATCCGGCGCTGTTCCAACACCCGGATATGCGCCGCGCCGACGGCGCTGAAATTGGTGCCGAGCGCCGCCGTTAAACGCTGCGCAGCGCGGCTTTAAGTGCGGTGCCCAATACGCGGCCACAGCGTTCGCGGGACGGTCTTTGTGGCGCCTTAAAAAATGCCTGCCGCGAGCCCCATCGCCATGGTCTGACCCAGTTCTTCGCCGGCCAGTAACTGGGTTGCGGCAAATTCCCCCACCATTAACACCGGCGGCGCAATCGCCCGCCAGCGTAAGCCGGTCACGATGCGCTCGATGCTGGCCAGCGCGCCCCGGCCGTCGTTGCCGGCCCGGATGAACAACCCATAGGGCAGCCCTTGGGTATGTTCTAGGCAGGGTTGATAGATGCGGTCAAAAAAGTATTTCAGCCCGCCCGACATGTAACCGAAATTCTCGGGCGTGCCGAGCAACACCCCGTGCGCGCTCAACACCTCGGCGGGCGTGGCTGCCAGCGCATCGCGGACCACCACCGTTAAGCCTTCGCCCTCGGCGGCGCTAACCCCGCGCAGCACCGCCTCCAGCAGCTGGCGGGTGGTGCCGGTCTGGCTGTGGGTCACGATGAGTAAGGTCTTGGCCGTCATCGCGGCATTATCGACGAGCGCCGCGGACGCGGCTATCGCGAGGAGGCCGGCGCCTCGCTACACTCGGCGCTCCCGCCCGCAGAGATTTTTGAGATGGCCCGTGAAAAACACTTCGAACGCCTGCCGGTTGCAGGCGGCGATTACACCGTTGGCCACTGGCCGGGCGCGGCGGCGCCACTGCTGGCCATCCACGGCATTACCGCCTCGCATCTCGCATGGCCCTCGATCATCGACAATCTGGTTGCGCCCCACCGGGTGATAGCGCCAGATTTACGCGGGCGCGGGGCTAATCACGAACTTCCCGGCCCTTACGGCTTCGCCACCCATGTGGCCGACCTGCGCGCCACGCTGGATCATTTTGGACTCGCCAGCGTGGTCTTGGTGGGGCATTCGCTGGGTGCCTATTTAGCGCTGGAATTCGCGCTGGCCTGTCCCGGGCGGGTGCGTGGCCTGGTGCTGGTAGACGGCGGCATTGCCCTGCCGCGGCGCGCCGAACAAACCCCGGAGCAGATGATCAAAACGGTACTGGGCCCGGCGCTGGCGCGCTTGGACATGCGCTTTGCCGATCGCGCCGCTTACCATCAATTTTGGCAAGCGCATCCCGCGTTTCAGGATCCCGGCGCGTGGAACGCCGAGATGGCGGCCTATGCCGACTACGACCTCATCGGCACGCCCC
Organism: Gammaproteobacteria bacterium; assembly: GCA_009692365.1. Lineage (GTDB taxonomy): Bacteria > Pseudomonadota > Gammaproteobacteria. Next base: position 37,596 of record SHZJ01000011.1, read on the forward strand.
CCGCCATGCGCTCGCGGGTGAACGCCGAGGCGGTCAGCGCGGATGCCCATGCGCTGATGGCACCTACCCTGTCTACGCTCATCGAGCGGGTGACGCAGCCCATGCTGCTGCTCACCGCGCCACGCGGCCTGCTCAATCAAGCCCAACCCCTGATGCCGGCCACGGCGGTGGCCGAGAAGTGCGCGCGCCTGCCCCAGTTGGAGCACCGGATTATTGCCGACACCAATCACTACAGCATCGTGACCGGCAGCGGACGCACGGCCGTGGCGAGCGCGCTAGAAGAATTTATCGCCCGGCGTTGTGCGCCATGAACCGGCGCATTTTCTCGATGGTCGGCACGCCCATTCTGGCCCTCATCGCCGCGACGGCCTATACCGAATGGCGGGCCGGCCATACGCAACGTGGTATGGCCGTTTTCTGTACGGCGATAAACGCCGGCACCTCGGCCGAGGATTTTGCCGAACGGGCCCGCGGCGCAGGCTATACGGTGGGCGACGCCGCTGGGGCGGCGGCCATCACCGCCACCAAAGTGGTGTACACCTTCCATCGCGAGACGTTTTCCTGCATCGCGCAGACCACTGCCGGCGGGCGGATCCAGCACACCCGCGTCGAACACACCGTCACCGACGACTGAACGCCGCGCGCCATCATGGACATCCCCAGCCTGTATCTGCCCGCCCATTTTGCCGCGCCCCGTGCCGAACAGCAGGCGTTTATGCGGGCGCATCCCTTTGTGCTGCTGGTGGCGGTAGAAGCAGGACTGCCGCTCATTAGCCACGTCCCGGTGCTGCTGGCGGCCGCTGCCACGAGCCTGCGGTTTCATCTGGCCCGCGCCAACCCGCTGACGGACGCGCTGACGCGGGTGGCTGCGGCCAGCGTGGTCTTTCACGGGCCACACGCGTATGTCTCGCCGCGCTGGTACGCGCAGCCCAATGTGCCCACTTGGAATTACGCTGCGGTCCACGCCAGCGGGCCGGTGCGGGCGCTGGATGCCGCCAGCACCGCGCAGCTGGTGGCAGACTTTTCGCGCGTTTATGAGGGGCCAGCCGGGCTGGGAGAATTTGAGCAGGCACCCGCTTATAGCCAGCTCCTCGGCGGGATCACCGGGTTTGAACTCACGGTGGCGGCGTGCGTGGGTAAGTTTAAACTCAGTCAGAACCGCACCCCGGAAGACCAGGCCAGTGTCATTGCCGAATTGACGCAAGATGCGCGCAGCGAAGTGCGCGAAACCGCGGCGATGATGCGCGCACTGGCGGGGCTTTAAGGCGCCGCATTGCCGGGGGGCCGCGACCGGCACTGAGGGCGCGACGCGCGTGGGCCGGGTAGCTGCCACCGCTGCGTGGCGGCGGCTATGATCGGGCGTGTACCCATCGTCGAGGTGGGGGGGTGGAGAACAACCCTGAGACTCTCTAAACCGCGCCGCCGGTGGCGCGCCACAAGCTTAAGGAGCAAGCATGCGGCAGGCCACGATCACGCTTATCCAACGCTACTACGCCGCCTTCAACGCCGGCGACATGAGCACCTTCTTGGGCTTGCTCGCGCTGGATGTGGCGCACGACATCAATCAGGGTCAGCGCGAGGTCGGCCGGGCGACCTTCGCCATTTTCATGCAGCACATGAACCGCTGCTATCGCGAAGAACTCACCGACCTGCAGGTGCTGGCGAGCGAGGATGGCACGCGTGCCGCCGCCGAATTTTGCGTGCTGGGCCGCTATCTGATGACCGATGAGCCACTGCCAGCCGCACGCGGGCAGCGCTATCGTTTGCCGGCGGGGGCGTTTTTCGAGGTGCGGGAGGGTTTCATCACGCGGGTCAGTAATTACTACAACCTGCCCGACTGGCGCGCCCAGGTCAGCGCCTGATGTCCGCGGATATTGCGCTTCAGATATTGACCGGTGCGGCCCCCGCACTGGCCGAGCGGCTCGGTGATCTGGCGCGGTTGCGGCTCGAGATTTTTCGCCAATACCCCTACCTGTATGCGGGTAATCTCGCCGCTGAGACGACTTACGTTCGCACCTACCTGCAGTGTCCCGAGAGTTTGTTTGTGCTCGCGCTGTGCGGGGACGCCGTGGTGGGTATGGCCACTGCGCTGCCGCTGGCGTTTGAGACCGAGGCCGTTAAAGCGCCGTTCCTCGCGGCCGGGATCGATCCGGCGCGGGTGTTTTACTGCGGCGAAAGTGTGCTGCAGCCGGCCTATCGGCGGCGCGGTCTGTACCGCCAGTTTCTGGCGGCGCGCGAAACTTACGCACGCAGTCTCGGCCGCTTCGATCGCATCTCGATGTGCGCCGTGGTGCGCCCGCCCGACCACCCTCGGCGCCCCGCGGGCTATGTTTCGCTCGACGCGGTCTGGGACCATTTCGGTTATTTGCCGCGGCCCGATTTGGTCGCAAGCTTTGAGTGGCAGGATCTCGATGAGCCAGCCCCAACGGTGAAATCGATGGTGTTTCGGGAAAAAATGTTATGAGCAACGAGCTACTCAAAGTGGCCGCGGCGCAGTATCCCGTGGGGTTTTTTAGCGACTGGCCGAGCTATGCCACGCACCTCGAAAAATGGGTGGCCGAAGCCGCCCACCAGCACGCGCGGCTGTTGGTGTTCCCGGAATATTTCAGCCTCGAGATCAGTTCGATGTTTGGCTCGGCGATCTATTCGTCACTGCCGCTTACCCTGGAAAAAATGGGTCACTCGCTGGGCGCTTTTTTGGGCTTGTTTCGCGAACTGGCGCAAAAATACCAAGTGTATATTTGCGCTGGCAGCTTTCCCGTGCACGAGGACGACGCCTACTACAACCGCTCGTATTTTTTCTGGCCCAACGGGCACTGCGAGTTTCAGGAAAAACTGCAGATGACGCGCTTCGAGCAAGAGCGTTGGAATATTTCTGGTGGCTCGGGGCTGAATGTTTTTGTGACCGCTTTCGGCAAAGTGGCCGTTAACGTGTGCTACGACTGCGAGTTCCCGCTGTTTGCTCGCCGGCAAGTGGAGCAGGGCGCGGACATTATTCTGGTGCCTAGCTGTACCGATACGCTGGCCGGGTTCCATCGCGTCAAAATTGGCTGTCAGGCGCGTGCGCTAGAGAACCAATGCTATGTGGTGCAATCTACGCTCGTTGGAGAGTGCGCCTGGTCTGAGGCGGTAGATACCAATGTGGGTGTGGCAGCTTTTTACGCGCCGGCCGACCAGGGTTTTACGGCCAACGGGATCTTGGCCGCCGGCAAGCCTCACCGCGCAGAATGGCTGTATACAGAACTCGATCTCTCGGCCATTGCCCGTGTGCGGGCTAACGGTGAGGTCTTGAATTACCAAGACTGGAGCGCGCAACGGCGTCACGTACCGTGACAACCCTTTTTCAAGAGATACCTTTGGAGACAACCCAATGAGTTTTATGCAGGAGTTCAAAGCATTCGCCCTCCGCGGTAATGTGATCGACCTCTCGGTGGGCGTGGTGATCGGCGTCGCGTTTGGCAAGATAGTGGCCTCGGCGGTGGCCGATGTGATCATGCCCTCGTTGGGGGTGGTGATGGGCGGCGCCAATTTTTCGAACCTCAAATATGTGCTCGTAGAAGGCGTTGGCGACATCCCGCCCGTCACGCTGAATTACGGCAGTTTTGTGCAAGCGTGCGTAGATTTCTTTATCATCGCCGTGGCAATTTTTCTGCTGGTGAGGACGCTCAATACCCTGCAGCGCGAACAGCCGGCCCCACCCGCAGAAGCGCCGCCCCCGCCAGCCCAAGAAGTGCTGCTGGCGGAAATCCGCGATTTGCTCAAGCAACGTGCGTAACTGCGCCGGAGTATCCTCATGCCCCGTGTGAACCTCCCGTCTGTGCAGCTGCACTATCAATTTGATGGGGACACCACCGCCCCGATAGTGATGCTGTCTAATTCTCTGAGCAGTGCGTTGAATCTCTGGGAGCCGCAAGTGCCCGCGCTGCTGGCGGCCGGGTTTCGGGTGTTGCGCTATGACACCCGTGGGCACGGCGAATCCTCGGTCCCGGCGGGGCCTTATTCGCTGGCCGAACTGGCGCAGGACGCTATCCAACTATTGGATGCGCTGGCGATCGACCAAGTGCATTTTTGCGGGTTGTCGCTGGGTGGCATGATCGGGCAGTGGTTGGGCACCCATCACGCCGCGCGTCTGCACTCGCTCGTGCTGTGCGCCACCACGGCCTATAGCGGCCCGCCCGCCACTTGGGACGAGCGCATTGCGGCGGTCACCACCGGCGGCATGGCCGCCGTTGTCGAGGGCACGCTCAGTCGCTGGTTCACCGCCGCCTCACTGCAACGTTTGCCGCTCGAAGTGGCGCGTATCCGCGCCGGCATTCTGAGCACGCCGGTGGCCGGCTACGCGGCTTGTGGTGCGGCCATCCGGGACATGGACCAACGCGAAAGCATTACCACTATCCCAGTGCCCACCCAGGTGATGGTTGGCGCGGACGACCCCGGCACGCCGGTGTCGGCGGCCGAATTTATCCACCAGCGCATCGCGGGTGCGCGCTTGGTGGTGATCCCAGACTCCCAGCATTTGTTCAATATCGAGCAACCGGCGGCCTTCAATGCCGCGCTCACAGCCTTCCTCGCGCGCTGAACGCTCGGCCCTTTGCCCACCGTGTTGGCTAACCGTAATCAACGTGTGTGGCAGGTGGTCAATGCGATTCCCGCGGGGCGGGTGGCTACTTATGGGCAAATTGCCCAACTGGCCGGCGTACCGGGGCCAACCGGCCCGCGGCAGGTGGGCTACGCCTTGGCGGCCTTGGCCGCCGGCGCCAGCGTGCCGTGGCAGCGGGTGATCAACGCCGCTGGTGCCATCAGTGCGCGGCACACCCCCGGCGGCCGCCAGCAGCGTGATTTACTGGCCGCCGAGGGGGTGGTTTTTGATTTGGCGGGGCGGGTGGACCTGCACGTTCACCGCTGGCAACCATGAGCTTGGGCGCGCTGGGGTCGCGCAATCTGTGGCTGCTGCTGGCCGTGTTCATCGCCGCCGCCGGACTGTTCCGCAGCGCCAGTCCTGCGGCGGTCAAGGCGGTTTATTGCGCCGAAGACGCCGCCCCACCCGCCCGGACGGTCGTGATGCTTAGCACCAGCTGGTGCCCCTATTGCGCCCGCACCCGCCAGTTTTTTGCCCGCCACGCGGTGGCGTGGTGCGAATACGATATTGAGCGATCCACGGTTGGCGCGGCCCGCCACCGGGAGTCCGGGGTGGTGGGCGTGCCGGTCATTTTTATCGACGGCCAAAAGATTGCAGGTTATGACCCCGAAGCCATCAAGCGCTTGCTCAAGCAACGCCCGCTGCCGCTGCCCGCGCCAAGCGGCGGGCCCAGGTCCACGTCCTTCTAACCCGCCGCCGGCAGGAGTTTAGCGACCATGCAAGAACCAAATTTTCAGCTGATCAACACCAACGGCGTGACCTTGCGCACGGTCGTTGCGGGTGAGGGGCCGCTCGTTATTTTGCTCCACGGCTGGCCGCAGTGCTGGTACTTGTGGCGACACCAAATTGCGCCACTGGCGGCGGCGGGCTATCGCGTGGCGGTGCCCGACCTGCGCGGTTTCGGCGGCAGCTCCCGCCCGCTCGAGGTCGACGCCTACAACATCCGTACCATGGCGGCCGATGTGGTGGGTTTGGCGCAGGCGCTGGGTTATCCGCAATTCAATCTCATCGGTCACGATTGGGGCTGCATCATTGCCTGGAACACCGCCCTGCTTCACCCTGATAGTTGTCGCTCGGTGATGGGGCTTTCCGTGCCGTTCTGGCGGGCGGGACGCGCCACGCTAGACCCCCCGGGCATGGACGACCGATTTTGGTATATCCGCTATTTCCAGACCCCGGGCGTGATTGAAGCCGAGCTCGAGCACGACCTGCGCGACAGTCTATTGCGGATGTATTTCGGGCTCTCGGCCGATGCCCCGGCCGGGAGCTGGATAGCGCAGCTAGAACATCCGCGCAGCGCGCGTTTTCTGGATGTATTGCCCCGCCCAACGGCGCTCCCCGCGTGGCTGAGTGAGGCCGATCTCGCCTATTACGTGGCCCAGTACACCGTGAGCGGCTTTCGCGGGCCCTGCAATTTGTACCGAAATTTGCCCACCATGAACCAAATTACGCCCGAGCTCGAAGGCCGACGCTTTACCCAGCCGGCGGCGTTTCTGGCCGGTCGCGAGGACAATGTGCTGCGCTACGACCCCACTTGGGAGTCGTGGTTTGCGCAGTCCTTCGAAGACCTGCGCTTTAGCGAGCTTATCGCTGACGCGGGCCACTGGGTGCAGGTCGAGAAACCCGCGCAAACCACCGCCCAGATGCTGCGTTTTCTGCGCGCGGTGGCCCCGCGCTAGGCGTCGTCCCACTAGCCCCTCCACGCCTCCCAACGCGGGCCCCTCGGCCCGGGTTGGTTAATCGGTAATGGCACCCCCGCCGGGCGCCCTGCTCAGGTAGACAACTCATGCGGCTCAGTTTTTTTACGATGCCCATTCACCCCTTAGGGCGCGATTACCGCCAAACGCTGCGCGAGGATCGGGCAGCGTTTTTGCTCGCGGACGAATTGGGCTACGCCGAGGCTTTCGTGGGTGAGCACGTGACCGACTTGGCCGAAACCATTACCTCCTCGCTGACTTTTTTGGCGAGCCTGGCCTACGAGACCCGCCAAATTAGGTTGGGCACCGGCACCATCAATTTACCCAACACCCACCCGGCCACCATCGCCGCGCAGGTGGCGATGGTGGACCACATGTGCGACGGGCGCTTTATTTTGGGGATTAGCCCCGGGGGTTTGCGCTCGGATGCCGAGGTTTTTGGCACGCTGGACCGCGACCGCAAGGCGATGGCCAACGAAGCCATTGCACAGGTGTTGGCGATTTGGGCGGGCGACGCCCCTTACAATATTGAAGGCGAATTTTGGCGCATCTCCACTGCGCGCACGCTCGACCTAGAGATTGGTCAAGGCGTGATCCTCAAGCCTTTCCAGCTGCCGCACCCGCCCATCGCCGTGGCCTGTATGTCGCCCCATTCGGACTCCGTCACCCATGCCGCGCGCCACGGCTGGTCCATCATCTCGGCTAATTTTCTGCAACCCGGTTGGGTTGCTACCCACTGGCAAAAAATGCTCGAAGGCGCGGCCTTGGGTGGCCGCACCGCCAACCCGCGCGACTGGCGGGTGGCCCGCAGTATTTTTGTGGCTGACAGCGAGGCCGAGGCGCGTGCCTACGCGCGCAGCACGCAGGGACCCTACGGGCATTACTACCGCAGCCTGATGCGCAAACTCATCGGCAACGGTCGCCCCGAACTTTTTAAAACTTCGCCCGACCAGCCCGACGCCGCGATTACGCTGGCGTTCGTGCTGGATACGCTGGTGCTGTGCGGCACGCCCGCCCACGTGGCCGAACAAATTTTGGCGCTGCGCGAACGCGTGGGTGATTTCGGCACGCTGGTGTATGCCGGTCACGATTGGGCCGATCCGGTGCGGGCACAGCGCTCGATGCGGCTCATGGCCGAAGAAGTCATGCCGCGCGTCAACGCCGCCCTCGGGCAATAAGCGCATGTGTGGTTTTTGCGCCGTGTTTGCCGGTCTGCCGCATTGGACAGACGCGGCCTCAGATGCTGCGCAAGGCGTTGCGCTGGATGACCGAGAACGCCGCTTGGCACGGCGTCACCGCGTGGACCTCATCAACGCGGTGGTCGCCCATTTTGGCTGTGCGGTGGAAGACTGGGGTGGGGGTCAGTACATCGTGCGCAGCCAGCGCGGGCGCAGCGAAATGGTAGCGGCCTTGCCGCAGATTTGGCAGGTGGTCGAGAGCATCGCCGGTCGCCCGGTGGACCCCTTGCTGCCGGGGCTGTTGGATGCCCTCACCGCGCCACCCGACCCGTGAGCTATCAACAGGCCATTCCGCTGGTAGTGCTCACGGGCTTTTTGGGCAGCGGCAAGACCACCCTCCTCAACGCTTGGTTGCGCGATACTCGTTTACGCAACTGCGCGGTGCTCCTCAATGAGTTTGGCGAGATTGGGCTGGACCACCAATTGGTGGAGCCCATGGAGGGCAGCCCGGTGCTGCTCGCCAACGGCTGCGTGTGCTGCAGTATTCGCGAGGATTTAAAAACGGCGATCCTCAATCTCGAGGCGCGGCGCTTGGCCGGCGACATTCCCGCCTTCACGCGCCTGGTGATCGAAACCACCGGGGTGGCCGATCCGGCGCCAATTCTGGCCACTTTGTTAAATGATCCCGAACTGCGCCATCACTACCGTTTGGGCACGGTGGTGACAGTCGTCGACGCGCGGCATGGCCCCCAGGATTTGCGGCTGCGCGAGGAAGCCTTAAAGCAGGCCGCGTTGGCCGACCAATTCATTATCACCAAGCGTGATTTGGTCTCCCCCCCGGCCTTAGCCGCCCTCGAGCAGCAGCTGCGAGCGATCAATCCCGGGGCGCAGTTTGCCGCGCCGAGCGACGCCGGGGTGTTGGTGAACGGCGATGTTTACGATCCCGCCCTGCGGGGCGAGGAGGTGTTGCGCTGGCTGGCCCCGCCGACCGCAACGCCTTTACACGCGCACGGCGCGCCTGCCGCCACGCCTCATCTGCAAGCTTTCGCCAGTTTCGCTCTCACCTTAGACCAGCCTTTGGACTGGATTGCCTTTGGGGTGTGGCTGACGATGCTCCTGCACGTCCACGGCAATCGGGTGCTGCGGGTGAAGGGGATTTTGAACGTGGCGGGCAGCCCCACGCCGGTCGTGATCAACGGCGTGCAGCATTTGGTCCATCCGCCCTTTCATTTGGCGGCGTGGCCCGATGCCGACCGCCGCTCGCGCTTGGTGTTTATCACCGAGGGTCTCAGCCACGAGACCCTCGGCGCTTCGTTGGCGGCGTTTAACCGGCTGGGCGCGCGGCTGCGGCCGGCGGCGGATTTTTCGCCTTAAATTCCTGACAAATCGTGTTCAGCGTGACAAACCGCACGCCCTCGTGATGGCGCATGTGGTCGATCAAACGTTCCAGCATCATCAGCATTTGTGGATGACCGCTCGCATCCGGATGCAGGCAGACGTTAAAGACGCCGTAGTCGAGGTGGCGATACACCCAGTCGAATTGGTCCTGCCACATCTGGCCCAAGTCGCGCGGCGGCACCCAGCCGTGGCTGTTGGGAAATTTCTTTACAAACATCACCGGCGGCGCATCGTCCAAGTACCAGCTGCAGGGGATTTCCAGCAGGCCGGTAAGCGAGCCCGGCTGCCAGGGTTTCATCCAGCTCTCCGCCGGTTTGGTGTAGTCGATTTTGGTCCACTTATCCCCGCCGCGGAGGTAATAAGGCGAGTGATCGTTTTCCATCAGGCTGTGGTCGTATTCAATGCCCTTGGCGAGCAGCAGCTCGATGGTGTTGCGGCTTAACTCCCACCATGGCGCGGAGTAGCCCTTGGGCGCGCGGCCGCACAGTTCGACCACCAACTCGAAAGTCTTGTTGAGCACCGCGCTTTCTTGTTCTTTCGACATCGCCAAGGGATTCTCGTGGGCGTAGCCGTGCAGGCCCAACTCGTGGCCGGCAGCGGCGACCAGCTGGGATTCTTTTGGGAAACTTTCGATCGAATGGCCAGTGATATTCCACGTGGTGGTGATGCCGTATTTAGCAAAAACATCGAGCAACCTTGGCGTGCCAACTGTGCCTGCGTGCACGCCACGCGAGATGTCGCACGGTGAATCCTCGCCGCCAAAAGAGCCCAACCACAGGGACACGGCGTCGAAATGAACGTTGAAACAAACCTGAATATCTTTCTGTCCCATGTCGGTGGCTCCTTGCTTTTACTGCGTCTAGGGGATGGCACTAGCGGCTTTTGATTGCTTGCGGCGGCCTCGCACGTTAACAATAGCTCATTGCTGAGCTAACACAGAGGATCCCATCATGACGCGTTCTGTCTCCATCGCCGTGTGCCAGTTTGTGATCAAGCCGGTGGCTAACTTTGAGGCCTTTGCCGCGCAAGTGGTGCATCTGCTCGACCAGGCCCAAGGCGCGGATCTGGTGCTGTTCCCCGAGCTTTTCACGCTGGCGCTGTTTACCACGCTGGAGGACTGGCGCAATCGCCCGCTGGCCGACTTGGTGGCCATCGACCGTTACACCAACGCTTATCGCGAGTTCTTCGCCTACGAGGCGCGCGCGCGTGGCCAGCACATCGTGGCGGGTTCGCATTTGGAGAAAAAAGCCGGTGGCTATCTCAACGTGGCCTATGTGTACGGGCCCAACGGTCTGATCCATATGCACGACAAAACGCATATTTTCCCCGCCGAAGCGCAGTGGTCGACCGGCGAAGGCGACCGCATGGAGGCCTTCACTCTGCCCTTTGCGCGCGTGGGTCTGAACGTGTGCTACGAAGCAGAAATTCCCGAGTGCGCCGCAACGCTGGCCGAGCAGGGGGCAGAAATTATTCTGTGCCCTTCGTTCACGTTCTCGGAATACGGTTTCTGGCGCGTGCGCCACAGCGCTCAGGCGCGCTGCATCGAAAACCAGCTGTATTTTGTCCATTGCGCCACCGGCGGCGACCTGCCCAAAGGCCCGTTGCCCAACGGCTGGACCCGCAGTTCTATTCTCTCACCCTGCGACACGCCGTGGCCGGCGCCCAACGGGGTGGTGGCCGAGGCCGCCACCAATGTGGAAGTGGTGTTGCGCGGTTCGGTGGATCTGGACCTCATCCACACCAATCGCGGCAACGGTGTAGCGCCCACCTACCGTGATCGACGCCGGCGGGCCGCGTGCTATCAACAGTGGCCGTCCCACTTGCCGCGCGGATAAACCACGCCACGCGGTGGCTTGGCGCCACCGTGGGCGGCGCTTGTGCTGTCTCAGTGGCCCGCCCAAACGGGCTGCACCCGCCGGGCGAATAAATCTCGGCGGTCTCGCACATATGGGTGGTGCGGCACTGCACATTTGGTCGATACTAGCGTCCCAAATCGCCCCTTGTCCTTGGATCAGTAAACTCATGGCCTTCTTTTTATCCCGTGTGATAACGCCGCTCGCGCTTTGCTTGTCGATGATGGTGTCGGTACAGGCGACCACTTCGGAGGCCGCCCTAACCCTCGTTCGAACCACGGTGGAGGCGCTGCGCACCGGTCTGCAGGCGCCGTTGGCCGCGGGCCAGAACGCCGCCGCGCGAGCCACTGTCTTGGTGGAGCAAGATGTCGTACCGAACATGGATTTGAATTACTCCGGACGGCTTATTTTGGGGCGTCACTGGGGCGCTGCAGACGCTGCCCAGCGCGCGGGCTTTATTGCCGCCTACCGCGAGATGCTGCTGCGACTCTACGCCACGCACGTGATGGACTATCAGGATGCGGCCGTGGAATACCTCTCGGCGGCGCCGCTGGGTAAGGCCGCTGGGCGCATGACCGTGCGCACGCGGGTGACGCGTGAGGGTAAAGGGCCGGCCAGCGTGGACTATCGGGTGATCGATCGGGACGGGCAGTGGAAAGTCTTCGACGCCGTGATCGATGGCGTGAGCATCGTCTCCACCCTGCGCACAGCGGTAGACACGGAGATTGGGCGTATTGGTCTCCCCGCACTCAATGCCCAACTGCGCACGGGCAAAGTGGCGTTGGCGCCTTAACGCGCTACCTCAGGCGTGTAGCCAGTAGGCCCATTCGGTAAACGTCGGCCGTGTCCACCAGGCGCGCGGCGCTACCCGCGCGCGATAATTCACCCGCCCGGCCCCACTCTCCAGCGGTCCGGTGACCACGCCGGTGGCGTCACGTCGGGCACCTTGGGTGGCAGATTCTGGCACGATAACCACCATCTGCCCGTCGCGCCCCGCCTCCTCGCAATGAGCAATGAGCAAACCCACGGCCCCTTGGTTTACTTCGCGCTGGCGCTTGTCCAGGGTGCTGGTGCGGCGCCAGCCAAAGCGCGGCCCGAACTCGCGCAGCCAACAAAAAAGGTCGTTCACCGACACTTCTGCCACCGTTAGACCGGCTGACGGGGCCAGCATTTCGCCGCTTTTTAGACTGGCTAGGGCATCTGCGGTCCACCACACGCGGGGCAAATAAACCCCCGCCAGATGACAGTAATCGTGGGCGTAAACCGCGGCGAAACTGGCCCCAGCGCGGGGCACATAGCGGGCGTGCGCGGGCTTATCCACGGCGAGCCAGGCCACGCTGGCGGCCAGCGAATCGCGCAAGCGCGCCGGAGTATCGCCAACGCGCCCCGGCTGCCCGGGCTCGTTGAGCGAAAACGGCCCGGCCAGCGCGCCCCGGCTGGTGCCGCCGTCGGCTGGTGCTGGCAGTTGTGCCGCCGGGACGCCGGCCAGCGGTGCCGCGGTTTCCAGCTCGGCTGGGGCCGGGGCCGGGCGCAAAAAATGGCGGGCTGCAAAACCGTGGTAGCGCGCGCCCGCCAGCAACACCTCTATTTCCAGAAAGCCGTTGCGCGGGACAGTGCTTAGCGCCTGCACCCACTGACCTGCCGGCAGCCGTGCCAGCACGTTGTGCCGCGGGTGGGCGTCGTCGATGCGCGGCTCGCGCCGCAAGTTTAGCCACGCCGTGATTTGCGCCACTCGATAGTGGCGGCCGGTGGCGGCCGCCGGGCTGGCGGCTGGCAACGCCGCATTACCGCTGCGCGGTGGGGCCAGACTGGGCGGGTTGGTGGGGTCGCCGAGCGTGCGCGCGCGCCGCAAAAAATCGAAAATCAGCTCGCCGTAATAATGTTGGCCATCAAACCAGCCCTGCCGTAAACCCAAGCGGGGGACGTAGCGCCCGCTGTTGTAAACAATCGCCACCGCCGCCTGTTCGTCATCGCTGAGACGGGTTTTGCGCTGCCAGCCTAGTCGCCGCAACGCGGCTTGCAGCACCGCCAGTGCCGAGGCGAGGGCCAGGTCAAAATCAGCATAGCGATGCTCCAAAAAATACCCCGGATCAAGCTCAAAATGCTGGAGATCGCGTTGAAAAATGCCAAAGCCATGGCAGAACTTGGCGGGTTGTTGGGCCACTTTCTGGTACGCGGGGAGGTAGCTCGCCAACGCCACCAGCGCGGCGCGTGCCAGCGCAAACAGAGCGGCCCCGCCGGGATGGGCGAGCAAGGCGGCCTTGGATTGCGGGAAGGCACGCCGGCCCCGCGCAACGGTGTCACCGACGCACAGCGCCAAAATTTCCGCAGTGGACAGTTCAGGGCGGCGGCGTAACACCGACCAGACCAAGCCGGTTTCCTGACACGCCAGCGCCGTGATGAAATCTATGCTGAACGGTGTGCCGGTGAGCGCCACCGCCACCTGCGCCGCGAACTGCGTCTTAAACCAGCGAATGTCGCTGCGCTCTGGCACGGCTTCCCCCCGCGGCCGCGCCGGCTTATCTGCGCGGTAGGCGGCCAAAAAGGCCTAGAGACCAAGAGCCTGGCGCGTCTGGATCGACGCGCAGTCATATTAAGGCCGCGGCGGCTGGGAAGTCTCTCCCGCGCAAGACGCACGGGAGAGTGCGCCTAGGCGCTAGGCGCGGCGGCGGCGCCGCAGCCCTGCGATACCGGCCAGCGCCGGGGCCATCAGGAAAGCCGCCGCCGGCAGGGGTACCGCCTGAGCTTTAAAGCTGGTCAGTTCACTCGCCTTGACCGCAAAGACATAAAAGTTACTCGGCCCGGCGCTGGCCGGGACAAAGTCATTGTCGTTGGCGCGCCACAGGGTGTGGAAGAGTTCGCCGCTGTCGATGATATCTGCGCCCCACGCCATGGCCTCCATCTTCGCCGGCACCTGAGCGCTCGTGATCCCCTTGGCGTTAAGCGCCAGCTTCACATCGAGGAACAAAGTCTTCGTCACGGCCTGCGCGGAGAGGTCCCCGCTCAGGTTGGTCACGTCGGTCGCGCCATTGAGGTCAATTTTAAAAAGCTGCTTGACCACGGCACTAGAGCCATCGCCCAAACCTTTCCCATCGCGTTCATCTAGCAAGAACTCATGGTCGTTGATGGCGAGGATTTCGCTAATCCCCGTGCCGGTGGTAAACCGGTAGGCAAACTCCTGAGTGGTGCCGGTGGCGATATCCACGGTCACAATACGCACGTTTTTGTTGCTGTCCTGCAGTAGCGGGGCCCGGAGGACGCCGATGAGCTTGCTGCCGTCCGGCGTAATGGCCAGCCCTTCCATGCCTTTATTGGCAACCCGCCCGCTGGTGTTGGTCGGTGATCCTTCTGAGGCCGTGGTCGGACCCGGCTTTGCAACCGCCAAGTTGCCGGGCAGCGTAAAGACGCGGGTGCGCGCGCCGGTGGCGTTGTCGAATTCGTAGAGATAGGCGCCGTATTCGTCGCTGACATAGACTTTCGAGCCATCGTTCGACATCCGAATGCCTTCTGGATCAAAGCGCCCATTGTTGGGGGAGACGGAGTTTTGGGCAGGGTCGTAGCCGTCCGAGCGCCCAGTGAAATAGAACTGGCCCGGGGCATTCTCGCTGGGGGTGCCACTTACCGTGCCGGTGGCAACGCTACCGTAACTCAACGCCGTGGGGCTGTAGAGCTTGGTGGTGGACTGCAGGGTGGGCACCAGCGTGTAGGCAAAGCTGCCGCTCGCGGTGGCCGACAAATTCATGCTGATGGTGTGAAAGCGCGAGATGTAGGAGGTGGTGTCTTCTAACGCGGGGTTCCACGCTGTGGCGTTGGGGCCACGATCTGGGATGGCCAAAAAGACATTGTTGCCCGCGTAAGCGAGACCCGACCCCACGCCGCCCAGCACCGATTTGGCGAGACCGTTTTCGAGGTTGCCGTTAAGCCCCGAAAGGTCGTTGGTGCCGCTTAAGCTACCCACGGCCATAAGCTCTAGATTGCTGAGAGCCGCGGCGCCCTGCGCCCAGCCGGTGGCGCAAATCGCCGCTGACAGTAAAAAGTTTAGGTTCATGCTCATTTGCTCTTTGGGACACCCGGGGGGGTTCATTGATGGATCACCACACGGTCTTGGCACGGTGCCCGAGGATTTCGGACTACCCACCGTAGGCCAACCGCGCTTAAGCTTTGCCGACGAATGTGACCGGCGTGTGAGCGACCGGGCAGCGCGTTTGCGCAGCGCTTGAAACGCCTCACACCACGCGCGGCGCGCGGTGTTTTCTTCGATGGCGCGGTAGCGGTCAAACCGCGCGTGGTGCGCCCAAGTGAGCATAAAACAGCTAAAGACCCGCACTGATGGCGCAAGGGGGCGTACTTAGGCTCAGCACTTTTGCTCGTCGGCATAGCGCGCTCCGGGTCGCGAGGGCGTTACCTGCGTGACTGAGGTCCCCTATGTAGCAGGATGTCCATTGGACCAACGGCGGATAATGCGCGCGAACACCACGCCCAAGGCTAGGATCACCGGCGCGCGTCGCGGGGGTCACCCGCTAGGCAGCAACCCAAGGGCGCGCCCGGGGCAAGGCAGACAGGGATCATGGCGCTGGCACCCGGCAGTGCTGGGCAGTGAGCAAGCGCCGCGCGAGGGCTTATAGTGCGCGCAGTCGCAACGCTTAAAAAAAATGATGTTCGAGGAGCAGTAACATGGAGCCATTGCAGGGCATTCGTATCATTGAAGTCACCACTAATGCCGCTGGGCCGATGGCCACCGGCATCCTGGCCGACCAGGGCGCTGACGTCATCCGGCTGGAAACTATTGGCAGCGGCGATCCCTCGCGCCATGTGGGTGGTGCCCGGGGCGGTGTTAGTGCCTACAACGCCCAGCTCAACCGCAATAAACGTTGCATGGCGGTAGACCTTAAAAACCCGTTGCTGCGCGAACCCCTGCTGCGACTGATCCGCACCGCAGATGTTTTTGTGCAGAACTCGCGACCCGGTGCGCTCGACCGTTATGGCTATGGTTATGCGGCGTTACACGCCGAAAACCCCACCCTGATCTACCTCTCCATTTCCGGTTTTGGCAGCACCGGCCCGGCGGCGCATCAGCGGGTTTACGACCCGGTGATCCAGTGTGTTTCCGGTTTTGCCGCGGCGCAGGGCGCGGGCGGCGATCCGGCGCTAGTGCGCACCATCGCCAGCGATAAAGTGGCGGCGCTCACGGCCTCTCAGGCCATCAGCGCCGCTTTGTTCGCGCGCGCGCGTGGCTTGGTGAGCGGTCACCATGTGGAGCTATCCATGCTGGATGCCAGTCTCCAATTTCTGTGGCCGGAAGTTTTCTGGAACCATGGTTTCGTGGGCGAGGAAGGCGTGACCCGCAAACCGCTGATTGCAGATTTTTACCGTCTGCTACCCACCGCCGACGGCTTTGTGACCGTCATCGTGGTGGGCGATCTGGAATTTAAGGGCGCGTGTCGGGGGCTTGGCATCGAACCGCTGTTCGACGACCCGCGCTTCCAGACCCTGAGCGACCGCTTCGCGCGCTATGCGGAGCTGTTTGCAGAATTTGCGCTGGCCTCACGGCACCTGAGCACCGCCGATCTGGTGGCCCGCATGGACCACGAGGGCGTGCCGTGTGCCCGCGTCAATTCGCTCGATGAAGTGATTACCGATGCCCGCGTAACCCATCGTGACAGCCTGTTCGAATACGAGCACCCGCGCGCGGGCCGGCTGCGGCAGGCGCGGCCAGCCGCCATTTTTGACGGCGAGCCGAACGGCGTGCGACGGCCCGCGCCGGCGCTGGGCGAACACACCGACGAACTGCTGGCGGCCAGCGGATGCTCGGCCAGCGAGATTGCTGCCCTGCGTGCCGCCGGTGCGGTGGCGTAAGCCCGTGCCGCTTGCAAAGTCACCCCGGGGCACCGTGTTGCGAGGCGGGGCGCACACCCGGTTAGCGGCCCGAGGCGGCCGGCGGCGGCGCGTCTGAGCCAGTTGTTTTCCGCCTTGACCCCGGAGGAACTGGCGGCGGTGCTGCTCTCGCTGAAAGTCGCCGCCAGCTGCCTATTGGTGGTCAGCGTGCCGGCCTTGGCGCTGGGTTGGCTATTGGCGCGGCGGCAGTTCCCCGGCCGGGCCTTGGTCGATGGCTTGGTCCACCTGCCGTTAGTGCTGCCGCCGGTCGTGCCCGGTTATTTGTTGCTGGTGGTGCTCGGCCAGCAGGGCGTGGTGGGAGGCTGGCTTTATCGGACTTTTGGGATTGCGCTCGCGTTTAACTGGAAAGGGGCGGTCGTGGCCTCAGCGGTCATGGGTTTGCCCTTGATGGTGCGCGCGGTGCGCCTGTCTATCGAACTTATCGATATTCGTTACGAGCAGGCAGCCGCCACCTTGGGCGCCGCGCCTTGGCGGGTGTTTACCCATGTGACGCTGCCCTTGGCGTGGCCCGGGGTGTTAACCGGCATGGTGTTGGCGTTCACCCGCAGCCTGGGTGAGTTTGGCGCCACCATTACTTTTGTCGGCAAT
Organism: Gammaproteobacteria bacterium; assembly: GCA_009692365.1. Classification (GTDB taxonomy): domain Bacteria; phylum Pseudomonadota; class Gammaproteobacteria. The sequence continues at coordinate 54,844 of SHZJ01000011.1, forward strand.
ATCGCCGGTGAAACGCAAACCCTGCCGCTCGCCATTTATGCGGCGACCCAGCAACCCGGCGGCGACGGCCCGGCGCTGCGGCTGGTGTGTTTGTCGTTGGTTTTGGCGCTGGCGGCCTTGCTGGCCTGCGATGTCTTTGAGCGCCGTGCGCGGCGGCGTTTTGGGGTGGCCTGAGCCATGTTGGAATTTGCGCTAAAGCTCACCCAAGGCGGCTTTACGCTGGACGCAGCCTTGCGCCTAGACGCCGGTGTGACCGGGCTTTTTGGGCCCTCAGGATCGGGCAAGAGTACGCTGCTGGCGGTTCTGGCCGGCCTCCAACGTCCCGCTGAAGGACGCATTACATTGGCCGGCGAGACCCTGTTTGACACCGCCACCGGCGTGAATTGGCCGCCGCATCGGCGGCGCATCGGGGTGGTTTTTCAAGATGGCCGGCTGCTCCCGCATCTGGGCGTGACGGCGAATCTGCGCTTTGGTTTACCAGCGCGCGCAACGGGTGGGCCGAGTTTCGACCACGTGGTCGAGGTGCTCGCGCTTAGCGGGTTACTGTCACGCCGGGTGCAGGCGCTGTCGGGCGGCGAGAGGCAACGCGTGGCGTTAGGCCGTGCGCTGCTGGCGGCACCCCAACTGCTGCTGCTGGACGAACCACTCGCCGCCCTAGATGAGGGGATGAAGCAGCAAATTTTGCCGTTTTTGCGCCGAGTGAAAGAAGATTTCAAGCTCCCGATGATTTACGTCGCGCACGCGATTAACGAAATTCTGCACCTCACCTCCACGCTGGCGGTGATGGATGCGGGGCGGATCATCGGTTATGGCCGGTTTAGCGAAATCATTCACGAACAGCGGGTTCTAGCTCTGGCCCACGCGCTGGGACTACAGAATGTGTTATCGCTGACCGTCGTGAGCAGCGATGTTGCGCTGGGCTCGACCAGCGCCCGCCACGGCGCACAGACCTTTCTATTGCCGCTGGCGCGCCTCGCCCCGGGAGCCACCGCGCAGGTGGCGGTGCGCGCCGAAAACATCGCCCTGGCGCTGTGTCCCGCCGCGCACACCACGATTCAAAACCAGTTGCCCGGCGTCATTACCCGCATCACCCCTCTCGCCAACCGCCTCTTGGTGGAAGTAGACGCCGGCTTGCCGCTCATCGCCGAGGTCAGCGCGCGTGCCGTAAACGATTTGGCGCTGGTCAAGGGCACGCCGGTGTATTGCTTGATCAAGGCCAACGCGTTCGCCTTTTTGGGGCAGGATTCGTCGCTTGAGGTCCCGACCCAGACCGGCAACACGACCGGTCATTCGCCCGCGCCGAAGCGGCCAGGATTGGCGTGAACGCGCGGTGCCGATGCACCAGCCCGGCGGAATCTGCGGGCAGCGGCCGGTTGCCAAGCTGCCGAGGTCGCAAACCCTTAGTGGATAGAACGCGAGATTGCACCGGCGCTTGCGGGTCAACCCCGTGGGGCCAGACGCGATGGATAAATCCCCACGCCAGAATCGCGCAGGATTTGCGCAACCCAGCGCCGCTTTGGCGCTGCGCGCGGGCGCGGTTTTCTATCCCGGCCAGCGCCCCATCGCTGCGCCTCGTGGGTCGCGCAGGGTTTCGTTGGGACCCCAAAGCGCACGCTGGTTTAGCGCACCCTAGCGGCGCCGACAGCAGGTTCAACCGCCGCCGTGCGCCGCCGCACCCGAGCAACGGCGGCGCTCACCCCTGCGGCACACAGGGCCTAGCGCGAAAGCGCCCAGCGCCCCAACCCGGCCGACTCAGGTCGGGGGGCGTGCGCTCATGATCCAGTTGATAACGTCGCCGCTATCGCGCCGACCCCACACGCCGATTTCGTTGCGGCCACGCGCGCCCACCACCGGGTCGACCCGCCGCCATTCCGTCGCGACCACGCGATGGGCGATTTTCCAGACCCCGGCGCGGCGCTCGAAACGGTCGACGTAGCGAATGCCCATGACGTCGTCCTTGCCATTACCGGCGGCGTCTTCGCGACGATGGTAGGCCACCGCGTAGGTCTCGGCGCGAGCCAGCTCGCCGTCTACTTCTATGAGCATATTGCCCATGAAGTGCTGGGTCACCGTCCAGCGCGTGAGAAAACTTGCGGCGGCGGCGATAAATTCTTCCACGCTGCCTTTCATCGAACCATGATCGTCGTAGGCATCCGGGTGATAACAGTGGCGGACTTGGTCGAAATCTAGTCGATCGATGCCCCGCGCATAACGGTAGATAACGTCCGCTATTTCCTGACGGGCCAGCAAGATCTGTACGGCAGTAGAATCGGTCATGATTATCCCTCCCGGGAATGCAGGTCCTGAGGATGCTAACCCAGCCTGCTTGCGCCCGAAAGGGGTCAGGTCTTGCCGGATGCTGGATACCGGAGACCGGCTGGGCTGGGCGGCGCTGGCGCGCCGGTCTAGGTTGCCAAAACCCCCACGCCCAAAACCCCCACGCGCGCGCAGGCCTGGCCAGCCCGCGACGTTCAGGCGACGACGGGTCTGACCCCCGTGCCCCGCGGCGTTGCAGCCCAAGACCAAGGCAAATCAACGGGCAGCCGCAGCACCAGATGGCGTCTCGCGCGCGCTATTTTTGGATGCTGCTGCAGGGTAGGCCGGTGTATTGTTTGAGGCAGACCAACGCGCTCGCGGCCCGGGGCGGGGCGCGCGAGGCCCTGTTCCTCCACCCATTAGCGCGAGGCCACACCGATGAAAATCACGACGTTTATTGCCACGGCCACCGGCGAGAGCCAGTTTGCCGATTTAGAAATCCCCTTTGGGCTGGAACGCCACGACGCGTTTGGCCACACGCTGCGGCAGTCGCAGCCCTATGTCTCGCCCGCAGCCCAGTTCGTAGAGTTACCCGCCGGGATGGACCAAGACTGGCACAACGCGCCGGCCCGCCAAGTGGTGGTGGTATTAACCGGCGTGTTGGAAGTAGAGACTACCGAGGGGGAATGCCGACGCTGGGGCGCGGGCGAGGTGTTTTTGCCGGCCGATACCACCGGGCGTGGTCATCGCACCCGCTGTATCGGTGGCGCGGTACGACTGCTGTTCGCACCCCTGCCCGAGGGCTTTGCTTTCGCCTAATGCCGCCGCGGTCGGCGGCCGGCCGCTGCGGCGGGTGCGAGCAGCCGTTGCGCGTTGTAATCGAACCGGCCGATCACTTCGATTACCATACCCGCCCGATCAGGCCTTAGGCCTGCGCTTCCTCGCGATGTTTTCAAGAAGGTGGGTCACCATGAGTCTGTCAGATCTCGAACAAATTCCGTCCTACGAGTGGCCTGATTCCGCGGGAGCGGAAATCGTAAGGGTTATCACAGACCGTACCGCGCACGCCGACGACCGCCTGCTGGCGGCGTATTTGGCGCAAGAATATCCCGGCATCAACGACCTTATGATGGTTGCGCTGTCGGGTGTGGCCGCCAACAAGGCCGAATCCCCGGAGCTACGCAGCAGCGCTGCCATCGCGCTCGGCCCGGCGTTTGAACTGGCCGACCTCGACGGTTTGGCGCAGGACTTGGACGATGATGGTCTGCCGTGCACGCCGGAGGCTGTGCACGGCGCGAAGGCTGCTCTACGGGCGGTATTCGACGATAAAAGCGCGCCCGACGAAGTTCGCCGCAGCTGTCTGGAGACCCTAGCCCATGCACCGCAAGACTGGCATGCCGCGGCCGTGCGGGCCGCCTACGCCGAGGGCTCCAACGATTGGAAGCTCAGCGCGCTGTTTTGCATGCGGTTTATAGGGGGGTTTGACACCGAAATCTTGGGCGCGCTGACCAGCACCGACGAGCACCAGCGCCTAGAAGCCATCGGCGCTGCGGGCGAGCAAGAGCTGCAAATGGCGTGGCCGCACGTGCAGGCGATCCTCAAAGACCGTCAGGCCGACAAGCTTTTCGTGCTGGCCGCACTCGGCGCGTTGCCCATGTTGGCGCCCAGCCCAGAGCTGGTGACGGCCATTCTGGAATTGCATCTGGCGAGCGCTGATCCCGCAATCGTCGAAGCCGCCACGGAAGTCCGCGATATGCTGGCCGACGTCGAAGGCGAAGATGACGACTGGGCGGACGACGAGGATTCCGCCGGTCCCGCGGGCAGCAACCGGCGACATTAGTCGCTGACTCGCCGGGTGGTGTGCAATCCGCGCCCCGCTCGGCGCGATGATGCACCTCACGGCGCCCGGCGGGCGACCTGGGCCCTGCGCTGCTTGGCCGCCCGTTCGGGCAGGCGCCTCCCCGGCGCGCTTAAGCTGCCGGGTGCGCTACCATCACGCCCTGAGCTAACCCCCATCAGGAGCCATCGTATGCGCGTTATCGACACCCCCAAAGACATGCAGAATCATCTAGGAGAAGACTTCGGCGCCTCCGACTGGGTGACCATTGATCAGGCCACGATCGACAAATTTGCCGAGGCTACCGGTGACCACCAGTGGATTCATGTGGACGTCGCACGGGCGCAGACCGAAATGCCCGGCGGCAAGACCATCGCCCACGGTTTTCTCACGCTGTCGTTGATCCCGCGTCTCAGCGCGGCGATCTGGAAAATTGAAAAGCGCAGCCGTGGCCTCAACTACGGGCTCAACAAGTTGCGTTTCACGGCCCCCGTGCCGGTGGGCGCGCGCGTGCGGCTGCGCCAGAAGCTATTGGCAGCTGATGAGGTGAAAGACCAAGGCATCCGCCTCACCTTTGAGAACACCATCGAGATTGAAGGCAGCACCCAGCCCGCCTTAATCGCCGAAGGTTTGAGCATCGCCTATCCCTGAGCCGAGGCCGGTGGGCCATCGTGCGGGTGGCGGGGCATGGCGCCCGCCGGGTCTGACAGGCACTGGCGTGGCGCGGCTTGGGCCAGTGACTCGCGGCGTGCGGGCTGCTGGCACCCGAGGGGCTTAACCGCGGGCGCACCAGACCGGCTTGCGCGGGCGCCTGAGGCTTGCTGTGCCGTGGCCTGCAAGCTCGCCGGCTTGGCTGCCGGCTGACCAGCCGCGAGCGGCTGGCCGCGCGCGCCGTCTTGGCACGGGGCCGGCACGGCGCACGGTAGCCGCAGACAGGACCACGGGCGAGGCGGCCGCAGTTCAGCACAGCCGCACGCCGCCGGGCCGGTGGTGATGGCGTGTCCGTGCCGCGGTTAGCGGGGCTGTGGCGCGGTGGTGGCGGCTAAATATTCATCCTTGATTTTCACATAGTGATGCGCGCTGTAGCGCAGTTGCGCGGCCTGCTCGGCGCTGAGGGTGCGGATTTGGCGCGCTGGGTTGCCCGCCCACAGCGTGCGGGTGGGCAGTTGCTTGCCGGGCGGCACCAGCGCGCCGGCGGCGACGATCACTTCGTCTTCCACCACCACGCCGTCGAGTAGGGTGGCACTCATGCCAATCAAGCACGCCGTGCCTACGGTGCAGGCGTGCAGCACCGCGCGATGGCCAATGGTGACGTCCTCACCGATCAACAAACCGCGCCCCCCGGGGTTGTAAGGCCCATCGTGCGTGACGTGCAGCACCACGCCATCCTGCACGCTGGTCCGCGCGCCGATTCGAATGGGCGCCACGTCACCCCGAATCACCGCCATGGGCCACACCGAAGCGTCCGCGCCCAACACCACATCACCAATAACCACCGCCGCCGAGTCGATATAAACCCGCTCGCCGAGCTGCGGCCATTGGCCGCGATAGGGACGAAGTGACATGGGTTGGCGCGCTCCTGCTGGGGTGGGAGGGGATGGTAGCAGGGTGGAGGCTTGGCGCTGCGAGCGGCCGGACGACGCCCGCACGCCGCGGCCTCCGCGGTCGCGCAATCCGGGACCGCCACGCCGCAGAATCCGCACAATCCGGCGGGCACAAGCCGGCGGGCACAAGCCGGGACACCCACCAACCGGGCACAAGCCGGGACACCCACCAACCGGGCACAAGCCGGGACACCCACCAACCGGCACAATCCGCGGCACAATCCGGGACCCCCACCAATCGCGGGCACAAGCCGCACCACAATCCGGGACACCCACCAATCGGCGGGACGCCAACGGGAGGCAACCCGGCACACAAGCCGACGCAATCCGCACCACAATCCGGGACACCCACCAATCGGCGGGACGCCAACGGGAGGCAACCCGGCACACAAGCCGACGCAATCCGCGCAACCCGGGACACCCACGTGGCGCGACGCAATCCGCCAGTCTGGGACGCACACGCGGCCCCTGCAGGCAGGTCTGCTCGGGCTTGAAGCAAGGCCATGGCCGGAGAATCGGCAGGGCGCGAGCCGAGAGGGTATTGGGGGCAGGGGGTCGCTACAGGTGATGATCCCCACCGCCGCGAGCGGCGCGCTGGGTGATCTGTGAGTGCTATAGGTGTCGATCCCGGCCCGACAGCAAGACGCTATGACCCTGCGGCGCAGGGGCAAGGCCGTTGTAACGACTTCATTTTAATGGTGCGCCGTGTAGGATTCGAACCTACGACCCTCGGATTAAAAGTCCGGTGCTCTACCAGCTGAGCTAACGGCGCGCGGGGAACGGCCGCCTTTTGGGGGAACGGCTAAACGCGGGGAGGGCGGATGATAGCGAATCCCTCTGGGCAGACCAAGCAAACTGAGCGGCTTAATTTGTCCGGCGCGGGGAGCTAGGCGCCGCGCGTGCGGTGGAACTCGCGCTAGCAGCCTGGCGCGAGCTTTCCTCCGCCGGGGGGACGGTTAGGTTTCTACGCGCGGTGCGTGAGCCCCCACTTCGATTTTTCGCCAGAGATTGCTTGACGGCCTTCGCTGGGCGTTAGCCGATGTCCGCCCCGCCTAGCGAGCCAACGGGCCGCACGGCCGCCGCGCGGGCAAGCTTGCACCCCCACTGCGGTGGGCGCGCGGTCTGGTGGCCGCCGCGCCAACTCCCCGGTCGACTCAGCCGGACGCACTGCGGCTCAAACTGCAAGGGCTGGTGCCGGGGTCTACCCGGGCTGGGGCAGCCCACCCAACCCGTCCTGGGTGCACGTAACGCTGGCGCTGAGGCGCGCCTAGCTTGAAAATCCTGTCTGCGGCCTTATCTTGACTAAGCGGCAGCCCTTTTTCAGCGTTCAATTTTCACCCCGGACATCGAGACCACCATGCCAACCTATTCTTATCTCTGTAGCGCCTGCGGGCACAAACTCGATGCGGTGCAGCGCATGTCCGAAGACTCTCTCAAGGATTGCCCCAAATGCGGCCAACCCGAACTCGCTCGGCAAATTTCCGTCGTGGGTTTTGCGCTCAAGGGTACCGGCTGGTATGTGACCGACTTCCGTGACAAGGGCAAGACGGCGGCCAAGACGGACGACGCCAGCAGCACGCCCAGCACCACCGAGCCGGCGAAAACGCCGAGCACCGCCAGCGAGCCGGCGAAGCCCGCGGAAACCAAGTCTTCGGATAGCAGCGGCGCGGCCGTCTGAAGCCGACAAATCTCGGCCAGATTCAATTGCCTGCGGCATTGCAGCAGGTTCTGATCGAGCCGTATCATGCGGCCGGCGTGGGGCGCACTCGTTGCGCTCCGGCAAGCCCCGCAGCACTCCCCAGCAGAAAAGTCGAACCCCTATGCGTACTCATTATTGCGGTGACGTCACCGAGCAGTTAATTGATCAAGAAGTGACCGTTTGCGGCTGGGTGCATCATCGTCGCGACCACGGTGGGGTCATTTTTATCGACCTGCGCGACCGCGCAGGCGTGCTGCAAATCGTCATCGATCCCGATACCCCGGCGGCCTTCGCGTTGGCCGAACGCGCGCGCAGCGAATATGTGCTGTTGGCGCGGGCCAAAGTGCGCCACCGCCCGAGCGGTACGGTCAATCCCAATCTGGCGACCGGCCGGGTCGAGGTACTGGTACGCGAGCTCGAAATCCTTAACACCGCGCAAACCCCGCCCTTCCAGTTGGACGACCCCAACGTGCAGGAAGAAACCCGGCTGCGCTTTCGCTATATCGATCTGCGCACCACGCGCATGCGCGAAAACCTCCTGCTGCGGGCGCGCGTCGCTCGGTATTTTCGAGGTTTTCTCGACGCGGCCGGCTTTCTGGATATCGAAACCCCGGTGCTCACCAAAGCCACGCCCGAAGGCGCGCGCGATTACCTCGTGCCGAGCCGGGTGCACAACGGTAAATTCTTCGCCCTGCCGCAATCCCCACAGCTGTTCAAACAGTTGCTGATGGTGGCGGGCTTCGACCGCTACTATCAAATCGTGCGCTGCTTTCGCGACGAAGACCTGCGCGCCGACCGTCAGCCGGAGTTCACCCAGCTCGATATCGAAATGTCTTTCGTGGACGAACTGGCCGTCACGACGTTGATGGAGCAAATGATTCGCGAGCTGTTCAAAGAAGTGCTGGCGGTGGCGCTGCCTAATCCATTCCCGCGCATTACCTACGCCGAAGCCATGCATCGTTTTGGCAGCGACCGCCCGGACATGCGCAACCCGCTGGAGTTGGTGGAACTGGCCGACGTCATGCGCGACATCGAGTTCAAGGTGTTTGCGGCGGCGGCTAACAATCCCGAGGGTCGAATCGCGGCCCTGCGGGCGCCGGGCGGTAACGCGCTCTCGCGCAGCCAAATCGACGCCTACACCGAGTTCGTGGCCATTTATGGCGCCAAGGGCTTGGCCTATATCAAAGTGAACGACGCGGCCGCCGGGCGCGAAGGACTGCAGTCGCCCATCCTGAAATTTCTGCCCGATGCGGTGGTCGCGGCGATTATGGAGCGCACCGGCGCGCTCACGGGCGACCTTATTTTCTTTGGCGCGGACAGCGCCAAGGTGGTCAATGCCGCATTGGGCGCGCTGCGCGATAAAGTGGCGGCAGACTTGGGGCTGGTGGCGGCTGCTTGGCGGCCCATCTGGGTGGTGGATTTCCCGCTGTTCGACTGGGACGCCGACGCCAAGCGTTGGGTGGCTCTGCACCATCCTTTTACCGCGCCACACCTAGACGCCGCCCAGCTGGTGGCCAACCCCGGTGCCGCACTCTCGCGGGCCTACGACATGGTGTTGAACGGCAGCGAAGTGGGCGGTGGCTCCATCCGGATCCATCACCAGCAGCTGCAGTCGGAGGTGTTCGGCTTGCTGGGCATTGCCGAAGAAGCAGCGCGCGAAAAATTTGGTTTTCTGCTGGACGCCCTGCAGTTTGGCGCCCCGCCGCACGGCGGCATTGCCTTCGGCCTCGACCGGCTGGTGATGTTGATGGCCGGCGAGCGCTCGATCCGCGAAGTCATCGCTTTCCCTAAGACCCAAACCGCCAGCTGTCCGCTGACCGCCGCACCCACGCCGGTGGGCGACGCGCAGCTGCGCGAGCTGGGTATTCGCCTGCGGCGCGCTGAGGGAGCGCCGCCCACGCAGACTTGAGCACCTCGGTCCTGCGTGGCGGAGCGTCCAACCTGTCGCCGCGTGAGGGCCACGGCGGCCCGCGCTGGCGCAAGCTAGCCCCTGCGCACCCGCGTGCCCGCGACGCGCGGCCAGACCCGTTCTGTCGCCCGCCCGCCCGCCAACCCAGGACGCCTTGATGCACACCGACACCGTTACCGGCACCAGCAATTTGCCGCCGCCCCGTTTTGAGGTTCCCTTGACCGAGCACGAGGTGCTGGATGCCGGCGAGCAGGCGGCTCTAAGCGCGGAAATCGGCACGCTACTGGCGCGAGAAAACGCGGTGCTGGTGGCCCACTATTACACCGCCGCAGCGGTGCAAGCCTTGGCCGAAGCCACCGGCGGCTATGTCTCAGACTCCCTCGATATGGCCCGTTTTGGCCATACCCATCCGGCGCAAACGCTGGTGGTGGCGGGGGTGCGCTTTATGGGCGAGACCGCCAAAATCCTCAATCCCGAAAAACGCGTGTTAATGCCCAATCTGGCGGCCGAATGTTCGCTAGATTTGGGCTGCCCGCCGGCCGCCTTCAACGCTTACTGTGATGCCCATCCCGACCGGACGGTCGTGGTCTATGCCAATACCAGTGCCGCGGTGAAGGCCCGCGCAGATTGGATGGTGACCTCGGGCAGCGCACTGGACGTCGTGCGCCATCTCCACGCGCAGGGCCAAAAAATACTGTGGGCGCCGGATAAATATCTGGGCGATTACATTCGCAACCAGACCGGTGCCGATTTGTTATTATGGAATGGGGCCTGCATCGTTCACGAGGAGTTTAAAGGCCGCGAACTGGCCGTGCTGATGGCGCAACACCCGCACGCCAAAGTGCTGGTGCACCCCGAGTCACCGCCCTCGGTGATCGCCTTGGCAGACGTGGTGAGCTCGACCTCGGGGCTGATCAACGCGGTGCGCACGCTACCCGCGCAACACTTCATCGTGGCCACCGACCGCGGCATCTTCTACAAAATGCAGCAAGCCGCGCCCACCAAAACCCTCATCGAAGCCCCCACTGCCGGCCACAGCGCGACCTGCCGCAGTTGCGCACAGTGTCCGTGGATGGCCATGAACGGTCTGCGCCAACTGGCACACGCGCTGCGTACCGGGGCGGGCGAAGTACACGTGGCGCCGGCGCTTAGCGCCAGAGCGGTGCTGCCCATCAAAAGGCTGTTAGATTTTTCGGCCGCGCAGCAGCTGACAATTCAGGGCAATAACGATGCTTGAAGCGCACTGTCGCGCCTGCTCCGGTGCCCTGCCCGCACCCTGGGGCTTGGCTGCTCGTGCGCGGCCGTCGCGCGGGCCCGGCGGCGGGCCCGTATGACCCTCATCCTCGGTATCGACCCCGGCTCGCGGGTGACCGGCTACGGCGTCGTGGCGATCGAGAAAAATAAAAGCGTCCACGTGGACAGCGGCTGTCTGGAGATGGCGGACCTGGCCCTCGACGCCCGCCTGCGCGTGATTTTTGCCGGCCTCACGGCGGTCATTCGCGAGCATCGGCCCGACGAAGTCGCCATTGAGAAAATCTTTATGAACCGCAACGCAGATTCCGCGATTAAGCTGGGGCAAGCACGGGGGGCTGCGATCGTCGCTGCGGCGATGTGCGATGTCCCGGTGTACGAGTACTCTCCTAACGAAATTAAGCTCGCCGTGGTGGGGCGTGGTCACGCCACCAAGGACCAAGTGCAACACATGGTAAAAGCGCTGTTGACGCTGCAGGGGACGCTGCGCGCGGATGCCGCCGATGCGCTGGCCGTGGCCATCTGCCACGGGCATACCCGCCAGAGTCTGGCCACGGTGGCGGGCGCGCGCGGCACCCGTGCAGGACGCTGGTTGTGATTGGCCGGCTGCGCGGTTTACTCATCGAAAAACGTTTGCCACGCATCTTGGTGGAGTGCCACGGCGTGGGTTACGAACTCGAGGTGCCCATGTCCACCGGGTGGCTGCTCCCCGAGTTACACGCCGAAGTTATCCTGCATACCCACTTGGCGGTGCGCGAAGACGCCCACAGCCTCTACGGTTTTGGCACGCTCGCCGAACGCGAGTTGTTCCAGAGTCTGCTGAAAGTGAGCGGCATCGGCGCCAAGATGGCCCTCGCGGTGCTCTCGGGGATGGCGGTCGAAGAATTTGCCAGCGCGGTGGCGCGGGGCGACGCCACCCGGTTAACCGCGTTGCCTGGCGTGGGCAAGAAAACTGCCGAACGCCTCATCGTGGAGATGCGCGACCGGGTGGCCGGCTGGGCGACCAGCGCCCCGTTGGTGAGCACGCCGGGTGCGCCACCCCGAGGGGACGAGGTCGCCGATGCCGTGAGTGCTCTCATTGCGCTGGGCTACAAGCCCCCGGAAGCTAGCCGCTTGGTCCACGCCCTCGACACCCTCGGCAAGTCTAGCGAAATGCTGATTCGCGAAGCGCTGCGCGGACTCGCGCGCGGATGAACGGCAGACCTCGGTTCAGGCCAGATTCAACTGCTTGCCACATAATCCCGGCGACTTGCTCACATGTCTAACGACCGCCTCATAGCTGCCACTACCCGCGTCGAAGATGTGACGCTCGACGGCGATATTCGTCCCCGTCGTCTAGCGGACTATGTGGGCCAGCCGGCGGTGCGCGAACAAATGGAAATTTTCATCGGCGCGGCGCGTCGGCGCGGTGAAGCACTCGACCATGTTTTAATTTTTGGCCCGCCCGGCCTAGGCAAAACGACCCTGGCGCATATCGTTGCCCACGAACTGCAGGTCAATTTGCGCCAGACTTCCGGCCCCGTGTTGGAGCGTCCCGGTGACCTCGCGGCGTTACTGACCAACCTCGAGCCGCGCGATGTGCTTTTCATCGATGAGATTCACCGCTTAAGTCCGGTGGTCGAGGAAATACTCTATCCCGCGATGGAAGATTTTCAGCTCGACATCATGATCGGCGAAGGGCCGGCGGCGCGCGCGCTTAAATTGGACCTGCCGCCCTTTACCTTGGTGGGGGCCACCACCCGCGCCGGCCTGCTGACCTCGCCGCTGCGCGACCGCTTTGGCATCGTCCAGCGCTTGGAGTTTTACTCGGTCGACGATTTGACGCGGATCGTGACCCGCGCCGCGCAAATCTTGGGGGTCGCGATCGACGCCGAAGGTGCCCGCGAAATCGCGACCCGCGCGCGGGGTACGCCGCGCATTGCCAATCGCCTGCTGCGCCGGGCGCGCGATTTCGCGGAAGTCAAAGCCGACGGCCGCTTGAACGGCGCAGTGGCGTGTCGCGCGCTCGATTTACTGAGCGTCGACGCCAATGGGTTCGATAACATGGACCGCCGCCTACTGCTCACCATTTTGCAGAAGTTCGACGGCGGGCCGGTGGGCGTGGACAGCCTCGCCGCGGCGATCGGCGAGGAGCGGGGCACCATTGAAGATGTGGTCGAGCCCTTCCTCATCCAGCAGGGTTACCTGATGCGCACCGCGCGCGGTCGGATAGCCACTCGCTCGGCGTGGTTGCACTTTGGTCTGGCGCCGCCGCCCAGCAGCGGGCAGGCGCTCGATTTATTTGATGAAGGGCCACCAAAATGACCATCTCTCGCGCTGAATTCCGTTGGCCGCTGCGGGTGTACTACGAGGACACCGACGCGGCGGGCATTGTGTATCACGCCAACTTTATCAAGTTCATGGAGCGCGCCCGTACCGAATGGCTGCGGGCGTTGGGCTTTGAACAAAACCTCATCGCGCGCGAGCACGGCATCGCGTTCGTCGTCCGCCGTGCCACCCTCGACTTTGTCCGTCCGGCGCGCTTTAACGACAGCCTTATCGCCACTTGCGCGGTGGCCCGCTGCGGCTGGGCCAGCGTGGATTTCAAGCAGCAGGTGCTCGACCAGCAGGGGGCCTTGCTGTGCGGCGGTGAAATCCGCGTGGGCAGCGTCAATTTCCATCGCATGGCGCCGGTGCGCATGCCGCCCGCCATTTATCTGGGGATTTCCAATGCAAGGTGATATGTCCATCGCGAGTCTGATCATAGGCGCCAGCCTGCTCGTCAAATTTGTGATGTTGGTGCTGCTGGCGTCGTCTGTCGCCTCCTGGGGACTGGTGTTTTCTAAGCGCCGCGAACTGCTGGGCGCCAAGCGCGCCGCGCAGCAGTTTGAAGACCAGTTCTGGGCCGCCGAAGACCTCACGGCGTTGTTTAATCGGCTGTCCAATCAACGCGCACCGGCCGACGGCACGCAGCGCATGTTTGAGGCGGGCTTCAAGGAATTTGCCCGCTTGCGCAAAAAAGAAGGGCTGCCCCCAGAGATGGTGCTGGAGGGTTCCCAGCGCGCCATGCGCATCGCACTCAGCCGCGAACTCGAGGCGCTGGAGGCCAACCTGCCGCTGCTCGCCACGGTGGGCTCGGTCAGTCCCTACATCGGTTTGTTTGGGACGGTGTGGGGCATCATGAATTCTTTCCGCGGGCTGTCGAGCAGCCACCAAGCGACGCTGGCGATGGTGGCGCCGGGTATTTCCGAGGCCCTGATCGCGACCGCTATGGGGCTATTCGCCGCCATTCCTGCGGTTATTTTCTATAACCGCTTCTCCAGCGAAATCGACCGGCTGTCCAGCCGCTACGACATCTTCCTCGAGGAGTTTTCCGCCATCCTGCAGCGTCAGGTGCACGTCTAAGCCATGGCCAGCGTGATGCAGCGAGGTGGCCGCCGGGGCCGCAAACGACTGATGGCGGAAATGAACGTCGTGCCCTACATCGATGTGACCTTGGTGCTGTTGATCATTTTCATGATCACCGCGCCCTTGGTGACGCAGGGGGTGAAAGTGGACCTGCCGCAGGCGCCCTCAGAAATAGTCGACCCCGGCGATAAAGAGCCCGTGATTGTCAGCATCAATGCGGGTGGCGAGCTGTTTGTCGATCTGGGTGAGAACCCCGAGGAGCCCATCGACGACGCCACGCTGGTCAACCGCGTGGCCGGGATCAACAAGTACAAGCCCGGCACGCAGTTTTTAGTGCGCGGGGATACTGGCGTGCCCTACGGCCGGGTGGTGCAGGTGATGGCGCTGATGCAGGGCGCGGGGCTGTCGAGCGTGGGCCTGCTGACCGTGCCGCCGGCCAAATAGGCGCTAACGCACCCCCACCGTGAAACAAGCCCCGCGTGACGACAACGCCGAAAAACCCGGCAGTGGCCGCGGCCGCGGCGTGTACTACTCCGCGCTGCTCCACGTCTTGCTGGTGCTCATTTTTTTCGTCGGTCTGGATTGGACTACCAGCCGCGAGGCGCCCATGCCGGCGGGCGAGAGTCAGGTTATGCAGGCGACAGCCGTGGACGCCGGGGCCGTGGCGCGCGAAATGAACAAGCTGAAAGCGGCCGAAAAAGCCAAACAGCAGGCCGCCGACCAGCAGGTCAAAGAGAGCGAGAAACGCCGGAAAAATGAAGAAAAGGAATTAGCGAAACTCAAAACGGAGAAAGAAAATCTCCAGCGCGAGACCGCCGTCGAAGCCCAGCGCCTAGCAGAACAAAAGGAGCATCTTCAGGCGCAGCGCGAGCAACTGGCCGCCGAAAAGCAGCAAGCGGTAGCCGAGCAAAAAAAGCTGGACGAAAAACGCCAAGCAGAGGACCTCAAACAGGCCCTTGTGAAAAAACAGGCGGACGCCAAAAAAGTCGAAGAAGACGCCAAGACCAAAGCGGCAGAGAAAAAGAAGCAAGAGGCGGAAGCTGCCAAAAAGCGCGCCGCCGACGCCAAGCGTCAGGCAGAAGATGCCAAAAAACAGGCCGAATCTGCCCGTCAAGCAGCCCAAGCCAAGGCGTTGGCCGATGAGCTGGCGAGCGAGGAATCGGAACTCGCCGCGGCGGCGCAGGGTCGGGCGGACCAGTCGCAGTTGGCGCGTTTTACCGCCGCCATCTTGCGGCAGGTGTCCAATAATTTTGTTGCCCCGGACTTCAAGAGTGGCTTGAAGTGCACGCTGCTCGTGCGCATGATCCCCGGCGGCGAAGTGGTCGATGCCCGCGTGGTGAAATCCAGCGGCAACCCGACCTTCGACCGACAAGCGGAGCTTGCAGTTCGTAAAGCCTCACCGCTGCCTGTGCCGGATGAACCGCGCCTGTTTCAGCAAATGAAAGAAATCCAGTTCGAATTCGACCCCTCGGAAGGCCCGTCATGAAATGGTTCGCAACAGTTTTACTGTGTCTGGCATGGGCGGGCGCCGCGGCCGAGAGCGGCCCGCTGGTGATTCGCATTACCCAAGGCGTGGAAGGCGCGCTGCCCATTGCCATCGTGCCTTTCGAATGGACCGGGGCGCCGATGGCAGAAGACATCAGCCAAATCATTGCCAATGATCTCACCCGCAGCGGACGCTTCAAGCCCATGCCGCGCACCGATTTGCCCGCTCGCCCGGCGGATTTTGCGCAGGTGAATTTCAAGGACTGGCGCACGGTGGGCATGGATAATCTGGTGGTGGGGCGGATCAGTGCGGCCGGCGATGGCGCCTACAATGTGGAGTTTCGCCTGCTCGATGTGTTTACCGGCACGCAGTTAGCCGGGTTTAAAATTCCCGCACAAAACGCCAATCTGCGCCTGACGGCGCACCAAATCAGCGACATCATCTACAAGACTTTGCTGAACGTGCCGGGCGCTTTTTCGACCCGCATCGCCTACGTCACCGTCAACCGTCACGATGCCAAGAACAGCACCTATCGGCTACAAATTGCCGACGCCGACGGCTACGACGCCAAGACTATTTTGGAGAGCAAACAGCCATTGCTGTCGCCCGCCTGGTCACCCGAGGGCAGCCGGTTGGCCTATGTGTCGTTCGAGGAGCGCAACTCAGCGGTGTATGTGCAGGACGTGCGGAGCGGCCAGCGGCAAAAAGTAGTCTCGGGTGCCGGCATCAATAGCGCGCCCGCGTTCTCACCAGATGGCCGGCGACTGGCCGTCACACGCTCGCACGACGGCAACCCGGACATCTACGTCGTGGATATCGCCTCCGGGCAACAAACGCGGGTGACTACCAGCGAGGCCATCGACACGGAAGCCTCGTGGGCACCGGACGGCAGCGCCATTGCGTTCACCTCCGACCGCAGCGGCGGGCCACAAATTTACCGGGTGGCGCCCAGCGGCGGGGAAGCGCGCCGGGTTACTTTCAATCTCGGCGATTACAACGCCCGTGCCAGCTATTCCCCAGACGGGCGGCAGTTGGTAATGGTCAACGGTGGCGGTGGTTATCGCATCATGTTGTTTGATTTAAAGGCTGGTACTGGGCGCCGGCTCACCGATTCCAATCTCGACGAATCGCCGAGCTTTGCGCCAAACGGCAGCATGATCATCTATGCCACAATGGCCGGGCGCAGCACAGAACTTGCCGCAGTATCGGTGGATGGGTCCATTAAGCAGCGCCTGGCGCTCCAGCAGGGCGCGGTCCGCGAACCGGCGTGGGGCCCTTTTCGGCAATAAGAATCTAACTGCTTGCGGCATCGGGCCGGCGGGCGGGATTGGGTATACAAGCGAATAGATAGGAGACAGTTATGAATGGCGCAATCCTGAAAGCCACCTTATTTTTGGCGGCGGTTCTCGCCATCACCGGGTGTTCGAGCCTGAACAAAAAGCCCGCCGCACCGGTCGCAAATTCGGGCATTAGCAACGGCGAGATGAGCGATATCGACGCGGCTCGCAGCAAAGGCTTGGCCAACGGCGCGGGTGCCGGTGCGGCCGAACTGAACGACCCGAAGAGTCTCTTGGCGGTTCGGGTGATCTACTTCGATCACGACAGCAGCAATATCCGGGCTGATTTCGAGCCAGCGGTAGTCGCCCATGCGGCCTTTCTGGCCAGCCATCCGCAGATGACGATTACCCTGGAAGGCCACACCGACGAGCAGGGCTCGCGGGAATACAACTTAGCCTTGGGCGAACGTCGCGCGTTGGCCGTGCGGCGTCAGTTGGTGTTGCTAGGCGCGACCGCAGGCCAGGTTCGCACCGTCAGCTACGGCGAGGAACGCCCGGTGGCCGATGGGCACGACGAGCAGGCCTACAGCCTGAACCGTCGCGTTGAAATTATTTATCAGCAATAAGTTCGCTGGTCCAAGTCCAAGCTTCTCGGAGAAGGCGTCGATGCGAAGTCTGCTTATCACGGTGGCGCTGGGGGCGACGCTAGGGCCGTTTAACCCGGCGCTCGCCCAATTCGGCCAGGCCGGGACTAATCGTCCGGCGGTGCGGCTGGTGGTCCAGCCCGAGACGGCGACGGCGAACGTCAGCACCAACGCCGGGGTGCTGGAATTGCTGCGTGAGGTAGAGGCCCTGAAGCGGGAAGTCCAGAGCCTGCGCGGCCAAGTGGAAACCCGTGGCTACGAAGTGGAGCAACTGCGTAACCAACTGACGGCCGTGTATACCGATCTGGACCGGCGGCTGCAGTCGGTGCAGGGCGGTGCGCCGAGCGCACAGCCGCCGCTGCCGATGCTGGCGCCCACCCCGGGCGGCGAGGTGGCTGGCACGCCGGCCCCGGAATCCACGCTGCTGCTGCAGCCAGCCCCGCCGGCGGGGGACGCCGTGCCGCCGGCGTTTGGTGCGCCGCCGGCCCCGGCCCGCGCGCTGGACTCGGCTGGTGACGCGCTCCTTTCCACCCCCCCGGCCAGCCTCAACCCACCACCGCCCACGCTGCTGCCGCCCACGCTGCTGCCGCCCGCGCTGGCCCCCGCGGGCACTGCGGGGGCCGCCCCAACCGCCGATGACGCGAGCTCGGAGGCGGCTTATCGCGAGGCCTTCGGCTTGCTGCGCGCCGGCGAGTACGACCAAGCCATCGCTTCCTTCAATAATTTTCAAAGCCAATACCCCGACAGCCAATACGGGGATAACGCCCAATATTGGCTCGCCGAGGCGTATTACACCAAGAACGATTTTGCGGCCGCCATCGCGGAGTACCAAAAAATGCTCGCGCAATATCCGGCCAGTCGGAAGCTCTCGCACGCCATGCTCAAAATTGGTTACAGCTACGACAAACTCGGCAAACCCCAAGAGGCGCGTGCGGTACTGGCCGAACTCGTGGCGCAATATCCAGACTCTGCGGCGGGGCATCTGGCGCAGGAGCGCATTGCCCAGATCGATCGTGGCGCGCCGCGCTGACACCGACGCGAGTGCGGTGGCCGTGCCGGTAACGCGCGCCGTGGTGTTGCTGTCGGGTGGTCTGGACTCGACCACCGTGCTCGCGGCCGCGAGCGCCCAAGGCCGTGAGTGCTACGCCCTGAGCGTCCACTATGGCCAACGGCATGCCGCGGAAATCGCCGCCGCGCGCCGCATTGCGCAGGTTTTTAACGTGCGCGAGCAGCGACTGGTCAGCGTGGACCTCGGCCAATTTGGTGGCTCGGCGCTGACCGACCCCACCATTCCCGTGCCCGAAACAGCCACCACCACGATCCCCATTACTTATGTGCCGGCGCGCAATACGGTGCTGCTGTCCTTGGCGCTGGCTTGGGCCGAGGTGCTGGATGCCGATGAGATCCATCTGGGGGTCAATGCAGTCGATTATTCCGGCTACCCCGATTGCCGCCCGGCGTTTATCGAGGCCTTCTGCGTGCTGGCTAACCTGGCGACCAAACGTGGCGTTGGCGGACGCGCGGTGCGCATCGAAACCCCACTGATGCAGCTCTCGAAGGCTGAAATCATCACGCTGGGCACTTCTTTGGGCGTGGATTACACGTCTACCGTGTCGTGCTATCAGGCCACGGAGGATGGCCGGGCCTGCGGGCGTTGCGACGCCTGTCGACTGCGAAGAGAGGGTTTCGAGAGCGCCCGTATCGTCGATCCCACGCGCTACGTGGGCTGAAATTTGCGTCGCTCAAGCCGGGGGTGGCAGTGTGCCCCGGACGCCGGCGAGCGCCAGCAGGTTGCGATAAGTCCCGTAGAGCGACTGAATGCTCCGCACATAAATGATGGCCTGACCGTAGCGTGATAGGCCGGCGCCGTGCGCGCCCGTGCGGGCCAGCACGAGCATCGCTTTCTCCACGTTGCCCGACCATCGGTTGGGATCGAGTTTGAGCTGGGCGGCTAGCTCGCGCGCTCTTTCAACTCGCTGCGCCCCCACGTTGTAGGCCGCCAAAGCAAACCACGTGCGCTCCCCCGCCGGCACCTCGAGCGCGAATTCATTGCGCAGGGTATGCAGGTACTTGACCCCCGCGTGGATCGCAGCGTCGGGGCGCTGGAGATTGTCAAAGCCCAGCGACTCGGCCGTGCTGGGCAACAGCTGCATCAGGCCAACGGCACCGCCGGGCGAGATGGCGCGCGGATTGAACTGGCTCTCCTGATACATCTGCGCGGCGATGAGCCGCCAATCGAAGCCGTAGAGGTCCGCATAGCGGCGCACGATGCTATCGAACGGCGACAACCGAGCGTCCGTGGCCGCCACCAAGGGGCCGGCGGTCGAGGGCTCGAAATAACGGGCGCGCAGCAGGGCCGTGAGCCCATCGGTGTGGGCATCCAGGAGGAATTCATCGACGGCTGCGAGCAGCGTTGGGTCGTTTGCGCGGGCCGTCCAGCGGTAGTCGTTTTGGTGCGGAATGGACGGCCCGATCCGTAGCGTTGGGTAGTCGACCGCCAGCCGGGCAAGGTCCTCCCCGGCGACTACGGTTGCATCGATCACGCCCTCGGCCACCCGTTGCAACAGCGCTGGCTGCTCTAAGCTGGACTCAATCCCCACCAGCGACACGCCCGGGTAGATCTCCCGCAGGGACCGCAAGGCCACCAGCGCCGGGGAATTCGCGATCGCCGCGAACGTATGTCCGGCCAACTCGTTGGGTGAGCTGAACGCGAGCGCCGGCCGGCTGATGGTCGCATAGGCGGTGTGGTGGTATTGCCGGGATTGCCGGAAATAGGGGACCTCGGCGGCGCTGCCGCCCGCTAAACGGGCGGTGACGAGATCCCCGACCCCGGTGCGCAGCCAGTCGTGGACCTGCGCCGCATCGCGGGCCACGAGGACCTCTAACCGGAGGCCGTGCCGATCGGCGAAGGCGCGCGCCAGCTCGAACTCGAAACCCGTGGGTTTGCCGTGGTCGATAAAATAGTTGGGCCGTTCGACCTGGCTAATCACGCGCAGCACGCCGCTGCGCTTGATGGCGGCGAAATCGCGGGGGGCGGCAGCAGGCTCGAAGTAGGCGGTATGGAAGCGATCGATAAACGCATCCAACGCCTGATGCAAAGGCTCGTCGTTAACTTGCACGAACCAGTTCAGCGGTTCATCGCCGGTTAAATTGAACAGCACCCGCAGCTGCAGGTGCTCGGCGAGCCACGTCGGATCTTGGTCGAGCGCAACGACCGCAACGTCTACCTTGCCGCGGGCCACGAGCGCCAGAGAGCTTTTGTCGGTGAGGTCGTTGGTCTGCGGTTCCAGCGTGATCCCGGGCACGACCCGCCGCAGGTCGCGGAAGTAATCCCACAGCGGCGCGCGCAGCGCCATGGCAATTCGCGAGTGTTGCAGCTGGATTGGGCTGGCCGCCCAATTGTCCGAACGGCCGACGACCACGTAGCGTTCGGTGGCCACCGTCGCGGTGGCCACAATCCGCGGGTCGCTGGCCATCGCGTGCGGCAAGGAGCCCACCACGAGATCACATTCGTCGTGCGTGAGGCGGTGGAACAAATCACTGGGTCGGGTGACCGCGGACCATTCGACGGGGCGACCGAGCGCGCTGGCGAAATCTTCGATCATGCGGGCGGCCTGCGCGGTATGCCGGCGCGAGGAACTGTTCGGCAGCACCACCACGCGCAGCGTGGTCGCCGCGTGCACCGGTAGCGGATCAGCTTGCGCGTGGCCCACGACCGGCGGCGCTGAGAGGCTCAGCGCCAGCAGGCAGGTGCGCCAGCGCACACCGATGAGGTGAGTAATTCCGCGAATCATGGGGGCTCGGATGAGGCTTTCCTGAACGTCGGGAGAGCTATTTACTGCTGCTTGCCCCCTCAGCGCAATCGCGCCGAAAAGACAAACCAGAGCGGGAGGTCGTCAACCGGAGGATTAAGAATATGTTAGGCTCTAAATATAATCAGTTATCGCATTAATCGCAAGCAAGATCATGAATAATATATAAATTAGAGGGTTATAGAGGTTCGCACGGGGCAGGATCAGCCGCGGCGGCCTCCGCTTCACGCCATCTTTCGAGCGTCCCGACGTCGATCCAACGGCCGGTGAACAGGGTGCCGCTGACCGCATTGGCGGCGATCGCCTCGCGGAGCAACGGTGCCAGCGGGGCGCGTGCACCGGCGCTAAGCGAGGTGAAAAGCGCCGGGCTGAACAGGCCAATACCCGCATAGGTAAACGCGGGGCTGCCGGGGTGGCAAACCTGCGTGTCACGCAAACCAAAATCGCCTAACGGATGATGGGCGGGATTGGGCACCAGCACGAGATGGGCCAGCCCGGTGAGCGTGACCGGCAGCGTGGCAAAATCGAAATCTGTCCAGATATCGGTATTGGCGACCACGAAGGGCTGCGCGCCCAGCAACGGTAACGCCCAGCGCAGGCCACCCGCCGCGTCCAACGCACCCGCAGGCTCGCGGGAATAAGTGAGGCGCACCCCCCACGCTTGGCCATCGCCCAAGCGCGCTTCGATGAGCGGGCCGAGGTGGGCGAGATTAATCACGAACTCTTTAATGCCCGCCTGCGCGAGGCGCTCGACCTGCCGGACGATCAGCGGCTTGCCGGCGACCTCCAACAGCGGTTTGGGGGTGTGGTCGGTGAGTGGCCTGAGGCGTTCGCCCCGCCCCGCCGCCAGCAGCATCGCTCTCATCGAATTTGCTTCCTTAAAAAAGCAGGTGGCGCGCGCCGCCGCGGGCGCTAAAAGACGGCCGCGCGCGGCCAGCTTGCGCTCCCTACTGTAATCCGTTCGAATACCCCAATGCGTCTGCGCAGTGAACAGGCTAATGGCCGCAGAAGATAAACCCGCCAGCACGCCCCCACCCACGACCCGCCTGCCGGCCTCGGCGGCGAGCGCCCCATCGTCGCGAGGATGACTCAGACTTGGACCCCATCGACGAGCAGAAACTCTGCCGACTTGCGCAAGCGGTACTTAACCTCGAAGCCCAAGCCATCCTCGATCTGGTGCCGCGCGTTGACGCAGCGTTTGTGGCGGCGGCTGAATATCTGCGGGGGTGTCGCGGCCGGGTGATCGTGCTGGGGATGGGCAAATCTGGCCATATCGGCGGCAAAATTGCCGCGACCTTGGCGAGTACCGGCACACCGGCCTTCTTTGTCCATCCGGGCGAAGCCAGCCACGGCGATATGGGCATGATCACCGCCGAGGATGTGGTGCTGGCGCTCTCAAACTCCGGGGAGACCGACGAACTCGCCGTGCTGGTGCCCGTGCTGCGGCGCCTAGGGGTGCCGCTCATCGCCCTGACGGGCAATCCGCAGTCCACGCTGGCCGAAGCCGCGAGCGTGCATATCCATGTGGGCGTGGCGCAGGAGGCGTGCCCCTTGGGCTTGGCCCCCACCTCCAGCACCACCGCCGCGCTCGCGATGGACGATGCGCTGGCCATCGCGCTGCTCGAAGCACGCGGCTTCACCCAAGAAGATTTCGCGCGCTCCCATCCGGGCGGGGCGCGGGGTCGGCGTTTATTCTTGCAGATTGGCGACCTCATGCATCAAGGCCAGCAGATGCCCGGCGTGCGCCCCGACACCCCGCTGGGCGATGCCCTGTTGGAGATTTCCCGCAAAGGGCTGGGTCTGACCGCAGTATTGGACGACACCTCGCGGGTGCCGGGCATTTTCACGGACGGCGATTTGCGGCGCGCGCTCGACCACGGCCTAGAGGTCATGACGGCGCCAGTGAGCGCGTTCATGACCAGCCAGTGCAAGACCATCAACGCCGACACACTGGCCGCCGATGCCTTGCGCATCATGCAGGAGAGCAAGATTAGCGCGCCGTTGGTGGTTGACTCAAGACAAGTGCTGGTGGGCGTGTTGAACATGCACGATTTACTCCGAGCGAGGGTGATGTGAGCGCCCTCAGTCCGGCCGCTCTGCGCACCGCGGCGTGCCGGATCCGGCTGGTGATTTTCGATGTCGACGGCGTGCTGACCAACGGCCAACTCATGCTGGGCCCGGCGGGAGAAGAATGGAAAGTCTTCCATGGACGCGATGGGCAAGGACTCGTCATGCTGCAACACACCGGCATTGCGGTGGGCATCATCACCGGGCGGCATTCCCCGGTGGTCGCCGCGCGCATGGCCGAGCTTGGCGTCGAGTACGTTTATCAAGGCCAGCAAAACAAACTCGTGGCGCTAGAGGACCTGCGCCAGCGGCTGGGCCTCACCCTTGAGGAGATTTGCTACGTCGGTGACGACCTGCCCGATCTGGCGGTGCTGCAGCGGGTGGGTTTGCCGGTGAGCGTGGCCGATGGGCATCCGCAATGTCTGGCGGCCGCAGCCTATTGCACCCGGGCCGCCGGCGGCACCGGCGCGGCGCGGGAAATTTGCGAGTTCATCATGCGCGCGCAAGGCACGTTGGCGGGGCAATACGCCCGCTACGCCGGGTGATGGCGATGGGGCAGGCGAACCTGGATGTGGGGCGGGCCGGCTGGCTGGCAGTCCTCGCGGTGGCGCTGAGCGCGGCTTCCTTCTGGTTGTGGCAGGTGTTGTCTCGCCCCGCCCCCTTGGGCCCAGCTGCCCGCGAGCACGCACCGGATTACTATCTCATCGACATGGTGCGCCACACGATGGACCGCAACGGCGACCTGCAAAACGTGCTGATGGCCGATGAGGTGTATCACTACCCCGACACAGACGCGACCGAATTGGCCCGGCCGCGGATGGAAATTTATAATGACGGCGCCAGCCCATGGCAGGTGGTTGCAGAACGGGGCACCATCAAGGCCGACGCGGATCTCATCGTGCTCCACGGGCGCGTGGAGATTTGGCGTTTGGATGACGCGGGTGAGCGGGAGTTTGAAATCCTAACCTCCGAGTTGCGAGTCTTTCCGAAGGTTCAATACGCGGAAACCGACAATGCGGCCACTATCAAGAGCCTGAACAGCGTGACCAAAGCCAAAGGCTTCCGGGCCAATTTTGAACATAACCGAGTGGAACTGCGCGAACGCGTCAGAAGTCGCATTGAACGCAAATAACCGACGCTGGATAGGCGCTATTTTTCTGCTGGGGGCGGCGCACACCGCGTGGGCACTGTCTACCGATTCGCAACAACCCGTGGAGATCACGGCCGACTTTGCCGAACTCGACGATGAAGCCGGCCGCACGGTCTATCTTGGCAATGTGGTGGTGGTGCAGGGCTCGATTCGAATGACTGGCGACCGCCTGCGCGCGAGTTTTGATGCCAATCGGGAGTTGGAGGATGTGTTCGTCGACGGCAAATCCGCTTTTTTCAAGCAAACCCCAGACGGCGGCAAGGAAGACATCGAGGGTTACGCGCTGGAAATTGAATATCACGCCAAAAAAGACCAGCTAGTGCTCATCAAGGACGCGCGGCTAACGCAGGGCGCGCGGCTGTTCGAGGGCTATCGCATCAACTACGACACGAAGCGCAGCATCATTACCGGGCGCGGCGCGCCGACAACCGGCGGCACCCAGACCGCGACCAACGCGGCGCCCGGGCGCATCAAGGTCATCATTCCGCCTAAGTCCAAGGCCGTCCCGTGAGCATCCCCACCCGCCGCCAACAGGCCTGCGGCGCATGAGCACGCTGGCCGTGCGCAATTTGTCGAAGGCCTATAAGTCTCGCCAGGTCGTCAAAGATGTCAGCCTGAGCGTCACTAGTGGCGAAGTGGTTGGGCTGTTGGGCCCCAACGGTGCCGGCAAAACCACCAGCTTCTACATGATTATCGGGCTGGTCCCGATGGAGGGCGGCTCCGTCCATCTCGATCAGGAAGACCTGTCCAGCTTGCCGATGGATTTACGCGCCAAACGCGGCCTAGGCTACCTGCCGCAGGAAGCGTCGGTCTTTCGCAAGCTCACGGTGGAGCAAAATATCGCGGCCATTCTGGAGGCCATGCCGGCACTGACCCAACTGCAACGCACCCGCCGCTTGGAAGAATTGCTGGGCGAGTTCCATATCGGTCACATCCGAAAAAACGTCGGCATGTCGCTGTCGGGGGGCGAACGGCGGCGCGTGGAAATTGCCCGGGCGCTGGCCTCAGACCCCCGTTTCATTCTGCTGGACGAGCCGTTTGCCGGCGTCGACCCCATCTCCGTTGGCGATATCCGGCGCATCATCCAACACCTGAGCAAGCTGGGCATTGGGGTGCTGATTACGGACCACAACGTGCGCGAAACGCTGGGGATTTGCGACCGGGCCTATATCGTGAACGATGGCCGAATCATCGCGGCAGGCGTGCCTGAGCACATCTTGGAAGACGAGCATGTGCGGGAAGTTTATCTTGGCGATGACTTCACCATGTGAACCCGGGCCGGTTCTCGCCGATGTTCCCGGGACCCGGCAGATAATGCGCTAGACTGCACTGCACGATAACCGGCGGCTCACAAACACCCCTGCTCATGAAGCAATCTCTCCAGCTCAAGCTTGGCCAGCACCTGACCATGACCCCGCAGCTGCAGCAGGCCATCCGGCTCTTGCAGCTCTCCTCGCTGGAATTGGGGCTAGAAGTACAGCAGGCGCTGGACTCTAACCTGATGTTAGAACTGGCGGAGGACGACGCCGACACCTTCGATTTCGCGTCCGAGGCCCATGAGGCGGCCACCGGCGAGGAAACCTCTGAGTTCGGTGGCGAAGAACTCTCGGACTTCTTCGACGGCGAGGCAGGCGGCCAGGCGGCCGGCGAGGGCGGGGAGGAATTCTCCCCACCCTCGACCACCGACGACATCCCCAACGAACTGCCGGTCGACAGCGACTGGGAAGAAATTTACGACAGCACCCTGCCGCAAACCGGGTCGGGTGGTGCCGGCGAGGACGGCCGCGGGGCGTTTGAAACCGCCCGCGGTGGGATCTCCTTGCGCGACCACCTGTTGTGGCAGCTTAATTTGCTGCCGCTCTCCAAACTCGACCTCACACTGGCCACCGCCATCGTGGATGCGATCAATGAAGCCGGGTATCTGGAGGCGTCCCTCGCCGAAATTCGCGATATCGTGCAGGCCAGTACCGATCTCGGTGAGGTGGATGAGGACGAAGTCGCGGCAATGCTCAAACAGGTGCAGGCCCTCGACCCCGCTGGCATCGCGGCGCGCGACCTAAAAGAATGCCTGTTGCTGCAACTCCAGCAACTCCCGGCAGATACCCCCTGGTTGGCCGAGGCGCAGGCGATTTGTGAACGCCATCTGGCGGCGTTGGGCGGCCGCGAGTTCGCTGCGGTCATGCGTCGGACCAAGCTCACCCAGGAGGAGCTGCGGCAGGTGATGTCGCTGATTCAAACCCTCAACCCCAAGCCGGGCGCGCAGTTCAGCGACGCGGCACCGGAATATCTCATCCCAGATGTCTTCGTGCGGAAGTCGCGCGCCCGCTGGAAAGTCGAACTCAACCCCGATTCCGTGCCGCACGTCCGGGTCAACTCGCAGTACGCCAACCTGATCCGTCGCGCCGACAACGGGGCGGACAACACCACGCTTAAAACCCATTTGCAGGAAGCCAAATGGTTTATCAAAAGTCTGCAGAGCCGCAGCGAGACCCTGCTAAAGGTGGCGGTGGCCATCGTGGAGCGCCAACAGGCTTTTTTGGAGTTCGGCGACGAGGGCATGAAGCCCTTGGTGTTGCACGACATTGCGGATGCGCTCGGCATGCACGAATCCACCATTTCCCGCGTCACGACCCGCAAATACCTGCATACGCCACGCGGGACCTACGAGCTAAAGTATTTTTTCTCCAGCCACGTCACCACCAGCATTGGCGGCGAGGCGTCCTCGACGGCGATCCGCGCGTTGATCAAGAAACTGATCGCGAGCGAAGCCAGTGACAAACCACTGAGCGATAGCGTCATTGCAGGCGTATTGTTGAAGCAGGGCATCAATGTGGCCCGGCGCACCGTGGCAAAATACCGCGAGGGGATGCAAATTCTTCCCTCCAATGAGCGTAAACGCTTGAGTTAAGGCTTGCCTTTCGCCACGCCGGCGGGGCAAGATTTTATTCAGCAACTAAAGGTGAATTCGCCTAGTAGGAGCCTCAAAATGCAACTCAACATTTCTGGACACCACGTTGAACTCTCGGCGTCGGTACAAGCGTACATTCGCACGAAGATGCAGCGCATTGAGCGACACTTTGACCACCTCGTGGATGTCCACGTGGTGCTGGGATCGGAACGCCAGTTACAGACCGTGGAGGCCACGGTTCATGTCTCGGGGAATAATCTACACGCGCAGAGCCAGCACGAAGACATGTATGCGGCCATCGACCTGCTGATCGATAAACTCGATCGACAGGTGCGTAAGCACAAGGAGAAACTCACCGACCACCACGCGCGCGCGGCCTCCGTGCGCAGCGTGTCCTGAACGCCCCTCGGCCCGCCGAGCGCGCGCCGCGCAGGATGGAAGCGTGGTGGCAACCATGACCACGCGGCGCTTTATCATCGTCTCGGGCCTATCTGGCGCTGGTAAAACGACGGCACTGCACGCGCTGGAAGACACGGGCTTTTACTGTGTGGATAACCTCCCCGCCGGCTTTCTGGCGGCCTTCGCGCAGTTCATTGGCGATGGCGACCTGCCGCATTACCGGCAGGTGGCGGTGGGCATCGACGCCCGTAATCGCGAGGCGGATTTGCTCGAGTTGCCGCAGATTTTAGACCTGCTGCGGGGCGCAGCTTTGGCGGTCGAACTTATTTTCATCGATGCCTCGGATGAAGCGTTGATCAATCGGTTCAGCGAAACTCGACGTCGTCATCCCTTGTCTGACGGGAATTTGCTGCTGCGTGCCGCTATTGCCCGCGAGCGCCAATTGCTCGATCCCATTAGCGTGAGCGCCGACCTGCGCATCGATACCACCAACCTTCACATCCATCAATTTCGCGCGCAAATCGTTGAGCGCATCACCCACCGCGAGCCGGGGACCTTAGCGCTGCAGGTGAGTTCTTTCGGCTACAAGAACGGGTTGCCGCCAGACGCTGATTTCGTCTTCGACGTGCGCTGCCTGCCCAATCCGCACTGGGACCCCACGCTCCGCCAACTCACGGGCCGGGATGCGGCGGTGTGCGATTTTCTCGAGCACACCCCGGAGGCCGCCGAGATGGCCCGTGACCTCATCCATTTTCTGGCGAAATGGATCCCACGCTTTGAAGCCGACAACCGCAGCTATTTAACCATTGCCATCGGTTGCACGGGGGGGCGCCACCGGTCGGTGTATCTTGCCGAGAAAATCGCCACGCATTTTCGCGCGCTGCGCCAAGTGGTCGCGACCCATCGTGATAGTTAGGTTTTAACCGATGCCTACCCATTCAGTGCTGATCGTGAATCGTCTGGGTCTGCACGCCCGCGCCGCGGCCAAGTTTGTCCAAACCGCGGCCAAGTTTCCCTGCGAGATTGGCCTGAGCAAAACTGGCCATCGAGTTAACGGCAAGAGCATCATGGGTTTGATGATGCTGGCGGCAGCGCAGGGCGTGACGCTGGAACTATCGACGAGTGGCCCCGAAGAAGACTTGGCCATGCGCGCGCTAGAGGAGCTGATTGAAAGCCGCTTTGGGGAGTCTGAGTGACCATCGCGCTCCACGGCAGCGGTATTTCGCGGGGGATCGCGGTGGGGGCGGCGCATATTGTCCAGCGCAATGCGCTGGACGTGCTGGAGTACGCCGTGGCGCAGGCCGATGTTGAGCCCGAAGTCGAGCGCCTGAGCGCGGCGGTGGAAGAGGCCAAACAGGGTTTGCGCGACCTGCGTGGGCGTATTCCAGCCAATACGCCGGCAGATATTGCTGCCTTCCTCGATACCCATCTGCTGATGCTGGAAGACCCCACGCTCACCGATGAACCCAAGCGCCTGCTACGGGAGCGCCGCTGTAACGCCGAATGGGCGCTCAAAATGCAGCGCGATGCCATCGTCAGCGCCTTCGACCTCATCAACGACGCCTATTTGCGGGCTCGCCGGGACGACGTGGACCACGTCATCAACCGAATTTTGCGCATTCTGCTCAACCATGCCCCGGCCAAACACGAATCGGGCGAAGGCTCGCTCGAAGGCCTCATCTTGGTGGCCGATGATTTGACGCCGGCGGATGCGCTGCTGATGCAGCAGCACGGCATCGTGGGTTTCGTGACCGAATGCGGCGGTCCCACCTCGCATACCGCCATCATCGCGCGCAGTTTGGGTTTGCCGGGGGTCGTGGGTGTGCCCCATGCGCGCCAGTATCTGCTGGATGGCGAGTCGCTGGTCCTCGATGGTGACGAGGGCGTGGTCCTGGGCGACGCAGATGCACGGATCCTCACCTACTACCGTGCCCGGCGCGACGAGCGGCAAAAACGTGTGAGCCGACTGGCGAAGCTCAAACGCGCCCCGGCGGTGACCGCGGACGGTGTGCCCATCGAGCTGCTGGCTAACGTTGAGCTGCAGACCGACTTCGACCTTGCCCGTGCGGCGGGGGCGCGCGGCGTGGGGTTGTACCGTACCGAATTCCTCTACATGAACCGCTTGGATGTGCCCAGCGAGGCGGAGCATTTCGCCCTGTACAAACGCCTGATCGAAGCCTTTCGCCAGCAACCGGTGACGATCAGGACCCTGGACCTCGGGGCGGATAAGCAGAGCGGCGCAAGTCTCTCCGCACGGGCGCACGCCGCCAACCCGGCGCTCGGCATGCGGGCGGTACGTCTGGGGCTGAAAGAGCCCGAGCTGTCGCTGCCGCAGCTGCGGGCCATCGTGCGGGCCTCAGCGCTCGGCAACGTGCGGCTGATGATCCCGATGCTCTCGCATGTGGATGAAGTGGTGCAGATGCGTGGGCTGATTCAGGGCATACAGGCGGAGTACGCGGCGCAGGGCATTAGCCACGACCCCAACATGCCCATCGGCGGCATGCTGGAGGTGCCGGCCGCCGTCGCGTTTGCGGACGGCTTTGCCCGCACGCTCGATTTCCTATCCATCGGCACCAACGACCTCATTCAGTATGCGGTGGCGATCGATCGCGTAAACGAAGAAGTCAGCTATTTGTATGATCCTTTGAATCCCGGCGTCGTACGGCTCATCGATATGGCCATCCGCCACGCCAACGCCGCGGCATGTCCGATTGCGATGTGCGGTGAAATGGCCGGCGACCCTCGCTATACACGGCTCCTGTTGGGCTTGGGTTTGCGCTGCTTCAGCGTGCACCCCTCGCTGTTGCTCGAGGTGAAGCAGACGATCACCGAGAGCCAGATAGCGCCGCTGCGAAAAATTGTTGGCAGAGCGCTACGGACCGCCGAGATCGGGCGTTTTCGCGAGCTCATGGCCAGCTTGATGGCCCGGCCCGTTTGACCTCTATGCAACAGACTGAGGGTCGTTTGTGGTGTCTGGGGGGCGGCAAGTTTTAGGGGGCTCGCCGCGCTTGCCTAAACAAGAATTAAATGTGAGCATTGGCGAAGGCTTACAAAACATTTATGATCCCAGCCCAATGGCTGCGTGCAGTTGTCTAAAAACCACGGTGGCCGCCGTTTTCTGGAACTAAAATCAAGGGGATATTCTGCGATGAATCGCCAAATCACTACCGGTCTAGCACTTTCACTCTGCGTCGCCCTGACCGGCTGCGCCAATTCGAACATCAAACCAGCGGAAGTCTTTTGCCCGGTAATCGGCGCGATCACGGGTGCTGGCATCGTGGCGGGCGCTGCTAACACCAGCGATGCTGGCGCGTTGGCGGGTGGCGCGGCCCTGGGTGCCGCAGCCGGCTACATGTTCTGCCACGAGCGCGAAACGCCACCAGCCCCGGCACCGGCGCCCGCCCCGCCGAAGGCCCCGCCGCCGCCGCCGCCGCCGCCGCCGCCGCCGGAGCCTGAAATTGGCACCAAGATCATGAGCTTGGAAGGCACCAATTTCGCCTTTAACAGCGCGGCGCTGACGGATGCCGGCAAGGTGCGCTTGGACGACGCCGCGAGACTGTTAATCGAGCACGGGGCGCTGGTGGTTGAAGTGGCCGGTCATACCGACTCGGTTGGTTCGCTGGCCTACAACCAGAAGCTGTCCGAGCGTCGCGCTAAATCGGTCGCGGTCTACCTCGAGAGCAAAGGCGTTGACCCGGCCCATTTGGCCCCGGTGGTTGGCTACGGCAAGACCAAGCCCGTTGCGACCAACGACACGGCCGAAGGCCGCGCGCAGAATCGTCGCGTCGAACTGATTGTTACCGACAACTATAAGGGCCCGCTCAACGACTAAACGAGCACCTGCCTCGTTTGCTGAAAAGCCCCGCTCTGCGGGGCTTTTCTTTGGGGGCCGGGCGCAATGGGCTCAGGCGAGCGTGGCGCAAAGCAGTTCCGGCTGGTCTAGGGCTAACCGGATGACTTGGCGGAATGCGTTGGGATCTTTGGTGAACGGGCGTTCGCCCGCCCGCGGATAGCCAGCGTCGTGCAGGCGCGATAGCCAGAAGCGCACACCCGCCGCGCGCCAAGCAGCTGGCCACGTGGCGTATTCCGCAGCGCGCAGCGGCCGCACCTCGTGATAGGTCCGGATGAGGTTTTGACACGCCGAGAGGTCGGGCGTTGGGCGATCCATCACCCCCCAATCGATGACTGCAACGGCGAGGTCGTAGCGCCAAGGGCCTCGGCAGGCGTCGTAGAAATCCACGCTGCCCGTGAGTTGCGTTCCGGTAAAGAGCACCTTGGCGCGGAACAGATCCGCGTGCAGGGCCCCGTGGGCCGTGCCGCGAGCGGTTCGGTGCGCAGAAACGCCAAGGACTGCCGCCGCAGTTCGGCGTCTCTGCGCGGGCCCGCTGCGCCGCCACGGCGGCGGCTGTTTTAGCCCGCCTCGCCTCGCCTCGCGGGTCAGCCTGATGCTGTTCAAAGCCGGCTGCGGCCACCTGCAGACGGCTTAGCGCGGCCCCCAACTGGGCGCAGGCGTCGTGCGTGAGACGGCTCGGACTGCTGCCCGGGAGGCGGGTAAACAGCACCGCCGGCTGGCCGCAAAGCACGCCCAAGGGTGTTGGTCGCGGCCCGGCAGTGGGCCGCCAAGTAGGTCATGAGGTCGAGATAGCCGGGCAGGCTGTGCGCGGGCAGGCGCTCGAACCGCGTGAGGACTCGCTCGCCCCGCGCGGTCGTCAGCTAGAAATTAGTATGCTCGATACCCGCGTGAATGCCGCTGAACGGCCGCCCCGCGCCGGGCTCGTAGGGCGTCGAGAAAATCGTTGAGGGCGCTCGGCGTGACGCGGGTGTAGACCGCCATGCAATGCTCGGCGGTCCATCCGCCCAACTACCAGCTAAAAATTACCCAGTTGGGAATCACAGGGTTTTGGTTGGCCAGGTTCCCGACGCGGGCCTCTAGGCGACCATCGCCATCTTGATCGACCAGGTAATAGGACGGGCCGGCAACGGGCGTGATTTTGACCATGTACAAACGCCCGCTGAGTCGGTACTCCTCCACTGTGGAGTCCTTGCGTTGGATGATGGTGACATCGGGTTCGATTGCTTGGCCGTCTTCCATGGGGCCCAGGGGTTCGGGTGCCGACTCCGGAACCTCTTGCAGATTGCTCGGGTTCGCCGCAAAAGCGCAGGGGCAGGAGAGGAGCGCGGCGAGCAGTAGAATGTTCTGCGAAGTTCGCATTTGAGCTTTCTCAATCGCGTGCGATGATGGATTTTATGTCCCGAAGCATAGCATCAGCGCTCGCTCAGATCGCGCCGCACGCGGCCTGAACGACGGCGTCTTTTTTAATTCCCCCACCCTGATGACGAACCCCCCGGATATGGCAAAACCCCTGCTAGTGTTGGTCGATGGCTCCTCGTATTTGTACCGCGCCTTCCACGCGATGCCGGGCTTGGCGAACGCCAGCGGCCAGCCCACGGGTGCCATCCACGGGGTGATTTCCAT
>SHZJ01000043.1 GCA_009692365.1 Gammaproteobacteria bacterium
GCGGCTGATCTGCTGCCCCCTGCTAAACTCGCCGGCCCCCACTACACGATTGCGCAGGACGTGGGCTCGGATGGTTTTCTGCTCGACTTTCTAGTGTTCTCTGACTACGGCTCTTTTCACGCCCGGGGACCGGGTTCGGTGGACCGGCGAATTGCGGAAATAAACTCGCTGGCGGCGCTGGAATCAATGGGCTCCAGCGAGGCCTTTAAAACCGGCTTTATCAACGCCGCGAAATTTGCCGGGCAGCAAGCTAGCGATATCGTCGCCAACCCAGTGGCTACCCTCGTGGGTGTCCCGGCGGGGGTGGGCCGGTTTTTTTCGCGCAGCGTCTTAAGCGCCCAAACCAAGGGGGCGGAGATCAGCGACCAACAGGCAGTTCAAGACGGCGACGTAGCCACCCCCGGCCCTGGCGCTAAATTGCCGGGCCTGCCGGGCGCGACCGCGCCCGCAGCGGTAGATAGCGCCCCGGTAGCAGCGGCGAAGTTCACCGGCGGCACCGTGGCGGATGCCTTTGGCTATGCGCGCGTGCGCTCGGCGCTCGCGAAGTCGGTTAACGCCGATCCCTACACAACCAATCCGGTGCTGAGCGCCAGGCTCGACGCGCTAGGGCGCGTCGCTTTTCTGGGCAACCTAGGCATTAGCGCCATCAAAGCCGCGGTGCCGGCCAGTTTTCTGGTGGGTGCGGTGGGGGTCGCGTCCACGTGGGTGTGGGACACCCCCCCCGGGGATATCGTGGCCAGTAACCAGCAGGTGCTGTTGGCACTGGGGGCTGACCCGCTCCGTGTAACCGATTTACTCAAGCACCCGCTCATCTCCTTGACCATGCAGGTCAGGTTTGTGCGGGCGCTACAGCGCATGAAAGGCGTGGATGGCCTAGGCGACGCCCTGACATTGGTGTCGACGACGGCCTCTGAGGAGCAAGCCGAGTTCGTCATCAATACCGCTGAGATGCTGGCGTATTACCACGAGCAAATAACCCCGTTGGCGAGCGTGCACGAGCGCGGCACGCTTTTAGGGCTCACCGAGCAAGCCGAATTAGTGCTGGTGGGGCCGGTAGACTATGTCGTGCCGACGCAGAGACTAGACCAATTTCTCAACCATGACGATGTCAAGGCGGGCAAACGCAGCCTGTGGATCACCGGTCAGTTGAGCCCGCCGCTGCTGGCCAGCCTGCAAGCCTCGGGTTGGCAGGTCACGCAGAACTTGAACTGGGCCCCAGTGCTGCCGCAAGCGCTCGCGGCGAGTCAGTAAGCGGGCCCGCGCGGGCGGCAAAATGGCCGGCTCGCCGCAGTCTAATTTCAGCACGTCGCGCCCTCGCGTGGGATGCCGCGCGGGTAGTAGGTGCTGCGTGCGGTCAGCCAACGGGGGCAGCCAGGCATACCTCGGTGCGGTTTAGGGCCCGCCCGGCGGGGCCCGTCGGGCCCGCCGGGAAGGGGCTTAGAAAAAGCGCGCGTGGGATCTTGCCCCGGACTCGATTAGCCGATTGCGCCGGGCCTAACCACGCGCTGCCCGCGCCCCTAAGCCCGTCGCGGCGCCACGAGTTTGCCGATCGGCCCACCACAAACCATCCTTCCTGCGCTAGGCTAGCGCTCGCCATTAGCCTAAGCATTCGCCTTCAATGATGACGAGCTTCACCGAGAGTTTGACCACGGCGCTGCAGCTAATGGTCGCGCTGGACGGCACGCTGGTCACCATTGTGGCGCGCTCCTTGGGCGTGAGTGCGCTGGCCTGCGCGCTGGCGTGCGGCGTGGGCTTGCCCTTGGGGGCCTGGTTGGGCGTGGCGAGATTTTCGGCTCGTGCGCTGGTGCTCACGCTCCTCAATACCTTGCTGGCCGTGCCCTCGGTGGTGGTGGGTTTGGTGGTGTATTTGCTGCTGTCGCGCAGCGGGCCGCTAGGCTCCTTAGGCTGGCTGTTCAGCTTCAAGGCGATGGTGTTTGCACAAAGTCTGTTGGTATTGCCGGTCGTTACGGCGCTGACTCGCCAGGTGGTGGAAGACGCCGCTAACCACCACGGTGAACAACTACAATCATTGGGTGCGGGCAGCTTGCTGCGCGCTGGTTTGCTCGCCAGCGACGAACGCTACGCGCTACTCACGGTGGCCATTGCCGCGTTTGGCCGCGCCATTTCCGAAGTGGGTGCGGTGATGATCGTGGGCGGTAACATCGAGGGCTATACCCGGGTCATGACCACCGCGATCACCTTGGAGACCAGCAAGGGCAACTTGCCGCTGGCGCTGGGTCTGGGCATGATTTTGCTGTTGGTCGTGCTGGTGCTGAATGCATTGATCACCCTCATTCGCCGGTGGCGAGAACAGGAGCCTGCGGGTCGCGCGGCGCCGCCCGGACTCGAGATGCGCACTTGAAGTCGGCTGTTCCCACCCCCCAGCCGCGGGTTTTTAGCCTGACGCGGGCGGGGGTTGTGTTCGGTCGCGCGCCGCCCATCAACGCGCTGGTGGAGGTTTCCCTTGCCGTGCACGCCGGGGAGCGCGTTGCGCTGATCGGTGCCAATGGCTGCGGCAAGAGCACGCTGTTGCGTCTGTTGCACGGCTTGCTAATGCCCAGCGTGGGTGAAGTTTGGCGGGCCCCGCGGGTAGCCCACGCGATGGTGTTTCAGCGCCCACACATGTTGCGGACTTCGGCCCTGAACAACGTGGCGATGGGTCCATGGCTACGCGGCGTGCGCTGGCGTGAGGCCAAGGCGTTGGCGCTGGCGGCCCTTCAGCGCGTGGGTTTGGACGGGCTGGGCCAACGCGCGGCCAGCAAACTTTCCAGTGGCCAGCAACAACGCCTGGCGCTCGCTCGAGCCTGCGCGCTGTCGCCCCAGGTGCTGTTTTTGGATGAACCTACCTCCAGCCTGGACCCTCACGCCAAACGCGAAGTGGAGGCGCTGGTCCAGCAATTGGCGCGCGAGGATCCCGGCCTAACGCTCGTGTTTGCCAGCCATAATCTGGGTCAGGTCAAGCGTTTGGCTAGCCGGGTCATTTACCTTGAACAGGGCCGGGTGCTGGCGGATCTCTCGGTCGCCGATTTCTTTACGGGCAACCTGCTGCAAACCCACTACCGCCAAGCCGATTTATTCGTCAGAGGAGAGTTCGTTTGACCGGTTTTAAAAAAACCCTGGCTTGGCAACCCCTGCTGTGGGTCGCCGCGCTCTGGTTCAATACCGCTGCACACGCCGAGACGATGCTGATGGCGTCCACGACGTCAACCGAGCAATCCGGCTTGTTCGCCTACCTGTTACCGGCATTCCAACAAGCCACGGGGATTACGACCAAAGTAGTCGCAGTGGGTACCGGGCAGGCGCTCGACATGGCGCGGCGCGGCGATGCGGACGTACTCTTGGTGCACGATCAGGTGGCCGAAGAAAAACTGGTCGCAGAGGGTTTTGCGCTGCGGCGTTGCCCCGTCATGTCCAACGATTTTATGTTGCTGGGCCCGGCTACGGATCCCGCGAAGGTCACCGGCCGTGACATCGTTCTGGCGTTCCAAAAACTGGCAGCCGGCAACGCCATGTTTATCTCTCGGGGTGACCAAAGCGGCACCCATACGATGGAGCTGCGGTTGTGGAAAACAGCTGGTTTGGCCGGGGCGCTGGGCGCCGGTTATCGGCCCTGCGGTTGCAGTATGGGGGCGGCGCTTAATATGGCGGCTAGCCTCGGCGCCTATGTACTAAGCGACCGTGGGACTTGGCTCAGTTTTAAAAATCCACGCGATTTGACCGTGCTAGTGGCAGGCGACAAGCGGCTCTTTAACCAGTACGGCGTGCTG
Source organism: Gammaproteobacteria bacterium (assembly GCA_009692365.1). Taxonomy (GTDB): domain Bacteria; phylum Pseudomonadota; class Gammaproteobacteria. The sequence goes on from SHZJ01000043.1 coordinate 3,768, forward strand.
GCGGTTAACCCCGCGAAGTACCCGCAGATAAACGCGGCGGCGGCCCAAAAATTTGTCGACTGGATTTTATCCAGCGCCGGACAAACCTTAATCGCCAGCTACAAAATTGGCGGTCAGCAGTTGTTTTTCCCGAATGCGAAGCCTTGAGCTTGGCGGCCGCGGGCGGGGTTGCCCGGCGGCCCTCAGTCGCTGCTAACCCCGCGCGGCTGGCCACTCGGGCCGCAATTGGGTCTTACTGGCGGGGTTAATCTGGGCGGGAAGACAAGACGCTTCTGGCGGCTGCGGCCAACAGAAAAACCACTAAAAAGACGCTGAAAAAACCCGGCAAAAAGCCAATGAGTCCCACCAGATCCGGCTCTCCCAAGGGGCTAGGACCCAACGTCAGTGCCCGATTGCTAGAAGCATTACCCAACCAGTAAAACAGCGTGAAAGACCACGCCACGTAAATGAACCCATAGGCGGTGAAACGCTGCATGAAGTGGCTTAAGCGCAGGGTGGGCAGCGCCAGCGCAACCACGATGAGCAGCACGCCATTGAGGGTGCCGCCGGTATGGGCCCGCACCCAGCCGGGCACGGTGCCATACAGGGGCAGTTTGATAATCATTCCCGGCCAGACTTCGATTCCGCCGAGCAATGAAAACATCAACATAAAACCTGACAGCATTGCCACGAGCACGACCAACAAGCCGTGTCCGATCATGATCCGTTGCAGTCTTTCCAATTTGGCTTCCTCACTCACGGTGTTAATCCACGCTGCACCGGCCGGCGCCACTGGGAAATGGCACGGGAATATCCGCACTCTGGGTATCTACCAACGGCAGCAAGGCGTCTTTGGGATGGGCGGCATGACCCGCGATCCAGTCTTTCATCCAACGCGGATCGTCTTCGCAACGTGGGTTATGCCACGGCAGCAGGGCGCGCAGCAGAAAAGGACCCACGTTAAAAATCATCGACGACACTTCGCGCACCAGCGCGGCAAGACCGTTCCAGTGGCGCAGCGTGCGGTCTTTTTTCAGGGCAGTGAGCATTCCTATCAGGCCATAACCCACTAAGTGTAAAGAGCCATGGAATACCCCGAAGGCCCGCGCCGGGTAGTTACCCGAATAGGCCATGTAGGTGTCGAAAGCGACGGTCTTGTGTTCGGTCTCCTCCACCATGTGCATCAACCAAAAAGAAGTGATCCACGGTGAGGCGTTGCGAAACAGCGCCACTCGGCGGTTGATCAGCCAATGCGTAAACCCATTGGTCATGGTTTCAAAACCCGCGTTATAGGCCAGTTGGGTGCGCAAACTCCGCCGGGATAGGCGTTCAAAAGATGCTGCCAGTCGCTGCTCAACTGCGGCGAGTTCTGGGTAGCCGTTGGCTTTGAGTAAATCATTGAGGCGACGATGACATTGAAAATGGCGGGCTTCTTGGCCGTTAAACGCCCGCATGTCCGCCAATAATTGCGGATCGTTGATGAACGCCATCGCCTTTTGCGTGCTTTTGACGAGGTAGGGTTCGAGGTAGGGCATGGTCAGCGACATCCCGTTAAAGAGATGGGAGCGCACCGGGTTGCCGGGAATCCATTGCGGCTCCAGCGCATCAGGAAATTCGAACGCGTAGGCGCGGACAACAATTTCAGCCACTTGTTTCGGCGTGTATTGGTAGTTGTTTTGCATGCGGGCGAATCTCCGACTGGCTCTCTGTTTCCCGGCACACTATCGGAAACAGTCGGTATCTGCGATCGCTTTTTGGGGGCTGCGGTCGTCTTAGACCACTCGCCCACCTAGTACCAATGGCATATTCGCAATGCAGCACCGGCGAAAATCCCGTCCTGCTGGCGCGATCAAGGTGCTAAGTTAGACCCGTTAAAACCCAAGATGTTGGAGGAAATTGTATGAAGCTCGCCCAGCCCCGTGTGCTCCCGTTGGCAGAATCCCAATGGAATGAGACGGTAAAAAATACTCTGCGCGACGTTAAAGTGGGGCAAGGCGCGGTCCCCAATATTTTTAGAACGCTGGCACACCACCCAGACCTCATGCGTCGTTGGCTCGTTTTCGGCAACCACGTGCTGTTCAAATCGACGGTGCCGGCACGCGAGCGGGAACTGGTGATTCTGCGCATCGGTTGGTTGTGCGAGGCTGAGTACGAATGGGCCCAACACGTGCGCATTGGCAAACAAGCGGGTTTGAGCGCTGAGGAAATTCATCGCATCAAAATTGGACACTCGGCCAAAGGCTGGTCGCCGCGCGATGTGCTGCTGCTCAAGGCGACCGACGAATTACACAAAGACGCGTGCATTACTGATCCCACTTGGGCGGGTTTGAGCCAGCATTACGATACGCAACAGTTGATGGACATTGTGTTTGCCATCGGCCAGTACAATCTGGTGTCGATGGTGCTCAATACGTTTGGCGTACAGCTAGATGCAGACCTCGATACCTCCTTCGAAAATACCTGAGGGCTGACGGGGGGGGCGAACCGCGCCCAGCCATCGCCTCAGGTAGAGCCCCGCACGCCATCCCCCGTAGTTAAGGGGCGTGGCGTGCGCGCGGAAAGCCGGTGCCAACGCCCGCGGCTGGCGCGACCTGCGCAACACCCAGTGTGGGGCCAGCCAGCGCATTTTTTTCTGTACCGCGTTAACGGGTATCCTCTGCAGCGGGCGGCAAAAGCCGGCGACCGCGCCTGCCAACGAGGGATTGCGGTTCCAACACCAGCAGGGTTCGTTCGACACCAAGGAATACCGCATGCGTCTCGAAGATGAAAACGAAAGCGCCAATATTGAGGACCGTCGCGGCAATGGCCGTGGCCGTGGCCGTGGGCGAGGAATTGGCATTGGCACAATCGCGATCGTGCTGCTGGTGAGCTATTTCACCGGCATCGATCCCCAGACCCTACTCAGCCTGGCCGGCAACCAGCAGAATTCTCAGGCCCCCACCCACCAACAAGCGAACCCCAGCAACCCGGCTAGCGATCCGGAAGCCGCCCAGAAGTCCGAAATGGCTAAAGTGCTTTATAAAACCGAGATCGTCTGGAGCGAGGTGTTTCGTTCGATCAATGGCCAGTACCAGAAACCGGTGCTGGTGCTGTATCGCGGCCAGACTCCGACCGCTTGCGGGTTGGGGCAGGCGGCGATGGGCCCGTTCTATTGCCCGGGGGATCAGAAGGTCTACCTTGATATGGCTTTTTTCGAGGAACTCAAAAGCCGTTTCGGGGCGGGCGGGGATTTTGCCCGCGCCTATGTCATCGCCCACGAGATTGGGCATCACGTGCAAAATCTGCTGGGGATCAGTCGCAAAACCGCCGCCCTGCGTGCGCAACTGAGCGAGACCCAATACAACAAGGTCGCGGTGCGCGTTGAACTGCAGGCTGACTGTCTGGCCGGGCTGTGGGCGCAGGAAGCCAATCGCGGCAAGGCTTTTCTTGACCCACAGGACATTGACGAGGCGCTCCATGCCGCCAACGCCATTGGCGACGACATGCTGCAGAAACAGTCGCGTGGGATCGTCGTGCCCGACTCGTTCACCCACGGTACTTCGGCCCAGCGCGTGCACTGGTTCAAGCGCGGCTTTGAGGCCAAGAACCTGCAGAACTGCGACACCTTCAGCACCGGCTCGCAATAGGATTTTCACGGCTCACGCGCTGCTCGCACGGCGTAGCGCCGGGTTGCCTGCCCGGGCGATCCGCTTACCCTCGGCAACCTCGCCGGGGTCTCGGTTTGCCAGCGCTGCGAGCGGCGTTAATGCTGGGCGCCCGTGCCGGTTTAGCGAATGGTCGCGCTGGCGATGTCGCTCGTGACAATTCGTCGGCAGGGTTGCGTCACTCGGCGTAGCGATCCCTGCCAACCACCGCCGCCTGCGGTCTGGCTCCAGTGACTTCCATGCCGGCACATCGCGGTCCGCACGAGGCTGGATTTCAGGTCATGGCACCCGCCCATCGCTGCAGTTCGGGACTCCCTTGAGTGCCGTTCTGCCGTGGCCCGTCTACTGACGGCGCGCAGCTTTTGCCGCCGTGATCCGACTGCGCCCAGTCGGACACAGCAGCCTCGCGAGCACCGCCAGGTCGGGGATTTTTTCTAGGCGCTCGACGGTGTCGACTATCCTGCCTAGCTGCGATGCGCGCAACAGGTCGCCCCCCATCGCGTGCAATTTCTCTATCACTTGATCAAAGCCATACGCCGGTTTGTCACCGGGGAACATCGCGCTCGCGGTCACCGTGCGCGCGCCGGTCAGTTGAATCTCGACCCGCGTGCGCATCCGATTGCCCTGAAACCAATCCTGATCCATCGCCGGATCGGCGAGACACTCAATGCGCTTCAGCATCCCGCGGACCCGTGCGCTGCGTAGCACGGCGTCGCTGTAAAGCGCGGGGGTCAGCGGTTCGCCGAGAAGGGTCGTCGCGACTGCGAATGGTAACGAGAATTGTGCATCCACAGCACCGACCGGCGCATAGTCCGCCGTGCGGCTCACCCCGACATTCCAGACGCGCACGCGCACCACCTCGCGCGGTTTGATCGCGTGCTCGCGCAGCAGGCGCTTGAGCGCGACGATCGGCGGATGGCTCCATGCGATCGAGGGATGCATTTTGTAGTCGGTGCCGAGAATCAGCCATTGGCTCCCGAGACCCTCTGTCATCTGCGCGAAATCGCAGCGGTCTGAGCCCGCCATGATCCAAAAACCCTCAGCGCCGTCCAAAATGCCATGACCACCACCAAAGCCGGCCTGTGCTGACAACGCACCCATCACGCCGGCCATCGACATCCAGCCCCAGCCTAGTTTTGCCTCACGCATCGGCCGCGTTTCGGCGACCACGCCAAAATACTTGTAGGCCGAGGGCACCGGCGAATAGGTGCCGGTGATGCCAAAGGCGACATCCATTTCGGCCGGCGCTAGGCGGAGTAAGCGGCCGGCAGCGACACAGGCCGCGAACGGGGTGTACTGCTGGCCCCATACCTGCGCCCCACGTGCTGGCGTCGGCTGCATCGCGCGCCCTATGCGCGTCCCCACTTCGTAGCCGAGCACCACCGAGGTTAAAAAGTCCTTGCCGGAACTGTGCTGAGCTTCGGCAAGTGCCAGCGCCGCCGGAATGACGATCGGTCCAGCGTGCAGGACATACTGGCAAACATCCTCGTAATCGAGCGCAAAGGCGAGACCACCGTTTGCGTAAGCCGCTACCGGTCGCGACACGCGCGCCCCGTCACCGATAATCGTGGCCTGCTTGACGCCGCCACCGATTTCGCGCGCGAGTTGGGTGTGCAAGGCGCCGATGCGCGTCTGCGCCCCGCCGAGTGCGGCCGCGATGATATTCAGTATCGCTAGCTTGGCCGCCGCGATAGCGTTAGCTGGCAGTTGTGTGTAGCGCGTTTTGGCGGCATAGGTCGCCAGCGTCCGGGTGACTTTTTCATCCACTTTGATTTTTTTTGAGGTCATCTGTCAGCAACTCCTGCACTGCGTTTTAGAGTTAACTTATTCCGCAATCGAACGCTGGCAGCAGCGGTTGCCGCTGCTTCGTCAAGCATGCAGTACGCACCGCCGGCCGCCGGAATCGTGTGCAGCTTCGCGTGACGTTCGCGCTGCCAAAATTCATCGAGTACCGCGCGGACGCGGGGCAGTGCCGAATCAACTCGCGCACGACGAATTCGTATTGAGCGTGCAGCACGCCAAGCCCGCCGGTTAGGACCAGCAGTTCGCGGCGTCCAGCGCTGCGATACCGCAGTCGGCAGCTCTGACAAAGGCCATCGCTTTCTCCTTGAGGTGCGCTGGAGCCCTAGCGTACAGTAGCGGTATCCATCGCTCCATTCACGGGCAACACATGGCGTATTCGTAGCAACGGCCGCGTGCCGCGCGCCGAGGACTCACATGAAGCGAATCAAAATGATTGTCCCCATCCCGATGGATGCGGCAGGCGTCGCCAAGCGGGCTGCGCAATTACCAGCGGAGCTAATCCACGGCAACTTTCAAGTGGAATTTATGGCCGTGAGCTGGGGCGCGGCGCTCGGCGACAGCTACTACGATACACAGCTGATGGACATGAGTGTGTTTGAGGCAGGTCTGCTCGCGGAACAAGAGGGTTTTGACGCGGTCTGCATCGATACCGTCAGCGACTCCGGCCTCTACGCATTACGTTCTAGACTCAAGATCCCCGTGGTAGGGCCCGGCCTTGCGTCATTGCATTTCGCGCTGTGTCTCGGCCATAAGTTTTCGATTCTGACCATGTGGGACGAGTGGTTCGCGCTGTACACAAAAATTTTAAAGGAGTACGGGCTCGAACAGCGCTGTGCGTCGTTGCGTTCTATTAACACCCGCCCTGATTTAGCCGAGTTACTCGCCGGCAAGGAAGAAGTCGTCTTCAAGCAGCTCGAAGCGCAAGCACGCCTGGCAATCGAGGTGGATGGGGCGGACGTCATCGTGCTGGGGTCGACGACCATGCATCAGTCAGCGGATTACTTGCAGCGTGTGTTGCCAGTGCCGGTCATCAACCCGGGGCGGGTTGGCTACAAAATGTGCGAGATGATGTTGGAGCTTGGAGTTTCCCACAGCAAGCGCGCTTTCCCGGCACCCCAAAGGCCAAACGACGCGATGATCTTGGCGCGAGCCGGCCGCTAGATTTTTTCATTTCGGAGCTATCACCATGCCCAGCCTTGGCTATGAGTACTACGTGAATATTGTCACAAAACGCTATTTTGACGCGGTCGACAACCAAGATTTGCAGCGCGTGCTGGATTGCTTTCATGGCGATGCCTCTTTGAAAGAAATGACCAGCAATACCGAGTATCGCGGACGTGACGCCGGCATCAAAGAAATGTTTGAAGGCTTGTTCGGCGCTCACAGCCGCATTTGGCACGGCAACTTTGTGCACACAGTGGATGTCGAGGGCGAGGCCATCTGCTCGCAGTTTTCCGTCGAAGTGACGCCTCACTCGAGCCCAGAAGAATTGCGCTATGAAAACTGTAACCGCTTCTATTTGAGAGACGGCAAGTTCGACCGTGTGTTCGTCTACATGAGCGGCGACAACCTTTTAAAGTAGTGAAGCTCGGCGTGGCGAGGGTATCTCATGCAATATCAGACACAACTAAATCGTCAGCAGCTGGTCGACCTTGCGGTTAACCAGTACTTCGCGAGTATCGCGCGCAAGGACCTCGAGGCGACGCTGGCCTGTTGCCACCACTCCGCGCTCCTCACGGTACAAACCTCTTTCGCGCTGTACGAAGGCAAGACGGGCCTGCGGCGATTTTTTGCGGAGTTATTTGCGCGCTACACCAGCATCAAGCAGCGCGACTTTAGTTGCACGGTGGATGCGAAGAATGGGCGCATCGCCGCTAACTATGTCGAGGAACTGGTCGCCAGCGATGGTGCGCGTAGCGTGTTCGATAACACGGCTTTTTGGCGCGTACGTGAGGACCGATTTCAGGAGCTGTTTGTCTATGTCAGTGGTGCCCAGCCATTTTGATGGTGAGCGGCCGCGCCGATTTACTTGGCATTGGCCCACTTGCGCCATCGTTAGGCGCGCCGCCACAGGAACACTTGCCGGGCCTAAGGGAACCAGGCAGACGGCAGAATGGGGCAGTTATCTTGGCTAAACTCGCGACCTGAATTTGGATATTCATGAGAATAGGCAAGCGTGTGACGTACGAAGCAAACCGGTTAGTTCTCAAGGCGAATTACTGGCTGGGTCGCTACCAGGAAACCATTTGGCTGATCGGCGACGGAAGAAGCGGCACGACGTGGGTCTCAAGTCTGATCAACTGGGATCATCAGCTGCGAGAAATGTTCGAGCCCTTCCATCCGCGAGCCGGCCGAGAAATGCAGGCTTTCCTGCCCCATCACTACCTTCGTCCCAATGAAGAGAACGATACGATCTACCGCCTTGCCAAGGACGTCTTCAGTGGTCACCTTACGCAACGAAGAGTAGACGCCCACAATTCAGGGCTCGTCTACCGAGGTCTGCTCGTCAAAGATATCTTCGTTAATCTCGCTGCGCGGTGGGCGGTGAACCGTTTTCCGAACGTCAAAATAGTGTTGCTTGTTCGAAATCCTTTTGCGGCTGCGCTTTCGAAACACAAGAAGAGGCACTGGTTGTGGGTGACGGACCCGAAGGACCTACAGGCGCAGCCAGCCTTGCAAGAGGACTATTTGCACGAATTCGACGACGTCATCAACGCTTGCAGTGACGACTACATCGAACGACAGATCCTGATCTGGTCGATCATTCACCACGTGCCCCTGCGCCAATTTGAAGCGGGGAAGATATGCGTGGTGTTCTATGAAGACATTTATGCCTCGCCTATGCGGGCACTATCGACGATATTTCAATTTGTCAGGGGCACTGATCCGACCGTCGATAGCGAGACGCTGCAGCGAATCATCGCAACTCCAAGCCGTGTTGCGGGTGCGAAAAGCAACCTTGCGAAGGGCCAGTCGCCAGTCAACTCTTGGCAGAACGAACTGTCCACTCAGCAAATCGATCGCGGCTACGCTATCCTGGCCCGCTTCGGACTCGACACCCTCTACGACGCCAATGGAATGCCGCAGGAAGGCCAGGTAGAACGGCTGCTAGCGCGTAACAGCGCGCCCGTTCGTGCCTCATCGCGAGCCTAATCTGTCCGTGGGTGGCGGGGTCACCGCCGTGGCCGCCGCGCCGGTGCCGACCGCTTGCGGCGGCGGCGACGGGCAAGTACCCCAGCAACGATAGCAATCCGGATCGGGGCGCTCGCGACGGCACGGGTTGATCCGCGGCAGGCACAGCCACCATCCTCGGGCTCACCATCGTCCTGCGTCGCAGCGGGGCCAGCGACGATCGCGCCGCCGGCACCGAACCCAGCAAGCGCTGCCGCGGGTTCACCGGCCAGCAGAGTTTTGTCGCCTGCCAGGAGGAACCGGACCCGCTGCGGCAACGACACTCCCCACCGCCGGTCGGGCATCGTTGGGAGGACGCGGGCGACCAGAAACGCCGCCGTACCGGCCAGGCGGCGGCTGCACGAAGGACCAAAAGCCGCGGGCTTCGCACGAACTGCGACCAGCCGTTCCGCGGCACAGGAGTCACCTCGAACGCGCACGCCACCGTGCTAAGTTGCAACGCGCCCGTGCGCCCGTGGGGAGGAGGCAGCCGCCGGCGGCCTGCTGCCAAGAAGCCCGACGGTAACAGGGTTGCGCCGGCAAGCGGCCCACCTGTGCGGCAGGAACTGGGCGGCGGGTGGTGCTACCCGCGGGCTCGGCGCGACGCGCTGGTCGGCGGCGCACTGGGCGGATTAGTCCGGCAAGGCGTCCAATTTGGGTGCAATAAGGCGCAAAGTTTTGGGCCCCCTGGTGGGCACCCCGCCGCAGATTCGCAGATTAGCGAAGAATGTCTCTAGTACGCGAGTCGCTACGCGCGCGAGTTTGCTGAGGGAAAGTGGCGCGCCCAGAGAGACTCGAACTCCCGACCCCCTGGTTCGAAGCCAGGTACTCTATCCAACTGAGCTATGGGCGCGTGCTGCAGGGAGCGCATTGTGCCTGCAGCTTCACCGCAGCACTAGCCCAAGTCTTAGCCAACGAGGACTGAGCAGGGGGGGATTCAAGCCAGCGGCTAGGGCGGCTGATAGGCGGCATGCCCTGACCAAGGATGCCCATCCCGCTCGACGCGCGAGACGCACGCGAAGGGCCGCGCCCGCATTTGCCAAAGCCTCGGCTTGTCTATACTGTCCGGGCACCTGAAAACTGCCCCTATACGCTTAGCGTATGGAGAAAAATTCACCCTGACTTTACCGTTGGCGCTTGCACTGCGGCATACCGCCTTGGGGAATCCTCGGTGGCGTGCGGCGCGAGTGCACAGTGGCGTTGTAAACAGACCTTCCGAAGGAGATCTTGAATGCGTATTGGCGTTCCGAAGGAAACCTACGCTGGCGAAAAGCGCGTGGCGACGACGCCCGAGGTCGCCGCGAAACTGATCAAGCTCGGTTATACGGTGGCCTTAGAGCAAGGCGCCGGTGCAGCGGCCGATTTGGCCGACGACGCCTATCGAGCAGTGGGGGTGGAGATTCTCGCTGAGGCCTCGGCGCTGTGGTCGAGTTCAGACATCGTGCTGAAAGTGCGGGGTCCTTCGCACGAGGCGCCAGATGAAGTCGCGCTGTTGCCCGAAGGGGGCCGGCTCATCAGCTTTTTGTGGCCCGCGCAAAACCCGACCCTGATGGAACGCTTGGCCGGACGCCGGGCTACCGTGCTCGCCATGGACAGCGTGCCGCGCATCTCGCGGGCGCAGAAGGCCGACGCGCTCAGTTCCATGGCCAATATCGCGGGCTATCGAGCCATTATCGAAGCAGCGCAAAATTTTGGCCGCTTCTTTACGGGGCAAATTACCGCCGCCGGGCGGGTGCCGCCGGCCAAAGTATTTGTGATCGGCGCGGGTGTGGCGGGCTTGGCGGCCATCGGGGCGGCTAATGGTCTGGGCGCTATCGTGCGCGCTACCGATACCCGGCCGGAGGTCGGCGACCAAATCAAAAGCCTAGGCGCAGAATTCGTGCCGGTGGAATATCAAGAAGAAGGCACCGGCGTGGGCGGCTACGCCAAGGTCATGAGCGAGGGCTTTCAGCGCGCGCAACTGGCGATGATCGCCAAGCAATGCGCGGAAGCAGACGTGGTGGTCACCACCGCACTCATACCCGGCAAGCCAGCACCGCGCCTCATCACGGCCGAGATGGTGCGCTCCATGCAGCCGGGCAGCGTGATTGTCGATTTGGCCGCCGAGCAAGGCGGCAACTGCGAACTCACCGTGCCGGGGCAGGTGGTGGAGCGCCACGGCGTGCGCATTGTGGGCTACACCGATTTGCCTAGCCGCATGGCACGCCAGTCCAGCCAACTCTATGCCACCAATTTGCTGCGGCTGATTGAAGAACTCACCCCGGGTAAAGACGGCACGATGGTAGTGAACATGGACGACGAGCTGGTGCGTGGTGCCACGGTCGTGCATGAGGGGGCAATTACGTGGCCCCCACCGCCGCCGCGACTCGCCGCCGCGCCGACCGGCGCGCCTAGTGCCGTTGCGCCGCCGCCGGTAGCCCCGGCGCCGGTAGCCCCGGCGCCGGTCCTGTCGGCGAGCCTGCGCAGCCTGCTGGTGCTAGCGAGCGGCGCGCTCGGACTTATTTGGCTGGGCAGCGTAGCGCCGCCGGCTTTTATGGCCCATCTCATGGTGTTCGCGCTGGCCTGTTTTGTGGGCTACATGGTGATTTGGAACGTCACGCCGGCCCTGCATACGCCGCTGATGAGCGTGACCAATGCCATCAGCAGCATCATCGCGATTGGCGCCATTCTGCAAATTTCGTCGCCCGGTGTGCTGTTAACGCTGCTGGGTGGCGCGGCGCTGATTCTCACCACCGTTAATATGGTCGGCGGCTTCTGGGTTACCCAGCGCATGCTCGGCATGTTCCGTCGTTCGGAGTAAGCGCCATGAGTGAAGGCTTGGTCACCGTTTCCTATATCGCCTCAACCATTCTGTTCATTCTCAGTTTGGGCGGCTTGTCTCACCCGGAAACCTCTCGGCGCGGCAATCACTACGGTATCGCCGGCATGGCCATTGCCATTCTCGCCACGCTGCTGGGGCCGAAGGTCACCAGCATCGTGCCGGTGATCATCACGATGCTCATTGGCGGTGGCGTTGGCATGACTGCCGCCAAGCGCGTGCAGATGACGCAAATGCCGGAATTGGTCGCCCTGATGCACAGTCTGGTGGGTCTGGCTGCCGTGCTCATTGGCTACACGAGCTACCTGGATAACTCCATCGAGTTCTACGACGTCGAGAAGACCATCCATGAAGTAGAGATTTACATCGGCATCCTCATTGGCGCGGTGACTTTCTCGGGTTCAGTAGTGGCCTTCGGCAAGTTGTCCGGGCGAATTTCCGGCAAGCCGCTGCTGCTGCCGGCTCGACATCTGCTGAATCTGGCGGGCTCGCTGGCGGTGATCTGGTGCTGCTCTTTGTTCATTAACGTGGCCTCCCCCGGGGCTGGCATGCTGTTTCTTTTCGTCATGACCCTCATCTCGCTGGCCTTCGGGGTGCACATGGTGATGGCCATTGGCGGCGCGGACATGCCGGTAGTGGTTTCCATGCTCAATAGCTATTCGGGCTGGGCGGCGTCTGCCACCGGCTTTATGTTGAGCAATGACTTATTGATCGTGGTCGGCGCGCTGGTGGGTTCTTCGGGGGCCATTCTGTCCTACATCATGTGCCGCGCGATGAATCGCAATTTTCTCAGCGTGATCGCCGGGGGCTTTGGCACGGCGGGTGGCACGGTGGTGGCACCCGGGGACGCGCAGCAGGGCGAGGTGCAGCCGATCGACGCCGACGAAACGGCGGACTTGCTGCGCAACGCCGGGAAAGTCATTTTTGTACCCGGTTACGGCATGGCGGTGGCGCAGGCCCAACACACCGTGTGCGAAATTACCAAGCTACTGCGCGGCAAAGGCGTCGCCGTTCATTTTGCGATCCATCCGGTGGCGGGACGGATGCCCGGCCACATGAACGTCTTGCTGGCCGAGGCGCGAGTGCCCTACGACATCGTGGCCGAAATGGACGAAATCAACGAGGATTTTCCCAAGACCGACGTGGCCATGGTCATTGGCGCCAACGACATCGTGAACCCGGGCGCGCAGGACGACCCCAACAGCCCCATCGCCGGGATGCCGGTGCTAGAAGTCTGGAAGGCCAAAACGTCGATCGTGATGAAGCGCTCGATGGCGTCGGGTTACGCCGGTGTGGATAACCCACTCTTCTACAAAGACAATAATCGCATGTTGTTTGGCGACGCGAAGAAAATGCTGGATCAAGTGCTGACGGCGCTGCGGGCAGGCTAGGCGTCTAAAAATGCCGGCCGGGGCGGCGGCCGTCCGCACCGATTTTAGCGAGCCTGGTTGCGGCGGCCCTGGCCGGGGGCCTGTGCACCGCGACATTTTTACCGGGCAGGCGGTGAGTAGGAACACCCGTCCGGTCGCGGCGGATACCTCGACGGCGCGCGTGGATTGCCATCTGAACTTCAGCACCTTGGCAAAGGCGAGGCTAACCGGACTCGGCCAGCGCCAGGTCTGACCCGGGCGTGCGCGCTAGGGCGTCGAGCGCGGACTGGCCGGGCTAAGCCGGGGTACCCTCGGCGCCTAAGCCCGTTTGGGCGCGAATGTATTGGGCGTTAAAGCCGGCCCGCTCGCGCGCGGCCCGCTCGCTGCGGTCCAGCAGCGACACCACAATGCTGCCGCTGAAAGATGCGCACATCGCAAAGAGTGCGGGATATTTGTAGGGCACTATGGGTTCGGCGTGACCCAAAACCTCCACCCACACAGTCGGGCCTAACACAATGCAGCCCACCGCTAGGACGAGGCCCAGCACCCCGCCGGTGAGGGCACCGCTGGTGGTGAGATGGCGCCAGTACAGCGCCAGAAACAGCAGCGGAAAATTAACGCTGGCGCCCACGGTAAACGCCATCAACACCAAGTAGGCCACGTTTTGCGACTCGAACAGCAGCGCTAACAGGACCGCCACAACGCCGAGCGCGATGGTGGCGTAGCGGGAAACCCGGACTAACTCCTGTTCGCTGGCGTGGGGGTGAAACACGCTGGCATACAGATCGTGCGAGATGGCTGAGGCGCCCGAGAGCGTCAGGCCCGACACCACGGCCAGGATCGTGGCGAAACACACCGCCGACATAAATCCCAACAGCACCGGCCCACCCGCCACGTGGGCGAGGTGGATGGCGGCCATATTGTCCCCGCCGAGCAGGCGGCCCGTCGCATCGGCAAATTGGGGGTTCCCCATCACCAAGGCCATCGCGCCGAAGCCGATGATGAAGGTCAGGACGTAGAAATAGCCGATGAATGCGGTGGCGAAAAAAACCGAGCGGCGGGCCTCGCGGGCGTTCGGCACCGTGAAGAATCGCATGAGGATATGCGGCAGTCCGGCGGTGCCGAACACCAAGGCCGTGCCCAGCGACAGCACCGACACCGGGTCGTGTACCAGCCCGCCCGGCGCGAGTACGGCCACCCCGCGGGCATGCTGCTGAGTCGCAGCCACAAACAATTGGTCTAGCGAAAAATTAAACTGCGCCAACACGAGCACCGTCACCAACGAGCCCCCGCTCAGCAGCAGCACGGCTTTGATGATCTGCACCCAGGTGGTCGCGAGCATGCCGCCAAAGCAGACGTAAACCATCATCAGCGTGCCCACGCAGCCCACTGCCACGGCGTAGTCAATGCCGAACAAGATTTGAATGAGTTTGCCCGCCCCGACCATCTGGCCGATGAGATAAAGCACGACCGCAACCAGCGAGCCGCTGGCGGCGAGACAGCGAATGGGAGTGGCCGCCAGGCGCAGGGTCACGGCATCGGCGAAGGTGTATTTGCCGAGATTTTTGAGCCGTTCACTTAATAAAAACAGCACCAGCGGCCAGCCCGCCAAACCGCCCACCGCGTAGATCAGGCCATCGAAGCCAAAGCCAAAAATGAGTCCCGTGACCCCCAGAAAGGAGGCGGCGGACATGAAATCTCCGGCGATCGCCAAACCATTTTGCAGGCCGCTGATCCGGCCGCCTGCGACGTAGAAATCGTGGGTGGAATGAGTGCGCCGAGCGGCCCACCAGGTGACGCCGAGGGTGGCCGTGACAAACGCCAGGAAAAACGTGATCGCGACGCCGCCGGAATTAACGGCCTCAGCGGCTGAGGCGGCCGGCGGCAGCAGCAGCAGCACCAGTGCTGCTGCGGCTGCTAGCGGCCTAAACAGCACGGCGCGCAGCGTCCACGATTGCGCGATTTCTGGCGTCGAAGCTGCGATTGGCTTGCCAGATATAGACGCCGGTCAGGGCCACGCCCAGCACGATGAGCGCGACCCCCGCCGCAATCCCAACGGTGATCACCGTGGTCGAACTTAGCGGGCGCGCCAGCCATGCCGGTCGGAAAGCGATGACCAGGATAAACGCGTAATAGGTGACTAACATCACCCCCCCCAGCCCCCAGCCTAGGCGGCTGCGGGCGCGGGCGAGGGCGTGAAAGCGGGGATCGGCGTCAATGGCCCGATAGCAGTGGTCCATATAGATCTCAGTGCTGGACTGCCCCTTCCGCGCCCAAGCCCGTCTGCGAGCGCACGTACTGGTCTTCGAACGCGGCGATTTCCTGTTTCGCCCGGTCGCTCTTATCGAGCAAGGACACGATGAACATCGTGCCGACGCTGATGGCAATGGAAAACAAGGCCGGATATTTATACGGGAAGAGGGGTTCCGCGTGGCCCAAGATATCCTTCCAAATGGTGGGACCCAGTACCAACATCAACACCCCAGAGGCCATGCCCAGCCAGCCACCGGCCACCACGCCGGTGGTGGTTAAGCGGCGCCAGTACATCGACAGAAACAACACCGGGAAAAACACGGTTGAGCTGATGGTGAAGGGCAGTACGATGAGATACGCGATGTTCTGGTCCTTGAACGCGATGCCCAGCACCATGCCCAGCACCCCCAGCGACAGCGCGGCAATGCGCGACATTCGCATCACTTCGGCATCGGTGGCCTTGCCGTGACGGAAGATGTTGGCGTAGAGGTCGTGGGAAATGGCGGAGGCGCCGGCAATGGTCAGCCCCGCGACTACCGCGACGATGGTGGCGAATGCCACCGCCGAGATGAAGCCCAGCAGTAAATCTCCGCCCATCGCCGAGGCCAAGTGGATCGCCGCCATATTGGCGCCGCCCCGGATGAGCCCCGTTTTGGCGTCCAGAAATTCTGGGTTTTTCATCACAAACGCGATCGCGCCGTAGCCAATGACAAACGTCAGTAAGTAGAAATAGCCGATGAGCGATGCCGCCCACGCCACCGACAGACGAGCTTCCTTGGCGTTGGGGACGGTGAAGAAGCGCATCAGCACGTGCGGCATCGCCGCCCCGCCCAACAACAGCATGAGGCCGCAGGAAATGGCGTTCACCGGATCTGGCAGCAGCCCGCCGGGCTGCATGATGGCTTCTTCGGTCGGGTGATTCTCGACCGCCGCTTGGTACAGGCCATCGAGCGAGAAACCAAAGCGCAGCAACACCGCGACCACAATAAAAGTGGCCCCGGACAGCAGCAGCACGGCTTTGACGATCTGGACATAAGTGGTGGCGATCATGCCGCCAAAGGCCACGTAGACCACGATCAAGCCGCCAATGATGACCTGTGCCATTTCGTAATTCAGACCGAACAGATTAGAAATTAGCGTGCCCGCGCCCACCATCTGCACAATGAGATAGCCCACCACGAAGGCCAAACTGGCACTGGCGATGAGCGTGCGAATGGGGACGCGCGCAAACCGCAGCGAGACAATGTCGGCCACCGTGTATTTGCCGAGGTTACGCAGGCGCTCGGCGAGCAGAAACATCATGAGTGGCCAGGCGCCAAAGGGGACTACCGAATAAATGAGCCCGTCGAAGCCATAGCTGTACAAGAGGGCCGCGATGCCCATCAGGGCGGCGGAAGAACACCAGTCGCCCGTAATGGCAAGACCATTCTGGAAGCCGCCAATGTTGCCGCCGGCGGTGAAGAAGTCCGCCGTGGACTTCGTGCGCTGGGCGGCCCACCAAGTGATCAACAGCGAAATCAGCACGAAAATGCTAAACATCACCACCGCTGTGGGTTTGAGGTGGGACATGTCTGCCGGCAGCGAGAACATATTGTGGATAGCGGTGCCGATATCGGCGTGGGCCACCCCGGCGCATAAAGTAAGCAGCCCGCCAACCAACGGTGGCAGGCGCAAGCGGCGCACAGGCGTCATGGTTGTGTGCCGACGGCGCGCAGGGCGTCTGCCACCACGACCTCTTTCAGCGTCTCGAATTCACCGTTAGCCCGGTAGATGTAGTAGAGGACCAGCAAAATAAACAGCACGGTCTGCGCCAGTCCGATGGCGATGCCCCACGTTATGGCCGCGCCCTCGCTGACGGGTAGTCCCCAGAAGCGCGCGAAGGCAGCCTCGGGATAGAAGGCTGTAGCGAGCACATACCAAGTGTCGTTGGCGATGACGATGCCCGCCAAAGTCCAGCTCAGGCGGCCGCGCCTGCGTTGCAAGTCGTGGAAACGAGGGTCTTTAAAGATGAGCCGGTAAACCTGCTGCATGGACTGCTCCTCGGGCCTTCAGCCCCAGAGTTGTTTGGTCGCCAGACGCGCACCTTCGGCCAGCGCCTCAAATTTTTTGTACACCACCGAGGCTGCCACCATTTCCCAGCCGGCAAAGGTGCCGAAACCGCAATCGCAACCCGCAATCACCCGCTCGCGGTCGCCGGTGACCGCAACGGCTTCCAGAATGCGGTTACACACCACCTGCGGATGTTCGATGTAGTTGACGGTGGAGTCGATGACCCCCGGAATGAGCACGACGTCCTTCGGCAAGGGGTGCTTTTTAACCGCTGCGTACTCGTGTTGATGCCGCGGGTTGGCAAATTCTACCGAGAACCCACCCACTTTGGCGCCATAGACGATGGGCAGGATGTCCTCGAGCGGCACGTCGCAGTCGTGCGGCCCATCGTAATTGCCCCAGCACAGGTGCAGGCGAACGCGGTCGCGCGGGATGTTGACCAGCGCGTCGTTGATGGCGTCGATGTGGAGGGCCACGGCGTCTTGAAACTGTCGCAGCGAGCCATTTTGGAACATGCCGTGCCATTCCATGGCCAGATCGGGGCAGTCGAGTTGCAGTATGTAGCCGCGTTGGACGATGAGTTCGTATTCTTTGCGGAGCTCTTGCGCGACGGCCCGCACATAGGTTTCGTGGCTGTCGTACCACGCATTGCGCAGCGTGGTACAAACGATACCCGGGGAGGCGGCCGTCATGAAGGGCTCGACAATTTTGCCCTTTTGCTCGGCCAGTGCGGCGTCGAACAGGTCGCACTCGCGCGTGGCGGCCGATAAATCTTTGTACAGCACTTCGC
Organism: Gammaproteobacteria bacterium; assembly: GCA_009692365.1. Lineage (GTDB taxonomy): Bacteria > Pseudomonadota > Gammaproteobacteria. Next base: position 21,645 of record SHZJ01000043.1, read on the forward strand.
TTTGCGCGAGGGGGGCATTGAAAACCTTCGACACCACCATGCCCCGCTTGATCCAAATCTCGGCAAAATCCGGGTAATTGGCGAAATCTTTAAAGGGCTCGCGGATGCTCGAGCCGCCAAAACCCTCGAGGCGCTGGCTCACGTAAGTCTGGAACCCTACGCGGGGCTGTTCACCATCGTTGATGACATCCAGACCTGCGGCCACCTGTTTTGCGACCACGTCGCGCACGCCAGCGGCCGCGAGGGCGTCGAGGCGAGCCTCGTCGATGGGTTGCAGGTCCTCGGCCGCGATGAGCAGGTCGCTCAGTTCGCGCGCGCGCGGCAGGCTGCCAACGTGGGTGGTCAAAATGCGGTTGTCGCTACGCTTCATGTCGCTACCTGCTTGGGGTTATTGGGATGCCGTCAGCGGCGGGGCTTGCGGGCCCTAGTGTACAGGCTCCTCCGGGCGACGACGACCCAGACTGCGGTTCAGCGGGGCGTCGCGCCGCCCGACATTCAAGATGCCGGCGGCGCGGCGGGTGCGGGTGCGGGTGCCGAGCAGCGTGGCAAGTTAGGCACTCGGACGAGTAAAGCTTCTGGCGCGACGGACGCTAACCCAGCAGCAAGCAAGTTCCCGGTTGGCGGGGCTGCCAACGATCCGGAGGACGACATCGTGCCGAGCATTCTTGCAGTAGACGACTCCGCTTCAATGCGCCAAATGGTCAGCTTTACCCTCAAGGGCGCTGGTTATGACGTCATCGAAGCGATCGACGGCCAAGACGCACTGGGCAAAGCCCGCACCAAGCAGGCTGATGTGGTCCTGACGGACCTCAACATGCCCAACATGGATGGCATCCAACTCATCCGCGAGCTGCGTAAACTGCCGCAGTACAAGTTCACCCCCATGCTGCTGCTCACCACCGAGTCGGCGGGTGACATAAAAACCGAAGGCAAAGCGGCCGGCGCCACCGGGTGGCTGGTTAAGCCCTTTAATCCCGATCAACTCCTGGCCACGCTGAAGAAAGTCCTCGATTAAGCGCCCCAAGCACCACTCCAGATTTTCCTCTTCACGGCAGGAGCGCTATGTCAGTCGACATCCGTCAGTTTCACCAGGTTTATTTCGAAGAATGCTTCGAAGGCCTGGAAATAATGGAATCCGGGCTACTCGATCTGTCCATCGGCGCGCCGGATGCCGAATCCATCAACACCATTTTTCGAGCCGCGCACTCGATCAAGGGCGGCGGCGGCACGTTTGGATTTCGGGCCATCACCGATTTCACCCATGTGATGGAGACTCTGCTCGATGAGATGCGGGCCGGTACGCGCCAGATCACCCGGCAGGCGGTTGAGATCTTGTTGGAAAGCGTCGACCGATTGCGCGGGCTGGTGGTCGCCACCCGCGACGATACCAGCGTTCAGCAGGCGGACATCGACGACACCCTAGCCTGCTTACAGGATTTGTTGCAGGACAATTTTTTTGACGCCTCGCCGCGCACCAGCACCCCGGCGCTCAACGCCCCGGCAGCGACTGGCTGGAGGGTGCACTTTGCGCCCCACCCGCAACTTTTCATGACCGGCAACGACCCCGCCCGGTTGCTGCGAGAACTCTTCGCGCTCGGGCCTTGCACGGTGGTCTGTGATGCCACGCGTCTACCCGCGCGGGCCGCTTTCGACCCTGAAATCTGTTACCTCGCTTGGGACATCGATCTCCACGCCCCAATCTCAGAAGCCGCCGTGCGTGAAGTGTTTGAGTGGGTGGATGACGATGCGGACATCGTGATTACCCCGCTGGGCTTGCTGCCTGCGAGCGCCGAAACCGCCCCGTTCCTAGCGCCCGCGCCCGCCGTTGACGACCCCCGCAATAGCGATCGGCGGCAACTCGACCGCCGACTAGGTGAGCGCAAAGAGCGTGCGGCGGGCGGCGGATCCTCTATCCGAGTCGACATCGAAAAAGTTGACGCGCTCATCAATATGATTGGCCAGTTGGTGATTACCCAATCGATGCTGAGCGAATTGAGCGTCGATTTTTCGCCCCACAAACTGAAAGACCTGCACGATGGCTTGGTCCTCTTGGAGCGCAACACGCGCGACCTCCAAGAAGGCATCATGAATATCCGCATGATGGCCATTAGCTTTTCCTTTAATCGATTCCCGCGCCTGGTGCGCGACCTCTCCACCAAACTGGGCAAGGAAGTTCAACTAAAGCTCCTGGGCGAGACCACCGAACTGGATAAAACCGTGTTGGAGAAGCTGGGCGACCCTCTGACGCACTTGGTGCGCAACGCCCTGGACCACGGCTTGGAGACTCCGGCGGAGCGGGTCGCCAGCGGCAAGCCCGCGTGCGGCACGCTGACGCTAAACGCCTTCCACGAAGGCGGCACTATTGTGGTCGAAATTAGCGATGACGGCACCGGCCTCAACCGCGATCTTATTCTCGCCAAAGCCCGCGAGCGCGGCCTTCTAGATGCGCACGGGCATCCCACCGAGGCGCAAATCTACCAGTGCATTTTCGCGCCGGGTTTCTCCACTGCCGCCATCGTTACCGAGGTCTCCGGGCGGGGTGTCGGCATGGATGTTGTGCGGCGGAATATCAACGAGTTGGGTGGTTCGGTGGACGTGGAGTCGGTCGCCGGACGCGGCGCTCTCTTTCGAATTCGTTTGCCGCTCACGCTCGCTATTTTGGATGGCCAGTTGGTGCGGGTGGGCCATCACGTGTACATCATTTCGCTGGTCACAATCATCGAGAGCTTGCAAATTCGCGCCGACTGCTTGACCTCCGTAGCCGGCCAGACGGATATCTATCGACTGCGGACCGAATACCTTCCCATCGTGCGCTTGCACAGTCTTTTTGCCGTCGACCCGGATTCCGATGACATCCTCAAGGGTCTGTTGGTCGTGGTGGAAGCCGACGGCCGCAAGATTGCGCTCTTAGTCGATGAGTTGCTGGGCCAGCAGCAGGTTGTCGTGAAAAGTTTGCAAACCAACTTCCGCCAGGTAGAGGGTATTTCCGGTGCCACCATCTTAGGTAATGGCACGGTGGCGATGATTCTGGATATGAACGGTTTGGTCCGCCTGTGCCGGGAGGACTCCGACCACAACCCGTTAGTGCACGCCACGCCCAAGGTGGCTTGAGAGGAAAACTAGCTATGAACGCAGAAATCGCCCGCGCTACCGCTGCCGACGCGGCCTTGGGGGGTCAATTTTTGACCTTCATTCTCAACGGTGAAGAATACGGCGTCGACATCCTACGGGTGCAGGAAATCAAAGGTTGGGAGCGGGCCACCGAAATTCCAAATACGCCCGACTACATCTGCGGGGTGATCAACCTGCGCGGCACTATCATGCCGGTGCTCGAGTTGCGGCTGCGTTTTGGGATGGAAGCCATCGAGCACAACGCAACCACGGTGATCATTGTCCTCAGGATTCGCAACGACGAGGGCCGCGAACGCACGATGGGGTTTGTGGTGGACGCGGTATCGGACGTCTACAACATTCCGGCGGCGGAGTTCCAGTCCACCCCAGATTTTGGCGGTCAAATCCGGACGGACTATGTTAAGGGCCTCGCCATGATCGAGGAGAAAATGGTGATCTTGCTCGACATCGATTATTTGGTGAGCAATGACGATGCGTTCGGAGATGCGGTGACGGCGGCGGTGGATGCGGTCGCAGAAGTTTAAATTTTGTCCTGAGGGCACGCCGAATCGTCAGGTTGTTCGAGCTAGAGAGGCAAGCGATGAGCGAGAAATTGTTGACGCTCGGCGAGAGCGTCCAAATTGCCGGGGTGGCTGAACTTTCTGCCGCGCTCGCCGCTTTACTGGACGCTACCGAGCCGAGCATAGAGGTCGATTGCAGCGCGGTGCGGGCTATCGACGGCGCCAGCCTCCAATGCCTCTTGGCGGCACGGCGGGATGCCCGGCTGAGCGGCGGAGAATTGCAACTGGTGAGACCGAGCGAAGATTTTCTGCGCTATGCCGGCTATATCGGTTTGACTGCCGAGTTGGTTTCGCCAGCTGGACCATACTCAACGGCAGCGGCATGACGCTGTCCCCACGCCGGCCGAACAAATTGCCGACCATCGAACGCGAGTTCGAGTTTCTCGACCGGCACTTCCAGTTCTTGCGGCAACTGGCCGGCAAGCACGCCGGCATCAATTTGACGGAGGCCAAGCGGGACTTGGTGTATGGGCGGATTACGCGCCGCTTGCGGGCACTCAAGCTGACTGGTTTTGACGCGTACTGCGACCTGTTGACGCAACAGCCTCACGAGGAATTAGGCGATTTTATCAACGCCATCACGACCAATCTCACCTCGTTCTTCCGCGAGCCGCATCATTTTGACTTCATTCGCGACCACCTGCTGCCGAACTGGCGAGCCACGCGTGGCGCCGCACCCCGCCTGCGCTGCTGGTCGGCGGGTTGCTCTACCGGAGAGGAGCCTTATAGCCTCGCCATGACGCTGCTGGACGCCTTGCCCGTCGCGGCTTGCCACGATGTGAAGATTTTAGCGACGGATATCGACACCAATGTGTTGGCCCATGCCGCCGCGGGAATTTACGGCCTCGAGCCGGTGCTAGCCCTGAGTGCCCCCCAGCGACGGCGTTGGTTTCGACGGGGCAAAGACCCACACCAAAACCACGCCTGCGTGGTGCCGGCACTGCGGCAGGTCATTAATTTTTTGCCACTGAACCTCATGGACAGTTGGCCGATGAAAGGTCCTCTGGATCTTATCTTTTGTCGCAATGTCGTCATTTATTTCGATAAACCGACCCAGCGGCGCCTGTTTGATCGCTACGCCGAACTCCTCGCGCCAGATGGTCACCTCATCATTGGCCACTCTGAAACCCTCTATGGCGTGAGCGACCAGTTTGAGTTGGTGGGCCGCACCACCTATCGGAAGATCTCGCCTTCAGAAGGCTCGCAATGACTGGCACCCGACCGCCCATGAGACGGGTGCTGCCAGGCTTTGGACACATCAACCGCTACTGGGACCGGACCCGGCTGTCGATGGCCGCTAAGGTGATGCCCGGTGAGTTCTACGTCAGTTGCCAGGACGAATTTATGCTGACGACTTTGGGTTCCTGCGTTTCGGCCTGTGTCTGGGACCCGGTAGCGGGGGTAGGGGGGGTCAATCATTTCATGCTGCCCGAGCCGGGCGAAGGCTTTGAGTTCGATCTGAAGAGTCCAAACGACGCCACGCGCTACGGCCTGTTTGCGATGGAATTTCTGATTAACGGCATTTTGCAGCACGGGGGCAAGCGCGCTCGTTTGCTCGCCAAGATTGCCGGGGGGGGTCGGGTGCTGCGGCAGACCACGGACATCGGCCTGCGAAACATCGCTTTTGTTCGGCAGTACCTTCTACTGGAGTCGCTCCAAGTCGTCGGTGAGCACCTCGGCGGCGACCTGCCGCGTAAGCTGTGTTTCCACCCGCTGACGGGGCGGGCGCAAATTAAACTCCTAGACAATATGACCAACAGCACTATTGCGGAGCGGGAACGGCAGTACTCCGCGAATTTGGCACGCAGGCCGCAACAAGGGCTCGTGGAGATCTTTGATCGTGACAGTCCATAAATGAAAAGAATCAGAATTCTGATCATCGATGACTCGGCGCTGGTGCGCCAGGTGCTCGCGCAAATTCTTAGCAGCCAGCCCGACTTTGAAGTGGTAGGGACCGCCGCCGACCCGTACTTGGCCCGCTCTGACATCAAACGTTTAAACCCGGACGTGCTGACGCTGGACGTGGAAATGCCGCGCATGGACGGCGTGAGCTTTCTGCGTAACGTGATGCGCCTGCGGCCGATGCCGGTCATCATGATCTCCTCGCTGACGACCCAAGGAGCCGAAGTCACCCTGAACGCGCTGGAACTCGGGGCGGTAGATTTTGTCACCAAGCCGACGATGGGCATCGAACAAGGCCTGCGGGATTACAGCGAGGAAATTATCAACAAGATCCGTCTTGCAAGTTGCGCAAAGGTGCGGCCACCGCTGGATTTGGGTCGCACGGGGGAGCCGCGTCGACCGGCTTGGCGGCCGCCGGCTGGAGGACTCACCTACCGAACCACCGAACGTCTGATCGCGGTCGGTGCCTCGACCGGTGGCACCGAAGCACTGCGGGAAATGCTGCAAGGCATGCCCGCGGATGCACCGGCGGTGGTCATAGTGCAGCACCTGCCGGCCGCGTTTAGTGAACCTTTTGCACGCCGCTTAGACAGCTGTTCCGACATGAAAGTTGTCTTGGCAGACGATGGTCAGCATGTGCTGCAGGGACACGCTTACCTGTCGCCAGGCGACCAACACTTGCGCATCGTGCGCCGTGGTTCGTGCTTCACTTGCCGGTTGGAAGACACGCCGCCCATCAATCGGCATCGGCCGTCGGTGGACGTCCTTTTTCAGTCGGTAGCGAGCGCCGCGGGTGCAAACGCAGTGGGCGTGCTGTTGACCGGCATGGGCGTCGATGGGGCGGCGGGTTTGCAGGCAA
>SHZJ01000044.1 GCA_009692365.1 Gammaproteobacteria bacterium
ACGTTGGCCAAGATCGGGGTTGATTGACGTCTCTCAACGACGTTACTGACCGCCTGTAAGGCCGGCAGTAAGGTTTCTCTGGTGACTGTTATCTTCATTTACTCATACACATTGTAATGGTTATAAGAGGATGGTTCTCACTGAAAGATAGGTTCTTATTTTTAAATTTCAATCGTTTAATTTTGAATTTTCGACCATTCAACCTGTGGATAACTGCCGTTGGCCTGCGGCTCCCTACCCTGCCCGCTAGCTGTTCACTGAGGCATTCACCGCTTATCCACAGGTTAAGCCCTTAGTTGGTGAGAATTCTCTCAATGTTGACGTAGTCTCCATTTAGCCGCTCTTCGGTCTTGCGCAATTCTGCGATCTTGCGGCACGCATGGATCACCGTCGTGTGGTCACGACCGCCAAAGGCATCCCCGATTTCGGGCAAGCTATGATTCGTCAGTTCTTTCGCGAGTGTCATCGCGAGTTGCCGCGGTCTTGCAACGGAGCGATTGCGTCGTTTCGACAGTAGATCTGCCACCCGCATTTTATAGTATTCAGCTACCGTTTTCTGAATGTTTTCAATGCTTACCTGTTTATCCTGGAGCGCTAAAAGATCTTTTAACGCCTCTTTGGCAAACTCCAGCGTGATATCACGTTGACCGGCAAAATTAGACTTGGCGATCACCCGATGGAGCGCGCCCTCTAGCTCCCGGATGTTCGACTTAAAGCGCTTACCGATAAAAAACGCGACTTCATGCGGCAACCGGATGGTCGTGGTCTCCGCTTTGCTCAGCAAAATGGCGACCCGCGTCTCCAGTTCGGGTGGCTCGATGGCGACGGTTAGCCCCCAGCCAAACCTCGATTTCAGGCGATCTTCCACCCCGATTACTTCTTTCGGGTAGCGGTCGCAGGTCAGTACGATTTGCTGCTGACTTTCCAGCAAGGCGTTGAAGGTATGGAAAAGTTCTTCTTGCGAGCGCTCCTTACCGGCGAAAAACTGGATGTCGTCGATTAAAAGCGCATCCACCGAGCGGTAATATTTTTTAAATTCGTTGATGGTGTTGTGCTGGAGCGCCCGCACCATGTCGCCGACGAACCGTTCTGAGTGCAGATAGGCTACCTTGGCGTGGGGCCGATGGAGCAGAATGTGGTTGCCCACCGCATGCATGAGGTGGGTCTTGCCTAAGCCTACCCCGCCGCAAATAAACAACGGGTTGTAGGACTTGCCAGGGTTTTCCCCCACTTGGATCGATGCAGCCCGCGCCAACTGGTTAGATTTTCCTTCGATGAAGTTGTCGAAAGAGAAGTCTTTTCGCACCGTCGTCACCAGGCGTTTTTTACCCCGCGTCGTCGGGGCCTCCTCGCCCGGCGTAGCCAGCTTAACGGCTGGCGGTGCCAGCTCAGGCAACGAAGCATTTTCCAACACGACCAGTTGGACGGCGGTCGCGGTACCCGCTTCTTGCGCGACGAAGTCGACAATTCGCAGCCAGTACTTGTCGCGCACCCAATCCAACACGAAACGGTTAGGCGCCCCTAGCTCAAGTTGACCTGCTTTCTCGCTCGCGGCTAAGGGCCGTATCCAAGTGTTGTACTGCTGAGCCGTCAGCTCTTCCTCAAGTCTCGCTAGACAGCGCTGCCACAAGTGACTCATCTGGGGTTGCCCTAGAACACCGATTGACTGGCCAGTCTATACCCCCGCCGGAGACCTGACCACGCGCCCGCAACGGTGCTGGCGACCGGTTTTGTTTGACACCCCTCGTCTGCGGCTCGTACCATCTGCCGCCAGAAAGCCGTGCGCCCCACCCCCATCAACACGGCCGCGTGACGATTAGAGACAAAGCACATGAAACGCACCTATCAGCCCAGCAAATTAAAACGCGCCCGCGCCCATGGTTTTCGCGCCAGAATGAGAACCCGTGGCGGTCGGAATGTCATCCGCGCCCGCCGTGCCAAAGGCCGGCAGCGTCTCACCCAGGTCTGAACAACCTATCTAGCGGCTACACGCAGGCCCAGCGCCTGCGCGTTGCGGCGGAATTTGACGTGCTGTTCCGCCTCGGAACGCGCGCCTCAGACGCCTATTTCACGGTGATAGCGCACCCTAACGCGCTGGGTCACGCCAGACTTGGGATTGCCGTCAGCAAAAAGGTCTCTTGCCGTGCAGTAGACCGCAATCGGCTTAAACGCCTCCTCCGCGAGAGCTTCCGCCAGTCCGCGGTGCGCACCACGGCGCTGGATATCGTGGTGTTAGCAAAGCCCACGAGCGCGACGGCGAACCGTCTTTTACTCGGCGGCGCGCTCGATAAACGCTGGCAATCACTGATCTTTTTTTCTAAACAATTTCTGACCACAACGGAAAGCACGCTCGGATGACGATTGAAAACCTACGCCTAGTCTTGGTGGTTATTCTGAGCTTTATGGCCCTCGTGCTCTGGGATACTTGGCAGCGCGATTACCCGGACTCCCCGCTGGCGCTCAGCCAGCCCCCCGCCGCGCGGCCGAGCACGCCGGTCGTGCGCGCAACCGATGGACCGCCATTGCCCGCCGTCCCAGTGGCGCCCGCCCCCCCCCCTGCAGCGGCCTTGAGCGCGCCGTCAAGCCGCGCGCCGGTGACGGTCGAGACAGACGTATTCTCGCTGGAAATCAACCCCGTCGGCGGCACTTTCCAGCGGCTCTACCTGCGCAAATATCCCCTGTCGGAGAGTGATAAAAAACACCTATTCGCGCTCCTAGACCAAAGCGCTACGCGTGATTTTGTCGCCCAGAGCGGCATTAAAACGGACGGTGCCAGTGCCGATCACTACGCCGAATTCCACGTCGACAGTCATTCCTACACGCTGTCCGGCGACGCTCAGACGCTCGAAGTGCCGCTATATTGGCAGTCTCCCGCCGGGGTTCGGGTCACGAAAACGCTGCGCTTTCAGCGCGGTAGCTACGAAGTCACCGAGCGCTTCAAGGTGGAGAACGCCAGCAGCGAGCCGTGGAAGTTTCACCACTACCAGCAACTGCAGCGCGTCGTGGTCCCGACGGGTCACCAATTGGTGCCTACCTTCACCGGGGTGGCGCTGTCTTCCCCCGCGAACCGCTATGAGAAGTTTGATTTTGACAAGCTGGCTGAAGAGCCGTTGGATAGAACCGCGGCCGACGGCTGGTTAGCGATGGTGGAACACTATTTTGTGGCGGCGCTGCTGCCCGCGCCGGCGGCGCAACAACATTATTATTCTTTCTTAATTGGCTCCGACCGCTATGTCGTGGGCTATTACGGCCCGGAAACCGAGCTCGCACCTAACGGCAGCGTGGTGGTTGAATCGCGCCTGTATTTAGGCCCAAAGCTGCAAGACGTGTTGCCCAACGTGGCGCCTGGACTCGAATTAACCGTCGATTACGGCGTACTCTGGTTTATTGCGAAGGGCTTGTTCTGGACGCTCCATCAGCTGGACCTGCTGCTGGGTAATTGGGGGTGGTCGATTGTCGTCCTGACCCTCCTCATCAAGCTCGCGTTCTTCCCGCTCTCCGCTGCCGGCTATCGCTCGATGGCGAAGATGCGCGTGGTACAACCGCGCCTGCTGCAACTGCGCGAGCGCTATGGCGACGACAAGGCCCGCATGAACCAAGGGATGATGGAACTCTACAAGCAGGAAAAAATTAATCCGCTGGGCGGTTGTTTGCCCATCGTGGTGCAAATCCCGGTGTTCATTTCGCTGTACTGGATGATTCTCGAAAGCGTTGAGCTGCGCCAGGCGCCTTTCATGTTCTGGATCCAGGATCTTTCCATCAAAGACCCCTACTACGTGCTGCCCGTCTTGATGTTGATCAGCATGTGGCTGCAGACCCGCATGAATCCCACGCCACCGGATCCCATTCAGGCGAAAGTAATGCAAATCATGCCGCTAGCGTTTGGCGTTTTCTTTGCTTTTTTCCCCGCCGGTCTGGTGCTTTACTGGTTGGTGAATAACGTGCTCTCTATTTCGCAGCAGTACTATGTGACCCGTCAAATAGAAGCCGCCGCCGCCGCACCAACACGTTCCTGAAATAACGGAAAATCGTGCCCGCCGAACCCCCGACCATCGCCGCCATTGCTACCGCGCCAGGGCGAGGGGCGGTCGGCATCGTGCGCTTATCTGGGCCTGCTTCATCTCACATCGCGGTCCAGCTGGCGGGCTCGCTGCCGCCCCCGCGACTGGCCGCGCTGCGCGCGTTGCGGGCCCCAAGCGGGCCGCTTATCGACCAGGGTCTGTGCCTGTTTTTTCCGGCGCCCGCCTCCTATACGGGCGAGGACATGGTGGAACTTCAGGCCCACGGCGGCCCGGCGGTGCTGCGGGAATTACTCAACGCCTGCTGTGCGGCCGGCGCGCGTCAGGCCCGCCCCGGCGAATTTACGGAACGGGCGTTCCTCAACGGCAAACTAGACCTGCTGCAGGCCGAAGCGGTGGCTTCTCTGATCGAGAGTTCCAGCGCCCAAGCAGCCCGCGCCGCTGCGCGCGCTTGCGCTGGCGATTTCTCGCAAGCGGTGGCGGGCATCGCCCAACAGCTCATTGCGCTGCGGGTGAGGCTGGAAGCGGAGATCGATTTTGCCGACGACACGCCCGAGCTTTCAGCTGACGCGGATACCGCGAAACGCTTCGCCAGCCTGCGTCGCGACCTGCAAAACCTGCTGGCGCAAGCCTTCGCCGGCGCACGGTTGGCGGAAGGCGTTGAAGTGGCGATTCTGGGGCTACCCAATACCGGTAAGTCCACACTGCTCAACCGGCTGTGTGGTGAAGACCGCGCAATTGTCACCCCGCTCGCAGGCACCACACGCGATGTGTTGAGCGTGGATGTAGACGTGGACGGCGTGATGTTCCGTCTTGCCGACACGGCGGGCTTGCGCGATACCGACGACCTTATTGAGCAAGAAGGTGTGCGCCGCGCCCGCGCCCGCGCCCTCAACGCGGACCTCATTATCCATGTCATTAGCGCGGAGGCGTTACAAGCGCCCGACCCGCCGGAAATCCTCGCCGCCCTGGCGCGTGGCCAGAGCGTGCTGCGGGTAATCAATAAAATCGACCTCGTTGACGCCAGCGCGCCAACCAGCGCGGCCGTCGCAGGCGCGGAGGTTTGGATTTCCGCGCTGTTGGGGCAGGGGATCCCGCTGCTGCGCGCAGCACTGCTGGCCGCTGCCGGGTTAGCAGATATTGGGGAAGTGCCGTTCACCGCGCGCGCGCGCCACGTGCGGGCGCTAGAAAAAACCGCGCAGGCTATTGCCGAGGCCGAAACACAATTTAGTGCGGCGGCGATAGAGCTCGCCTGTGAGCACCTGCGTCTAGCCCACGCCCTCCTCGAGGAGTTGACCGGCGTGTACACGACGGAGGACCTGTTGGGCGCGATTTTCGCGACTTTCTGCATCGGCAAATAGTCGCCCCATGCTTGCCCCAGCACCCTATCGCCCCGCCGGCACGCGCCTCACATGACCCGCCTGCTGTTTGTCACTTTGAGTAATATCGGCGATCTGGTGATGACCACGCCGACCCTGGTCGCCCTACACGAGGCGTTTAGCGGCGCTAAAATCGATATTGTGGCCGACCGGCGCTCTAGCGATTTGTTGGTCCACTGTCCTTTTCTCGGCGATTTATTCCACCGCGATAAACCGGCGGGCAACCGCGGCCTGCTCGCCTTGATCGCCGCCCTGCGCGCGCGCCGCTATGAGGCTATCGTCGACCTGAGAACTGACTTTCTGCCGTGGGTCCTACATGCCAATCTCCGCAGCCTGAGATGGCTGGCGAGGCCGGCCGGCGAGCATGCCGTAGAGCAGCACTTTGCGGTCGGCGCGCGCTTGCTAAGCGGGTCTCCGGGCATTCCCGCGCCCAGCGTTTGGACCAACGCAGAAAGCCGCGCGCGCGCGCAAGCACAACTCCAGCGCGTCCCGGGACGGCGCCTGGTGATCGCGCCCGGGGCCAATTGGGCCGGCAAGTGCTGGCCGATCGCCCACTACATCACGCTGGTCAATCTGCTGGCCGCAGATTTCGACGCGCTGGTGGTGCTGGGTAGTGCGGGCGACCGCGCAGCGGCGGCGGCCTTGCAGGCATCCGCGCCGCTGCCGAGTATCGATCTCGCGGGCCAGACTAGCCTCGTGCAGGCCGTGGCACTGCTCGAGCAGTGCCACGCGTTTGTGGGCAATGATTCAGGCTTAGGGCACATCGCGGCCGCCTGTCGCGTGCCTACCCTGACCGTTTTTGGCCCGGGTCGCCCGGCCCGCTACCGGCCTTGGGGGGCGCGTGCGGCGATCGTGTGCGCGCCCGGAGCGGACCTTGCGGCGCTCGCCCCGGCCGAGGTGGCGATGAGTTTGCGGGCGCATCTCGGCGGCCTCGCGGCGGGTCTGGACTGAGCCCAAGCTAGCCTGACAACGCCGGCGCCTGGGGTGTCGGCCGCGCCCAAGACGACCGCACGCGGTGGCAGGATTGGCGGGCGCAAGGCACCAAAAAAATTCCGCACGGAGGAGTCTTGATGAGTAGGCAACAACGAGCACAGCCGGTGGCAGGCGCTTGAGCCCCCGCCCCGCCTCGCCCGGCAGCTTGACGCGACGCCGGCCGGCCGGCCCGGCGCAGGTTCCCGTGGCGTTGGGGCGGCGCGGGCAGCGGTGGCGAAAACGGCGGCGCTGCTGAATGCTCGAGCTGCCCATTTTCGTTATCAATTTAACGCACGATGAAGCGCGTCGCGCGCATATGCAGGTGCTGCTGCAGCGTTTGGGTCTGCGGGCGGAGCTGGTGCCGGGCGTCGACGGCCGTCGTCTGAGCGCAGCTGACCGGGCCGCCTACGACCCGGCGCGCGCGTTGCGCGTTTACGGCGTGGCGATGATGGATACCGAGATAGCCTGCTATTTGAGCCACTACCGCTTGTGGGAGCGCATGGTGCGCGAGCAGCTGGAAGTCGCGCTGATCTTGGAAGATGACTTGGAGATTAGCGCCAACTTCCCGCAGCTTATTGCCGAGCTGCTGGCCGACCCCTCACCGCCGTGGCTGGTGGTCCGGCTAGAGTCTCAGCGTAACCGGGTGCTCGATCCGAAAACCCTGAAAGACCGCGGTCGCCCGATCAAGACGCTGATGGCGGGTACGTTGGTTGAGCTCAACATCCATGTTCTGGGATCCGGTGCCTATCTCATGCGCCAGACCGGCGCGCGCCGGTTGCTGGACTATGGGCGGCGGATTTTTATGCCGTTGGACCACACCATGGACCGCTTTTGGGAAAATGGCATCGTCCCGTATGTGGTTAGACCGCTCCCGGTTCGGCAACGCGCAGCGCTGGGCACGAGTATCGGCGCCCGGCCCGCTGGTCGGCATAAAGGCTACCCCTTGGCGGTCCGGATCGCCCGTCGCTGGCAGCGCTGGGTAGACGGCGTGCGGAAAAGAATTTTTGTCCTCTTGCGCTAGCTCAGGCCGGCCTGCGGGTCACTTGGTCAGACCTTGGGGCCGGGCGCTATCGCAGCACGCTGTCCCCAGCCTTGGCGGGTCGCCTGAAACGCGACGGCGGTGACATAAAGCCAAGCTATCCAGGTCGCACGCCACAGCGGATAGCCCACGCACCACACGCTTAAGGCGGCCGCAAGCAGGGCCACGCCGGTGGTCTGCACGGCGCGCGGCAAACGCCACAGGCACTGCAGCAAGTAGCCCAAACAGCTGTAGAACGCCACCACCCCCAGCACCCCAAGCTCTAGCTGTGCCTGCAAAGGCACGTTGTGCGGGTACAGCGGCATGGCTGCCCGCCGCTGGGAGAGCGGCAACACACCCGCCCGGGCCGGAATTTCTCCGCTATTACCAAAACCATAACCCAGCAGTGGACGCTCGATAATTAACTCGCCGGCCAGTTGCCAGATGTCCATGCGATGGCGCCACGACAGCGGCTGGAAAACTTTCTGCCCGAACTCAGAAGGCCCCAAGAGGGGTGCTCCGAGGTGCGCCAGCAGCACCCCGGAGACCAGCAGCACCATGGCGGCTCGCGGGCGTAGCCAGGCCAGTCCGAGGGTCAGCCCACCTATAACAAAGCCCAGCCGTGGTGCCGAACCATCACCTGCGAAAACCGCGCACCCCACCAACAGCAGCGCCGCGCCCGCCGCCCTGCGCCACGGCCGACTCAAACCCGCACTGGCCTGTGGCAGCAACCAGCAGCTGATGGCCAGCGCGGCGGCTGGGACGTTAATCTTAATGGCGGCGACGACCTCCCGGGCGCCCGGCAGCCCGCTGCGTAACAGCACATCGCCATAGGTCTGGCCGGCGAGGAGCACCGCCGCGACGCACAGGCCGCCGACGAAGCTCTTGGCAGCCAGCGTGGCGCCAGACACCTGCGGCAGGAGTGCGAGCACGAGCAGCGGCAGCGAAACCGCCACAAAAGCCAGCGCTTTCGTGGCCGCCATGCTCGGGTTGCAGGCCCACAGGGCGCTGGCCACTCCCCACAGCGTTACCAAGATCAGGGCCCGGCACGCGGGTGCTTGGCGGAGGCGCTCCAGCGGTAGATGGCGCCAATAGCGGCCGAGAAAAATGAGCGCATACAGGGGCGCCAGCACCCCGGTGGGCGAGGGCGCGATGACCATCAAAGGCGGCATCAGCGCCAAAAATACCCCCACCCCGGCGGCTGGCAGCGCCGGGCACCCGGGGCGCGCATCACAAAACCGCACTGACATAAGCCTCCGCCTTAGCAGCGCGCCGCACGGGCGCGGGAACGCGGAGAGTAGCAGGGACGGTGGATTTTTATTACCCTCCCGCGCTTAGCTTTACGGTCGCCCCTAATGAGCCTCGCTCCTCCTAAGCTGCACCGCCGGGTGGCCCTGCCGCTGCTGTTGCTGATCGCGCTCACGCTGACTTTCTGCGGCGTGGAGGTGCAAGAACTGCACGGGCTCGCCACGCTGTACGCCGCTTTGGCCCGAGAAATTGCCGAGCGTCGCGATCTATTAGCCCCTTTTCTGGGGGCACAGGGCTATCTGCTCAAGCCGCCCTTGGCGCTGTGGTGGAGCGCGGCCAATTGTTGGCTGTTTGGCTACAACACTTTTGCCGTCACCCTGGCCTCGCGTTTGGCGGGGTTGGGCTGCGTGGTATGGACCTACTTGCTCGCCCGCCGGTACTACCAAACGCAGACCGCCGCGTGGTTCGCCGCGCTGATTTTTTTGACCAACGGGATGTACCTGCAATATACGAACACCTTTCGCTTGGAATCCCTGATGACGTTCAGCGCCCTGGCGATGCTGTGGGGCTATCTTGCGATCGGCACCCGGCGCGGGGTCGCGGCTTTATGCGGCGGTATCGCCCTGTCCCTGCTGACTAAAGGGCCGGTGGTTTTGACCATGCTGCCGGTGTTTGCCCTCCACGCCCACGCCCTGGGGTCGAGGCGACAGGTTGCGCCGGGCTTGCGTTATTGGTCGCTCCTGCTGCTGCTGCCGGCGGCTTGGTACGGCTATTTGTGGTTCTCGCACGGGGAACAATTGGGCCTGCAGCTCCGGCAGGACTTTTGGAAGGGCGATGGCAATCTGGCGCTGACGCCCTTTGAGTCAGCCTGGCTCGAGTATGTGAGCCGTCCGGCGCAACGCTGGGCGGTGTGGTTGCCGCTGGTGCTGGCGGGGCTTATCGCCGGGGGCGCGCGGGCTTTTGCGCGCACCACCCCACCCGCCGAGCGCGCGGATTTCCAACTGCTGATGGCGCTCCTGCTGCTCAACTACTGGATTTCTTGGATCAAGCCCGAACCGGATCTGCGCTATCTGTATTCGTCCTTCCCGTTGGTGGCAGTCTTGGCGGGCGGCTTGTTATCGCGCTGGTTGGGTCCCGTCGTGCCGCGCTGGACGCTCGCGGCGGCCGCTGTGTTATGGCTGACGGCGATGGTTTTAACCGTGAATCTCCACCTCAAAGGACAGGACAACCGCCGCGGTTTGCTCGCCCTCCAAGCCCTGGTGGCGACGGCCACTCTGACCAATCAAAACAGCGTCCAAATCGTCGAGCATGTCTATCCGCCAGACGCGCCACGCCGCAGCAATCCCATGCCCGACGGGGTGTATTTTCATTTGGGTCTCCAGCCGCCCCAACGCCGCTGGCCCGTCACCCGCGCCGATCTCCCCGCCACCGCCCGCTACGTCTTGACCGCACGCCAGGCGGGCCGGGCGCCGGCTTTCCTCGCGATGGGTCTGCGTCGGGTGGCGCGCTCCCAAAGATTCGAGCTCTTCGAGCGTCCCTAGCGCGGCACGCTGGCCGCGAGCCGGGCGGCGATGCGCTCGCCGATGCGGTCGAGTCGTTCGGGGCCCCAAAAAAGCTCGCCGTCGACCTGCCAGCTCGGCACGCCAAAAATCCCGGCGGTTTCGGCTTGGGCGTGGAGCTGCGTGTGCCGCGTTCGCCCCTCCCCGGCCAGCCACGCCAGAAAATCGGCCGGTGCCGCGCCCGCGCCCGCGAGCACCTCGGCGATGGCCTGCGGGTTTTCAAGATCCAGTTCACGGCGCCAGAACGCGCTGAACACCGCCTCATGGTAGGCCCGCCACACCCCCACCTCGCAGGCGTATAAAAAGCCGATGTGCGCAATGGCGCTATCGAACACCTTGCGCGGGCCACGCAGGATCAAACCCCGCCGGGTGGCTTCGCGGCGGCAGTCCATATAGGCGTAGCGCACCCGCCGCCATTGATGATCATTACGTTGATCTAAAAGTGTGCGCCCACTTGCATCCACTTCCGCGCGTCCCAAGAAGCTCGGGATGTCCAAGGTGTAGGGCAGCCGCGTCACCTGAATGCCAAATTCCCGCTCGAGTTGGTCGTTCGCGGCCTGGGCCAGATAGGCGTAAGGGCTTTTGTAGTCGAAGTAATGCACAACTACCGGTGGGCTCATGGAACACTCCTCAGGTTGACAGATGGATGCTGGTGCCGCCGCAGCACCGGGGCGCGGCGGGCGGCTCAGTAGCGCCGTGCGGCGGCGATTGGTTGTTGGCGGGGGGCGCTTAGGCGCCCCTTCCCAGCGCGCTCAGTCTAAGCGACCGCGCCGCGCAAATGCGGTCCAGCCCAGCTGTGCTGGTGGCCCGCTCGGCGGTGGCTAGCCCCGGGCACTGGCCTGCGCGTGGTCCGGTCGCGGCGCGTGGCACAGCTCCGCATACACCGCCAGCGTCGCGGCCTGCAGCTGCGCGGTGGTGTAGCCGTGCTCCCCCTGCACGCTCGGCGGGGCCGCCAGAAAGTCGGCGCAACGCTGCGCAGCGGCGTCCAAATCGCCCGGTGGTACTAAACCGGCGGGAAACACCGCGCGCAGAATTTCGCCGGTCCCGCCGTGGTCGTAGCCGACCACCGGCACGCCCAAACTCAGCGCTTCCAGCGTGGTGCGACCGAAGGCCTCGGGCACGCGGGTCAAGGAGAACGCGCACGCGGACACCGCGATGACCTCGCGCAGGTCGCGACGCTGACCCAGAAACGAGAGGTCATCTGCCACGTCGAGTTCCCGCGCCAGCGCCCGTAGGGAGCGCTCGAATGCCAGTTTGTGAGGATGTGGGCCGCCAGCCAGCAAACCGTGCACCGCGAGCCCCCGCGCGCGCAGCCGTGCCAGCACGCCTAAGAAATCTTCGGGTCCTTTCCAGCGGGTCAGGCGCCCCGGCAGCACCAGTGCTGGCTGGCTGCGGAGGGCCGGGTGGCGCTCTTGCCACGCGGCCAGCCACGCGGCGGGTGGGACGTAATCGGCGGGCCACTGCGCGCGGTCGACCCCCCGGGGGATCACCCGCACGCGGCTCGCCGGCACCGCGGGATAGGCGCGCGCGATGTACCCCCGGATGAACTGCGAAATGGCGATCACGCGTTCACCGCTGACCATGATCTGGCTATATCGATTGACACGGTACGGACCGTGGACGGTGGTCACCCAGCGCGGGCGTTCCGCCACCGGCAAGCCTTTTAGCGCCAGGTACCCTAACCACGCTGGGAGGCGTGACCGGGCGTGCACCAAGTCGATTTGCTCGCGGACAAAAAGCGCCCGCAGCTGGCGGATGAGCAGCACGGAGGAGGGGCGCTTGCGGCCAATCGGCAGGGTGATATGGGTCGCGCCGAGGGCTTCGAGCTGGGGTACCAGACGCCCGCCGCCGGAAATGACCACGGCCCGGTGTCCGGCCGCGACCAGCGCTGCCGCAATTTCCAGCGTGCCCTGCTCCACGCCGCCGACTTCCAGTTCGGGCAGCAGTTGTACCACGCTCAGGGACCGCGACACCTAGCACCCACCCCGCCCGGCGAGCAGGCGCGCGGCGACCAACCGGCTAGCGCGGGCGGCCTCGGCCAGCGGCGCGGCGGGGGGCGGCAGGCGCCCCGCCGCCAACCACTGGGACAGCGAGCTCACGCGCCCGCTCGCCAGCAGCGCCGCGGCCAGATCCGTAATGCGGTCGACGCGTCGCGCGGGCACGGCCAGCAGACCCACCGCGCAACCCGCGCTCTGGGCTTCATAGAGCATCGAGACACTGTCGGCGGTGACCCACGCCGAGGGTGCGGCGAGGAGCGCGCTGGGCAGCCACCCGCTTGCCGCCGTGGTGTGGGACAGCAATGCCACGCCGGGCTGGACGAAGTCGCGCAGTGCCGCGGTAGTCGAGGCCGGCGTGCGGCGGGAGTCGCTGATCAGAAAATGTCGCGCCGGCGTGCCGTACACCAGCGAGGCTAGTTGGCGCAGCAGGTCCGCCTCGTCCCAGGCGTGATGCCGTGAGGGTCCGCCCACCAGCACCAGCACGGGGCCCAGCCGGGGCCCCGTGCTGGCCGTGAGGTCGTTTAGCACACCCTCGGTGACGATCACGCCGCGCCCGGGGGCCACGCCGTCGTGACGCGGGATCAGGCACAGGTCGAATAGGCAACGCGGCACCGGCGGGTTCATCAGATACAGGCTCATGGCCTGCTGGGCGCGGGCGGCGGCCAGCACCGGCCAGGCGCAGGCCCGCCCGGCCCCCACCACCAGCTGCGGGCGTTGCGCGGCAGCCCCGCCGGGCCAGCCTCCGCGCCACCAGTATCGCCAGGCATGGGGGTAGTCAGCGGCCGGTAGGTTGAGCACAGTGGTCGGTTGGTGCGCGGCGAGGGCCGCCACCAAACCGGCGCTTTGGCGATCGTGACCGGGCTTGCCGTCACAGAATCGCCACACGAGGGTGGTGGGCTTCACCCGTTGGCGCGGCTCAGGCGACCAGCGTCAGCCAGCTCGGCGGGCAGGCGCGGAGGCCTTGGACGGTATCCAGATAGGCGCGCTGGAGCAGCAGGGTAACGGGGCCGGGTTTGCCCGCCCCGACGGGCCGGTTGTCCAATTCGCGGATGGGGGTGACTTCGGCCGCGGTGCCGGTAAAAAAAGCCTCATCGGCGATATAGATTTCATCGCGAGTGATGCGCTTCTCGACCACCTTGATGCCCGCCTCGTGCGCCAAAAGCATCACGGTCTCGCGGGTGATGCCTTCTAGCGCGCACACCGGATCGGGGGTGTAGAGCACGCCTTTGCGCACCATGAAAATATTTTCACCGCTGCCCTCGGCGACCATGCCGTCTTTGTCCAGCAGCAGCGCTTCGTCGTAGCCGTCGCGCGAGGCTTCCTGCAGCGCCATGATGGAATTGAGGTAGTTCCCGGTGGCCTTGGCTTTCGACAGCACGCTGTTGACGTGATTCCGGGTGAAGGATGAGGTCTTGATCCGGATGCCTTTCTCGAGGGCGTCGCCGCCCAGATAGGCACCCCAAAACCAAGCGGCCACGCTCACGTGCACGGTGAGATTTTCCGCGTGCAGGCCCATCCCCTCCGAGCCGTAGAACGCCAAGGGCCGCAGGTAGGCGGTTGCCAGTTTGTTTGCGCGCACGCAGTCCACACACGCTTGGCGTACTTCGGCCTGCGTGAAGGGTATTTTCATGCCCAGAATATGGGTGGTGTCGAACAGCCGGGCAATGTGTTCTTCCAGCCGGAAAACAGCCGTGCCGCGCGGGGTTTCATAGGCGCGAATGCCCTCAAAGGCGGCGGTCGCGTAATGGAGGGAATGGGTCAGCACATGGGTGTTTGCCTCGCGCCAAGGCACCATCACGCCGTCCATCCAGATCACGCCATCGCGATCTGCGTAGCTCATAAATCTCTCCCCAAAACGAGTTTTTAGTTGACCATGAGACGCTGCCACACCGCGGTAACCCCGGTGCGCCAGGCCTGCAAAGCGGACTGCGCTACCAAGCCATCCACCTCGCGCAAGGCGCACCGATGGGCTTGCGCGCGATAGGCAAAGTAGGCGTCGTGCAATAACTGGCAGTCATCTCGCGGCCACAGCGACAAGCGTGCGATGACCTCGAGCAGTCGCAGATTGTCGGTCTGGGCCCACAGTTCAGCGTGCTGCGAGGCCCAGCAAAGGCAGGTGTATTGCACCATAAATTCAATATCGGTGATACCGCCGACCCCGTGCTTGAGGTCGAACCACTGGGCATCTGAGCGGTCGTGCTGCTGGCGCACGCGCAGCAGCATCGCCACGATTTCGGCGCGCAATTTGGCCGCAGGCCGCGCCAAGCTCAGCACTTCGCCGCGGATCGACTCGAAGCCCGCGAGTACCGTGCGGCTTCCCACCAGCCCGCGCGCGCGCAGCAGCGCCTGATGCTCCCAGGTCCAAGCGGCGTAGCACTGGTAATCCCGAAACGCCGCTAGCGAGGTCACCAGCAGTCCCGAGGCGCCGCTAGGGCGCAGGCGAATATCCAGTTCGTAGGCCGCCCCGGCGGCCGTGCGCGTGGTCAGCAAGTGAATGACCCGCTGGGCGACCCGGGTGAAAAAAAGATCGTTGGCGATGACGCGCGGGCCCCGGGTTTGCGCCGCGCCCTCGCTGTCGTGCACGAACACCAGATCCAGATCTGAGCTGTAGCCGAGTTCCCGACCGCCGAGTTTGCCGTAGGCGATGACCGCAAAGCCGGCCCCCGGCGTGCCGGTGCGCGGCAGCAGCAGCGGCTCGCCGTAGCGCGCCACGAGGTCGTTCCACGCGAGCGCCAAGGCCTTTTCGAGCAAGACTTCGGCGATCCAGGTGAGGTGATTGCTGACCGTCGCGACCGGTAGTCCAACCAACAGATCGCAGGCCGCCACGCGCAGCACTTGCTGGTGTTTGAAGTTCCGCAGACTGTCCATGCAGCCGTCCAAATCGCCGGGCGGCATGGCCGCCAGCGTGGCGTCTAAGCGCAGCACCAGCTCTGCGCGCGTGGGCGGCGTGGCCAAGAGGCGAGCGTCTAATAGTTCGTCGAGCAGGATGGGCCAGCGGGCGATTTGCCGCGCCACCCACACGCTTTGTTGGCATAAATCGACCAGGCGCGTGAGGGCAAGGTCGTGGTCGGCCAGCAGCGCCAGATAGACCGAGCGGCGCGCCACGCTCAGCACGAGCTCGCCGATTCGGCCCAAAATGACCGCACCCTCCGGACGCACGGCGCAGCTGGCCAGCAGTCGGGGCATGAGCCGGTCTAATCGCCCCCGCGCCTGACCCGACAAGCGCGCTAGAAAGCGGGGGTCTTTCAGCGCCGCCAACGGCACGGCGGCCGCGGGCGGGTCGCTAAAACCGACGCGCGCCAGCGCGTCCGCAGCGGCCTGCACGGGGCCCTGCCAAAGCTCGAGGCACGCCGCTGCTAACGCCGAGGGCGGGCCCGCGGCGAGGGGGCTGGGCAGTAGCAGCAATTCAAAGCACTGCCGCACGGCAAGTCGATGGCCAGCGAGCGCGGTTTCCAGCGTTGCCCAGTCGGCATAGCCTAGCCCGAAGGCTAGCCGCGCCTGTCCTAAGGGGTCGAGCGGCAGGGTCTGCGTTTGCGCGTCGTTTACCTGTTGGAGCCGGTGTTCAGCGACGCGTAACAAGCCGTAGGCCGTGTGTAAGGCCAGCACGTCTGCCGGGGAGAGTAGCCCCAGCGCCCCACAGGCCTCCAGCGCTGGGCGCAAGGCGCACTCCCGTAAGCGCGGCTCGCGGCCACCGCGCACGAGTTGGAAAGCCTGCGCGATGAATTCGATCTCGCGGATGCCGCCGGCCCCCCGCTTGATGTCGCGGGCCAGCCCGTCGCGGGCGATTTCCGCATCGATCAGGGCCTTCATTTCGCGCACCGATTCGAACGCCCCGAAGTCCAAGTAACGGCGATACACAAAAGGCCGGGTGATTTCCGCAAGGGCCGCGATATCGGCCGGGGTGCCGTGGATGACGCGGGCCTTGATCAGCGCGTAGCGCTCCCAGTCGCGGCCGTGCAGCACATAGTATTGCTCGAGCGCGGCAAAGCTCGCCGTCAGCGCCCCGCTGTCACCAAAGGGTCGCAGGCGCATATCGACTCGATAGACGAAGCCATCATCGGTGACGTCGTTGAGAATGGCGATGAGGCGCTTGCCCAAGCGGTCAAAAAATTCCTGGTTGGACACGGTGCGGGGCCCACCTTGGGTTTCACCGCCGGCCCGGTAGGCAAAAATCAGGTCGATATCCGAGGAGAAATTAAGCTCCCCGCCGCCCAGTTTGCCCATTGCGATAACGACGAGCGACACGGGCTCGCCGGTTTCCTCGGTAGGCGTGCCAAAACGCGCCGTTAGGTCGCGGTACAGCCACTGCGCCACCGTGTCGACCAACTCCTGCGCCAGCGCGGAGAGCTCGGCCAGCACCCCGGCCAGATCGCGCTCACCCAAAATGTCGAACCAAGCGCTGCGCGCCAGCGCCAGCGTGCGGTGCTGGCGTAGCGCGGCGCGCAGCGTGGCTTCTGCCGGCGCCGCCGCCAGCACCGCGCGCCTGCGCGCCCGGCCCGCCGGCGTGCCGTCGAATTCCCCCACCGGGTTCAGCGAGGCTAGCCAGCGCGCGGGGGAGCGAATGGCGACTTCCGCCACAAAGGGGCTAACGGCGAACACCGCGGCCAGCTTCTCGGCCACCGCGACCGGCACCGCAGAGATCCCGCTGGCCGCCACCGCCGCGGCAAAGCGCGCGAGCAGCGGCGCGCTCGCCGCCTGCAGAATGGGTGGCAGCACGCTTGGCGCGGCGCACGACAAGGGCAGTTTGGGCATCATCACACTCCTCCCAGCGGGTGGGCTTGCACGCGCGGCTATGGCGCGCCTAGCGCCTGAGGAATAATGCCAGCATGACGCTCCAATTCCACAGCAAGCTGCCGCATGTCGGCACCACCATTTTTACCGTGATGTCGCAGCTGGCCGCCGCCTGTGGGGCGATTAATCTCTCCCAAGGTTTTCCCGACTACGACGGCCCGGTGGCGCTCAAAGACCGGGTGAAACACTACTTGGACGCCGGTTTCAACCAATATCCACCGATGGCTGGGGTTGCCCCGCTGCGCGCCGCCGTCGCGGCCAAGGTGCTGGAATGGTACGGCGCCGAGGTGTCACCCGACACCGAGGTCACCATCACCCCGGGCGCGACCGAAGCCATTTACTGCGCGATTACCGCGGTGGTGGGTCGGGGCGATGAGGTCATTCTGTTTGACCCCGCCTACGACTGCTACGAGCCCGCCATCGTGCTGGCCGGGGGCTGCGCAGTGCGGCTGCCGTTACTGCCGCCGGCCTACCGCATCGACTGGCAGCAGGTGGCCGATAGCATCACCCCGCGCACCCGGATGATCGTGGTGAACTCTCCGCACAACCCCACGGGGAGCGTCTTAGAGGCGGCGGATTTGCTGGCGTTGCAAGCGCTCGCCGAGCACCACAACCTCATCGTCTGCGCCGATGAAGTCTACGAGCATCTGATTTTCGACGGGCGCCACCACGAAAGCGTGCTGCGCTACCCGGCCTTGGCGGCGCGCTCTTTTGCGGTGTCTTCGTTCGGCAAGACCTACCACGTCACCGGCTGGAAAACCGGCTACTGCGTGGCCCCGGCCGCGCTGACCGCCGAACTGCGCCGGGTGCACCAGTTTGTGACCTTTGTGGGCATCACACCGATCCAGTTCGGGCTCGCCGATTTTATGCGCGACCACCCCGAGCACCTGCGCGAGCTGCCGGCTTTCTATCAGCGCAAGCGCGATCTGTTTGTGCAGGCGCTGGCCGGCTCGCGGTTTGTGACCACGCCCTCGGCGGGGACCTATTTCCAGCTGGCCGACTACAGCGCGATCAGCGACCTGCCGGACGTGGCGTTTGCCGAGTGGCTAACCCGGCAGGCGGGGGTGGCGGCCATTCCCGTGTCGGTGTTCTACGCACAGCCCCCGGCGGCGCGCTATGTGCGCTTTTGTTTCTGCAAGAACGACGACACGCTGCGCCAAGCCGCCGCAAAACTCGCCGCGCTGTGAGGGGGAGCAAGTCCCGTTGGCGCGCGGGGCAGCGGTAAACTGACGGCGGCAGCAACCCTGACCACGAGCCGCAGTTGCCCCGCCATTTAGCGCCCGCCCGCCCCGGCGGGGGCGAATGAGTCCATGCTGTGCGACAGGCAAGCGCCAAGATTTAGCGGGCGTGCAAGCCGGTCCTCACGACGGACATCGACTAACTTGAACTCCCCGCGATGCACGCGGTCCCTCGGAGTCGCGTTGCAGGAGCGGGTCAAAAGTGGCTAGAAGAAATTTTCTCATCATCCTGCTGGCCGGCACCCTCGCGTTAGCGGGGCCGGTTTGCGCTGGTTTGGTCGCACAACTCGAGCAACTGGGCAGCGGCGGCGCGCGCGAATTTCTGCCGCCCGACCGCGCCTTCGAGTTCGCCCACGAGGACCTCGCCAACGGCCAACTGCCGCTGCGCTGGACGATCGTCAAGGGTTACTACCTGTATCGCGACAAATTTAGCGTGGTCTCGCCGGATGGGTCGGCGACCATCGCGCCCCTGGACTTGCCGCCGGGGGAGGACAAAGACGACGAAGAATTTGGGCGGGTCCAAATCTACCGCCAAAGCGTGCAGACGACCGTGGCGGTTCAGCCGGCCCCAAACCGCACCGAGGTCACCCTGCGCGTGACCTATCAGGGTTGCGCAGAAGACGCGATTTGCTACCCACCCATCGCTAAGACCCTGAAGTTTGCGGTGGCGGCGAGCGGCGGGGCGGCGGCGAGCGGCGGGGCGGCGGCGAGCGGCGGGGCGGCGGCGAGCGGCGGGGCGGCGGCGAGCGGTGCCTCCGAGGCAGACCGGCTCGGCACGCTCTTAGCGAACCAAGGGGTGTTCACGGTCGCGCTGAGCTTTTTTGGTTTCGGGCTGTTGCTCTCCCTAACCCCCTGTGTCTTTCCGATGATTCCCATCCTGTCGGGCATTTTAGTGGGGGAGCAGGGCCGCTCCGGCACTAGCCGCGGGCTGCTGCTGTCAGGCGTGTATGTGTTGGCGATGGCCACGACCTACGCGGTGGTGGGTTTGGCGGCCGGCCTGTTCGGCCGCAATCTGCAGGCGGCGTTTCAACATCCCGCGGTGTTAGCGGGTTTCAGCGCGCTGTTCGTGGCACTGGCGCTGTCGATGTTCGGATTCTTCCCGCTCCAGCTGCCCGCCGGCCTGCGGGCGCGCTTGGACGCCAGGAACCGCGCGACGCAGGGTGGCAGTCTGGCGGGTGTGGCCATCATGGGCAGTCTGTCCGCCGTTATCGTGGGGCCTTGCGTCGCGCCGCCGCTGGCCGGTGCGCTGCTGTATCTCGGGCATCAGGGCAGCCCTCTGGTCGGGGGGCTGGCGCTGTTTGCCATGGGCCTAGGGATGGGGTTGCCGCTGCTGCTGGTGGGGGCTTCCGCCGGGCACTTGCTGCCGCGCGCGGGCGCGTGGCTGGAGCGGGTGCAGCAGGTGTTCGGGGTGATTTCTCTGGGCGTGGCGGTGTGGTTTTTAGAGCGAATATTGCCGGCGCCGGTGGTGCTGCTGCTCTGGGCCTTGCTGCTCATCGGGGCCGGCGTTTTTCTCGGCGCCTTGGAGCCCTTGCGGGAGTTGGCCTCGGCTTGGGCGCGGCTGTGCAAGACCTTGGGGGTCGCGTTGCTGGGCTGCGGTGGCCTGCTGCTGGTGGGGGCGGGGGCGGGCGCTGAGGATGTGTTTCGGCCGCTGGCCCCGTTCGCGGCGCGCTCGTCTGGGCCGGCCGCGCAGCTTAAGCCGGTCTTTACGCGGGTCAAATCCACCGCCGATTTGGCGAGCGCACTGGCCAGCGCGGCCGCGGCCGGGCGGCCGACGGTCCTCGATACTTATGCGGACTGGTGCGTGGAGTGCAAACGCCTAGAGCGCGACACGTTTGAAAACCCGGCCGTCTTGGCTCAGTTGGCGACGGTCTCGCTGCTGCGCGTCGATGTGACCGCCAATGATGAGGCCGACCGGGCGCTCTTGGCCGGGCTTGAATTATTCGGCCCGCCGGCGGTGCTGCTCTATGACTCACACGGCCGCGAGCGGCGTGACTTGCGGGTGATCGGCTACACCAATGCCGCCGACTTTGGTGCGCGCTTGCGCACACTCCTCGCCCCATGAAGCGCGGCGTTCTATTTTTCCTCGCCGCGCTCATAGCGGCCGGCGGGGGTTACGCCGTGCATCGGACGAACGCTATTTCCACGGCCCCCATCGGGGCCGGGGCGAGTGACCCGCTGACGGCGAGCTTCAACGACCTAGAAGGCAAGCCGCGCACGCTGGCCCAATGGCGCGGCCAGGTGCTGGTGGTGAATTTCTGGGCCACTTGGTGCCCACCGTGCTTAAAAGAAATCCCCGCTTTCATGGAGCTGCAGCGGCGGCTGGGCAAGTCGGGTGTGCAGTTTCTCGGGGTGGCGCTGGATGGTCGCAGCGAAGTGGCCGCGTTTGTGCGCCAGCACGAGCTTAACTATCCGACGCTGGCCGGCGAGGAAGATGTTGCCCGTTACATGCAGGCGCAGGGCAATAAAATTGGCGCGCTGCCCTTCACTTTGGTGTTTGATCGCGCGGGCGCGCTACGTCATACCCATCAAGGTGAGTGGCCCTCGGCGGCGCTCGAGAAGGTGTTGACGGCAGCTCTGACGAAGTAGTGACTTGGGGCCTATTGTGGGCACATCAGCGTCGAACAGGCTCGCTGAATCGCCCGTGGATGTGCTAACGTGGGGGCTCTATCGGGGCCGCGCGAGGGCAGCATCAAGCGCTGCCGGCAGGCCCCGGAACTTGGGCCCCTGTCGTTGCGAGTTCCCCATGGCCGTCATTTTGCTGCTCAACGGACCTAACCTCAATTTGCTGGGCAGCCGCGAGCCGGAAACCTACGGTCGGCTCACGTTGGCAGACCTCCAAGCCCAGGCCAGCGCACACGCCAGCGGTTTGGGCCATGCGTTGCAGTGCTTCCAAAGCAACGCCGAACACCTGCTCATCGAGCGCATCCACGCGGCCAAAGATGGCGGCGTGGGCTTTATCGTGATCAATCCGGGCGCGTACACCCACACGAGTATTGCGCTGCGCGATGCCCTGCTGGGCGTTGCCATTCCGTTTATCGAAGTGCACTTGTCGAACGTGCATGCGCGCGAAAACTTCCGTCAGCACTCGTATTTTTCCGACATCGCGCGCGGGGTCATTACCGGCCTCGGGGCGCAGGGTTACGAATTCGCCATCAGCGCGGCAGCGCGACACCTCGGCAGTGTGCCGGGTTGAAGACGCCGCCTAAGAGACACTACATGGATATCCGCAAAGTCAAAAAACTCATCGAACTCCTAGAAGAATCGGGGATCGCGGAGATTGAAATCAAAGAGGGCGAGGAAAGCGTGCGCATCAGCCGCCTGCCGCCTAGCCGGCTGCTGGCCCCGGTGATGCACGCGCCGGCGCCGGTCGCGGCCCCCGTGGCGTCGCCTGCGCCGCCGGCCGCCGCGCCGCCCAAGCCTGAAGGACAGGTCATTACCGCGCCGATGGTCGGCACCTACTACGCCTCGCCGGCGCCGGACGCGGCGGTTTTCGTGAAGATCGGCCAGGTGATCAAGGTGGGTGACCCGCTGTGCATTATCGAGGCGATGAAAATCATGAACCCCATCGAAGCCGACCGCGCCGGTACGGTGGTCTCCATCCTGGTGGAGAACGGCCACCCGGTGGAATTTGAGCAGCCGTTATTCGTCGTTAATTAGGGCTTGCCCATGTTGTCAAAAGTCGTCATCGCTAACCGCGGCGAGATCGCGCTGCGGGTGCTGCGCGCGTGTCGGGAACTGGGGATCCGCACGGTGGCGGTCCATTCCACCGCCGACCGGGATCTCAAACATGTTCGGCTCGCGGATGAATCGGTTTGCATCGGCCCCCCGCATCCGGCGCAGTCCTATCTGAACATCCCGGCGGTGATCAGCGCAGCGGAGGTGACAGACGCCGTCGCCATCCATCCTGGTTATGGATTTCTCTCCGAAAACGCCGATTTCGCCGAGCGTGTAGAGCAAAGCGGCTTTATTTTCGTCGGCCCGCGGCCCGAGACCATCCGCCTAATGGGCGATAAAATTTTGGCCATCCACGCCATGAAGGCCGCTGGCATGCCCTGTGTTCCCGGCTCCGGCAAACCGCTCACCGACGACATGCCCGAGAACTTCCGCCTTGGGCGCGAGATTGGCTACCCGGTGATCATCAAAGCCGCCGGCGGCGGCGGCGGGCGCGGCATGCGGGTCGTGCACGTCGAGGCGGCGCTCAAAGCGGCCATCCAACTCACCAAGACCGAGGCACTCGCGGCCTTCCAGAACGATACGGTGTATCTGGAGAAATTCCTCGAACATCCACGCCACATCGAATTTCAAGTCATGGCCGACAACTTCGGCAACTGCGTCTATCTGGGCGAACGCGATTGTTCCATGCAGCGCCGCCACCAGAAGGTGATCGAAGAATCCCCGGCCCCCGGCATCTCGGCTGACGTGCGGGCCTACATGGGCCAGCGTTGCGTCGACGCCTGCCAGCGCATCGGCTATCGCGGGGCCGGCACGTTCGAATTCCTCTACGAGAACGGCGAATTTTATTTCATTGAAATGAACACCCGCGTGCAGGTCGAACATCCGGTGACGGAAATGGTGACCGGTTTCGACATCGTCAAGGAGCAGCTGCTGGTCGCGTCCGGGCTGGCGCTTTCGGTGCGGCAGGAGGATGTGGTGATGCGTGGCCACGCCGTCGAATGCCGCATCAACGCGGAAGACCCGAAGACCTTTCGGCCCTCGCCGGGCCGCATCAATATTTTTCACGCGCCGGGCGGGCCTGGAGTGCGGGTAGATTCGCACCTCTACGATGGTTACGTGGTGCCGCCTTATTACGATTCGCTGGTGGCCAAGCTCATCGTGCACGGTGAAACCCGCGCCGGTGCCCTGGCCCGCATGGCGACGGCGCTCGATGAACTGGTGGTGGATGGCATCGTGACCAACGTCCCCCTGCACCGTGAACTGGTGCGCGATGCGGCCTTTGCGGCCGGTGGTACCGACATCCATTACCTCGAACGTCGGTTGGCGCTGGATTGAGCGCGGCGTGGCTAAAACTGTGGGTCGCCGCGGCGGATCACGCTGTGCCGCGGCTGGAAGACGCGCTGCTGGCGCAGGGTGCCCTGTCGGTGTCGGTCGCGGCGCGCGACGACACCACGCCGCGTTATGCCAGCCCCGGCGAGCCCGAGCCTGCCCTGTGGGCTAATTGCGAGGTGGAGGCGCTGTTTGCGGCGGATACCGATGCGCTGGCAGTGCTGGCAGCCTTAGCCGCCGAGGGTCATGCGGTCGCGGGGGCGCAGCACACCATTTTGGCCGACCAAGACTGGCAGGCGCATTTTCGTCAGCAGTTCGTGCCCCGGCGTTTTGCCGGCGACCTGTGGGTCGTCCCGAGTTGGCAGACGCCACCCGCTCAGGCCCGCCATGTGATCACGCTAGACCCGGGGATGGCGTTCGGCACTGGCACCCATCCCACCACCGGCTTGTGTCTGGATTGGTTGGGCGCGCTGGCCACGCTCCCCGGCGCGCGGGTGCTGGACTATGGCTGCGGCTCGGGCATTCTCGCCATCGCCGCCGTGCGTTTGGGGGCCGCCCGGGTAGTTGGCTTGGACATCGATGCGGATGCCTGCGCGGTGGCGCGCACGAACGCGCAGAGCAACGCCTGTGAGGGCCTCGACATCGTGTTGCCCGACGCCCTGACCGACACCCAGTTTGAAGTGCTGGTGGCCAATATTTTGCTTAATCCTCTGCTCTTGTTGGCCGCCCGCTTTGCCAGCCTATTGGTCGCCAACGGCCGCCTTGGTTTGTCGGGTTTGCTCACCGAGCAGGTGAGCGCGGTGCAGGCGGTGTATGGCGCTTGGTTTGAATTGGATCCCCCTTGCTACCGCGAGGAATGGGCGTTTGTCAGCGGTCGCCGGCGCGGTGCTACTGCCCATGCCTAAGCCCCCGGCCCCGTGCGCATGCTGACCCAATGCCCGCACTGCCTGGCAGCTTTCCGCCTGCAGGCGCAGCAGTTGGTGGCCGCTCGTGGCTTTGTGGTCTGTGGTGCCTGTGAGCAGGTGTTTCTGGCCCTCGATCGCCTAGCCGACGAAGTCGCCGCCCCGCCGATGCCGCTGATGGCCGGCGCTCGTCCCGCGCCTGAACCGCCGGCGGTGCGGCATTATCCCGACGAGGAAGCCCGGACTTATCCCCGCGCCGGCGCGGCGGCGCAGGCGGACACCGCAGACGACATTCCGGCGGTACTGCGCGCGGATCTAGCCCGGCTGCAACAGCCGCGCGTCGCGCGCGGTGGCGCGGCCTGGATGGCCTTCGCGGTGCTGCTGTTGCTGGTTTTCGCGCTGCAAATCGGCTGGACTTGGCGGGCGCAGTGGCTGGCGCACTATCCACCAGCAAGCCCTTGGCTGGCGCTGCTGTGCGCCCGCGTGGGTTGCCAAGCCGAGCCCCCGGCGCCGCTCAGTAAGGTCGTCATGCTGGCGCGTGAGGTGCGCGACCACCCGCAATATCAGGACACGCTGTTGGTGAACGCCACCCTGGTCAATCGGGAAGACCACCCGGTGGCCTACCCGATGCTGCAGCTGAGGTTATTTGACCCCGTTGGCACCGCGCTCGGGGTGCGGCAATTTGCGCCCGCGGAATACCTCGACCAATCGATTCATCTGGCGGGCGGCATGCCGTCAAACGTACCGATTTACGTCGTGCTGGAAATCGCCAGCCGCAACATTCCCGCCGACAACTTCGAGTTTACTTTTTTCTGAACTGCGACCCCGCCAACGCAGCGGTGGGCACTTCCGATTCCTCGGCGTTGTGGCTATGCTGGGGCCAAATACAGGCTGGGGCTGCGCCGGTGCGGTAGCCAAGCCCCCCCCGCTCGAACGCCCGAGCACCAGCCCGGCAACTTCCGTTTAACAGCGATCAGCATCGCGGCAGCTTTGGGCTCGCGCGTAAATTATTTCCTTCTGAAATGTGCGGCAGGAACAAAAACGATTTATTTATCATGATGTTAGGTAATTATTTTTTTGATACCCCGCTAATCCTCGCCCCCATGGCGGGGATCAGCGACCGCGTGTTTCGCGCCCTGTGCCGGCGCCACGGCGCGAGCTATGCGCCCGCCGAAATGACCAGCGCGAATCTCGTTCTACGGGCGACCAGCCAAACCTGCCGCCGGCTCGATGTGACGGGCGAAGCCGCGCCACGAATAGTGCAGATCGCGGGGGCGGTGCCCGCCGAAATGGCCGCCGCGGCGCGCGCAGCGGTCGCCGCCGGCGCAGAATTTATCGACATCAACATGGGCTGTCCCGCCAAACGGGTGTGCCAGCAATTGGCGGGCTCTGCGTTGTTGAAGGACGAACCCCTCGTGCGGCGTATTCTGGAAGCGGTGGTGACGGCGGTGCCGGTGCCGGTAACCCTGAAAACGCGCACCGGTTGGTCGCCCACGCAGCGCAATGCGGTGCGCGTGGCGCGCCTAGCGGAAGACCTCGGCATTGCCGCGCTGGTACTGCACGGCCGGACCCGCGAATGCGCCTATCGGGGCGAGGTGGAGTACGACACCATTGCGCAGGTGAAGGCGGCGGTGTCGATTCCGGTCATTGCCAATGGCGACATCACCTCCCCGCTCAAAGCGCGGGCCGTGTTGGCCCATACGGGGGCGGACGGCCTGATGGTGGGGCGCGCGGCGCAGGGCGACCCCTGGCTTTTTCAGCGCATTCGAGTGTTCTTGGCCACCGGTAAAAACCTGCCGCCGCCCAGCGCGCAGGAGGTTATCACCACCGCCCGTGAACAGGTGGCGGCACTGCACGGGCTCTATGGCCCCAGCATGGGCACAAAATTCGCGCGCAAACATGTGGGTTGGTATGCCCGCTGGCTGCCGCAGGGACCGGCGGTGCGTGCGGCATTCAATGCGCTTGACCAGGCCGCGGCCCAACTCGCATTTTTAGATGGCCTTCGCGCCCACCGACACAAGGAAGCGGCTTGATGGAAAAATTTTTGGTGAGCGCGCCAGCGACACTCCTACCCGAGTGCGCGCCAGAAAACGTCCAGCCGCTGTCTTTCCATGTAAAAGAGGCCTTGGGACGCTATTTCAGCGCCCTTAACGGCCACGACCCCGGCGGTCTGTACGAGCTCGTGCTCAACGAGCTAGAACGTCCCCTACTCGAAGAAGTCATGCGACGCACCCGCGGCAATCTTTCGAAGGCCGCGCTGCACCTTGGGCTCAATCGCGCGACCTTGCGCAAGAAGCTGGAGAAGCACGGAATTCCCAGCTAGGCTACGCGCCCTCCCAGTTTCTGCCGCGCGCGGACAAGGCCCTCATGACAGCAATTCGGCGCGCGCTAATCAGCGTCTCTGACAAACACGGCCTGCTCGATTTCGCCCGCCTGCTCGTGGCGCACGGCGTGGCGCTGCTCTCCACCGGCGGGACGGCTAAAGCCCTGCGCGAGGCTGGACTGAGCGTGACCGAGGTCTCCGACCACACGGGTTTCCCGGAGATCATGGCCGGAAGGGTGAAAACGCTGCACCCCAAAATTCACGGTGGCCTGTTGGGGCGTCGTGGCGTAGATGACGCGGTGATGGCGGAACTCGACATCGCCCCCATCGACCTGCTGGTGGTGAACCTCTATCCCTTTCAAAGCACCATCGCGCAGCCGGATTGCACCCTCGAGGACGCCATCGAGAACATCGATATTGGTGGCCCGGCCATGGTGCGCGCAGCGGCGAAGAACCACGCCGCGGTGGCGGTGGTCGTGGATCCTGCGGACTATGCGGCGCTCGGGGCAGAGCTGGTGGCCAACGGTGCCTTGAGTGCGGCAACGCATTTCCGGCTGGCCGCCAAAGCCTATGCGCACACGGCAGATTACGACACCGCCGTGGCCCACTACCTCGCCGCCCAAATTCCCGCTGCTCCAGCTTATCCCGACACCCTGCGCTTGCGCGTCTCGAAGTTGCAGGATTTGCGCTATGGCGAGAATCCTCACCAGTCCGCGGCTTTTTATGCCGACGCCCAAGCGCCCTCCGGCACCATTGCCGCGGGGCGCCAGCTGCACGGCAAGGCTTTGTCCTTCAACAATATCGCCGATACCGATGCCGCCTTGATGTGCGTGTGGGCTTTCAGCGCCCCGGCTTGCTGCATCGTTAAACACGCCAACCCGTGCGGGGTGGCCGCCGCGTTGGATATTCACTCGGCCTACGAGTTGGCCTATGCCACCGACCCCACCTCAGCGTTTGGTGGCATCGTCGCGTTTAATCGCGAGCTCGATGCGCTCACCGCCGCCGCCATCGTGAGCCGCCAGTTTGTGGAAGTCATCGTGGCGCCGAGCGTGAGCGCCGAGGCGCTGGTCATCTGCCAGCGTAAAAAAGATATCCGCGTGCTGGTGGTCGGCCAGCCTGCCGCCGACGTGCCGATGCAAGACTACCGGCGCGTGAGCGGTGGGCTATTGGTGCAAGAACGCGACGCGATCGGCTGCGCTATCGGGGTGGCCGATCTCAAAATCGTCACCCGCCGAGCGCCGAGTGAGGCCGAACTGCGCGACCTGCTGTTTGCCTGGCGGGTGGTCAAATGCGTGAAATCAAACGCCATTGTGTATGCTCGCGACGAGCGCACTATTGGGGTGGGCGCGGGTCAAATGAGCCGGGTTTATTCGGCGCGCATTGCGGGCATCAAAGCGGCTGACGAAGGCTTGACTATCGCCGGCTGCGTGATGGCCTCTGATGCTTTTTTCCCCTTTCGCGACGGCGTCGACGCCGCCGGGGCGCTGGGTATTACGGCGGTCATCCAGCCGGGTGGCTCGGTGCGGGATCCCGAAGTTATCGCCGCCGC
>SHZJ01000045.1 GCA_009692365.1 Gammaproteobacteria bacterium
AGCGCGGCGGCAGCCGGCGTGTCGTGGTGATATTTAAGCCAGCTTTCACACAGCCAGCGGTTGTCCTCCCCGCACGTTTCGGGCGTGAAATGGCGGGCTCGTTCGTTGTACTGCGCCAAGGTGAGCACGCCTTGCGTCGTGCGGTAGCGGTCCTGCTTGGCCGGCAAATGCGTGCCCCCCGGCGCCAGATCGCCCACGCTCAGGGTGTAGTCACCGTCTTTGAGGATGGCATAGGGAATCAGCGAGTACATGCGCGCTGGCAAATTGGCGTGCTGGCACAGCTGGTATTCGTTGGTGCGCTGACACGGATTGCTCAACGGCCCCAACATCTCCCACAGCGACATATTGCTGTACTCGTCGTTGAGTAAGGGCCGAAAGCGTTCCGCGCGCTCGTCCACCAGCATCCAGTCTTCCATCTCATAGCAGCCCGCAACGTGGGCCAAATCTTTCACGATGCTGAAATAGGTGATGGCACCGGCGTCGATCATTTGGTCGCGGGTCCAACCGGCGATGCGCTTCCACAGCCGGGTGGTCGCGTCTTTAGACTTCTGCGCTAGGCTGGCAAACGTGCGGGTGAGTTCCTCGCGGCTGTCCATGCCGACCGGCAGATAGCCCTCGGAGAGGGTGTCCGAGGTGTACAAGCCCACCCCCACGATGTGATGTGATTTGAATTCGGGCTGCGATTCGAATGAACCCCAGTCGTCGATGAGATTGAAATGACAGCCGCGCACCGCCATCGGCACGGTGAGGTTGTTGTAGGGCATGTCGGCGGCCACCTCGTCGAGCCAAGGGTAGTCGCCCTCGGCCAAATCCATGAAGTCACGCACGATCATCTCGCGCTCGTCATCCAGCTTGTAAGGCCCTTGGTTATGCAGCGCGATCCGGCTTTCGCAGGACGACAGGAAACCGTATTGCGAGGTCGCCGCCATAAACGCCTGCGCCGCCGTGTGCAGCGGGTCACCCTCGGCGCAGTCGTATAAATCTGCATGAAAAATCTGCAGCCGGCGCTCGGGCAGCACCTGCGAGCGGTGGCCAAAATCGCGGTTGGTCAGATGGCCATCGTTACGGTGCCACGACAGTTCGAACCGCTTCCAGAAATCCATCACGTAAATGACGTCTTCCAGCGCATCCTGCGGCCGGATCATGCCCATGGCGATGAGGTATTCGCGGCCCAATAAATAGAACGACGGCAAGCACCAGCCCATCGAGGGGTTTTGAATTTTGATGCCCATATTGCGCGCGCGGTCGCCAATTTCTTCGGCCGGCAGGTGCTTTTCAATTTTTCGCAGCAGCGCGGGATAGCGATAAAAACACATGAAATAGGACAGCAGCATGTAGGGCGACACCGGAAAGAGCTTGGACTCTTGCACCGTGCGCGTGAGGCACAGCCAGTAGGTTTCGTCGGTGTTTTGCTGGATGAGATTATTGGTTTCGAGCAACTGCGCATAAGTGATGGTCATGATCGGCCCCTTAAGTTGCGACGCGCCAGATGCGCGCGGTCATCTCGATACCCTTTTGATAGGCCGCGGCGGTTTTGGCCGTGGCCGTGCATTCCAGGCGCACGGTGTCGCCTTCGCGGAGGCCCGAAATCTTGGAATTCATGAGACAGGGAATGCCGTATTCGCGAGTCAGAATGCCTAAGTGCGAACGCACCGTGCCGCCGGCGCAAATCACCCCCGCGAACTGCTCCAAAATGGGTGCGGTCAAGGTGCCGCCAGAGTCGTCGATGACCGCGATCGTGCCCGGCGGCACGCCGTTCTGCAGATAGGCCAGCACGGTGGCGGCCGAGCGCACGTGGCGCACCGTCCCGATGAGGTCTTGGGCGTAGCACACCACGTTGTCACCGCAGCCACGCTGCTCTAAACCCGCCGCGTCGGGCGCCACGACCGGGGCCTCGGGGTGCTCAAAGCTAAACCCCCCTAGGTCTTCGCCCTCCCCTGCCGCCGCGAGATAGGCCTCCGGGCGCTCCTGTTGCGAGACCAGCGCCGAGCCGACGTAACGATGACCGTAAGCCAGCAGTTGGCTATCGATGGCGAGGAAATCGCGGGCCGTGATGAGCTGAAAAGACTGGCCGAATACGAATTCGTTCCAGGTCTGGCCAGACTGCGCCCAGCGTTGGCGCACCAGCGCTCGCACCGCGCCGTGGAAGGCTTCTACCACCGGGGTTTGGTTTTGTTCGCCAAATTTATCGCGGTCGCCATAGAGTAGGGGCATCCATCTCACCTTCTAGATTGACTGGGCGGGGCACGTCACTCCGAGTGTGCGGGAGGCGCGCTGGGAGCGTCAAGGTTTAAGGCCCAGATTGTTCTACAATCGCCCGTCAACCGCGCCTGCCTGCGGCCCGGTTGACAGCGCCTCGTGGCAACTCTAGCGTGCGCATTATTGTCGTCAATTAGGAGAGCACGTTTGGCCCCTCGTTCACCGCGCATCCCGGCCGCAGCAAGTCCGACTGCCAGTTCACCCGATCAAGGCGCGGAGGCCTTGCGGGAAGGGATCCGCACGGGTCGCTATGTGCCCGGCCAGCGCCTAATCGAAAGCGCCCTCACCCGGGAACTGAAGCTCAGCCGGGGCTCGGTGCGCGAAGCACTCAGGGTGCTGACCGCCGAAGGGCTGGTGGAATTGCACCGCAATCGGGGTGCCTCACTGCGCCAACTCTCGCGGCGCGAAGTCGACGACATTCTCGTCGTACAGGAAAGTCTGACCAGCCTGGCGGCGCGCCTGGCGGCCACCCACATCGACCAAGCGGGCCACCGCGCCCGCTTCGAGCGGGCCTACGGTGCGCTGGAAGCGGCCTATGCCAAAACCCGTGGCGAGGCCGCGGTGCTGCATGCCCGGGTGCGCTTCTACACCGAATTGGTGGCCATCGGCGGCAACCTGGAACTCGCCTGTTTCGTGCCCATCCCCCAAACCAATCTGCTGCGGGCGCAGTTCGAGCGCCACTTGCCCGTGGCCGAGCGCACCCAGCTACGGCTAGATTATGCAGTGATTGCCGAACTCATCCTGGCGGGGCGCGCCGGGCCGGCCGCCAGTGCCGTGGCGCGCCATATCCGGCGCACGCGGCTGGCCATTGCGGCGCTGCCGGAAGAACTGTTTGCCCCTGCGCCGGTTGGCCCCGGTGGTCTGCGCAGCTAGGCGGCGACCATACTCAGTCTGCCTGACGCCTTCCTGCTCGCCGCCCGCTCGCTGCTGGCCGAACGCCGACGCTCGCTGCTCATCGCGCTCGCGACCGGCATTGGGGTCGCGGCGGTCTTGCTGCTCACCGCCCTCGGCGATGGCGCGCGCCGCTATGTCAGCACGAAATTCTCGGCCCTGGGCACTAATTTGCTCATTGTCATTCCGGGCCGCACCGAAACAGTGGGTGGGCCGCCCCCCATCATGGGCGAGACGCCGCGCGACCTCTCGCTCACCGATTACGCTGCCGTAACCCGCCTGCCGGGCGTCGCGCGCGCGGTCCCGGTGATGGTGGGGGCCGCGAATGTCTCGACCGCGAGCGGCTTGGAACGGGAGGTGACGCTGCTGGGCGTTACCAGCGACCTGCTGGAAGTGCGGCACCTCGCCGTGGGTCAGGGGCGCTTTCTGCCGGCCCTGCCCGCCGACCGGGCCGCCGCAGTGTGTGTGTTGGGGCCCACGGTCGCGCGCGAACTCTTTG
Organism: Gammaproteobacteria bacterium; assembly: GCA_009692365.1. GTDB lineage: Bacteria > Pseudomonadota > Gammaproteobacteria. The sequence goes on from SHZJ01000045.1 coordinate 3,650, forward strand.
GCAATGACCATCCCCTGGGGGCCTGGGTGCGCGTGGGTGAACGCAGGTTCCGGGTGATCGGAATTTTGGCCAATACGGGGGTGTCGGTCGGCCAGGATTTCAACGACATGGTGCTGGTGCCGGTGGCCTCAGCCCAGGTGCTGCTCAACACCCAAGGACTCATCCGCCTGCTCATCGAAGTGCGCGCGAGCCAGTCCATGGACGCCGCCAAAGCCGCCGTGCGGGCCACCATCCAAGCCCTGCACGAGGGTGAGGACGACGTGACACTGGTTACCCAAGACAGCGTACTCGCCACCTTTAAGCGCGTCCTCAGCGCCATTACGCTGGCCCTCACTGCCATCTCGGCCATTAGTCTGCTGGTGGCCGGCATTTTGACCATGAACGTGATGTTGGTCACCGTGGCCCAGCGGCACGGCGAAATTGGCCTGCTGAAAGCGTTGGGTGCCCGCACCCCCGAGATCCACCGCCTGTTTTTGCTCGAGGCACTGCTGCTCTCGGTGGCGGGCGCCGGGGTGGGGACGCTGGTGGGGTATTGCATCAGTGCGTTGGTCGGCCTGCGCTATCCCAGCTTCCCGATCGCGGTGCCGTGGTGGGGGGCGCTAGGCGCACTGGTAATTTCCCTGCTGTCGGGTCTGATTTTTGGCGTGATCCCGGCCCGCCGTGCGGCGCGCCTGGACCCCGTGCAGGCGCTGTCGGGCCGGCGCTGACATGCGGGGCGCCGATGTCACTCACTTCGCGCTAGACGCCGTGCGCGCCCAGCCGCAGCGCTCGCTGCTGACCGTCCTAGGCATCGCCGTGGGGATCGCCACCGTCATCGTGCTCACCGCGCTGGGCACCGGCGTGCGCCAATTCGTGCTGGGCGAGTTCACCCAATTCGGCACCAATCTGCTGGGTGTTTTCCCGGGCAAGAAGTCTACTTTCGGCGGCGCGCCCGGCACCCTCTCGACCACTCGGCCGCTGACGCTCGCCGATGCCGCGGCCATCGCCCAACTCCCGCTCGTGCTGGGTGTGGTGCCGACTATCCAGGGCAACGCCGACATTAAATTTGGCGAGCGCAGCCGGCGGACCAATATTTTTGGGGTGAGCGGGCAGGTGCCGCGCGTGTGGCAGGCGCCGCTTGCCTTTGGGCGTTTTTTACCCGACCACACGCTCACCGACAGCCGGGCGTTCGCGGTGCTGGGGGCGAAAATGCATCGCGAACTGTTTCAGGGAAAGAACCCGCTCGGGGCGCGCATTCGTGTCGGCAGCGACAGCTTTCGGGTGATCGGGGTGATGGCACCCAAGGGTCAAATGCTGGGCTTTGACCTAGACGACACGCTGTTCATCCCGGTCGCCAAGGCCCAGGAGTTGTTTAACCGCGAGGGGCTGGCAGAAATCGACGTGCTGTTTCGCACCGGCGCCGCTTCGACGCGCGCCGCTGCCGCCATTACCGAACTGCTCAAACTGCGCCACGGGATGGAAGATTTTTCCATTACCACCCAAGACAAAATGCTGGAGGTACTGGGCTCGATTATCGGCATCCTCACCGCCGGGGTGGCCGCCATCGGCGCTATTTCGCTGCTGGTGGGGGCCGTGGGCGTCGGTACGGTGATGACGATCGCGGTGAGCGAACGGCGGGCAGAGATTGGCTTGCTGCGTGCCCTGGGTGCGCGGCGTGCCACCATTCGCCACAGCTTTCTGCTCGAGGCGGCGGCCCTCGGCAGCGCGGGCGGGCTGGTCGGGCTCACGCTGGCGCTGGGTGTCATAGGCTTGCTGAAACTCGCGCTGCCTGCGCTGCCGCTGCAAATCGCCTGGCCGTACGTGGGGGCGGCGCTAGGCCTCGCGCTCGCCATCGGCCTGCTCGCCGGGCTATTGCCCGCGGCGCGCGCAGCACGGCTGGACCCCATCGAGGCGCTACGCGCGGAATAGTTGGCGCTTGCAAGCACCGCAGACGGTGGGGAAAATAGGCCACCCCGTTGCTGGAGCCGCCGCACCATGAGCACCGCCCTTGCCCCTGCAGCGAACCCTGCGCTGCTGCGCGCCGATGCCCACGGGGTCGCGACCCTCACCCTCAACCGACCGGCCCAATACAACACGCTCTCCGAAGAAATGCTGGCGGCCTTGAGCGCCACCCTGGGCGCGATTGCGCAGGACCCCAAGGTCCGCGTAGTGGTCATCGCCAGCACCGGCCCGGCGTTCAGCACCGGCCACTGTCTCAAAGAACTGCGCGCGCGGCGCACTGGCGAGTACTACCGCGAGGTGTTGGCGCGGTGTTCGGCGCTGATGCAAACCGTGGTGACGCTGCCCCAACCGGTGGTCGCCAAAGTGCAGGGCATCGCCACCGCCGCTGGCTGCCAGCTGGTGGCCAGCTGCGACCTCGCCATCGCGTCCAACGCGGCGCGCTTTGCGACCTCTGGCATCCATTACGGCCTGTTCTGCGCCACGCCCGGGGTGGCGTTGGCGCGGACGGTGGCGCGCAAGCACGCGCTGGAAATGCTGTATACCGGCGATTTTCTCACCGCCGCCAGCGCCGCCGAGATGGGGCTTATCAATCGCGCGGTCGCCGCCGACGCGCTCGACGCGGAGGTCGACACGCTGGCGCGCAAAATAGCGGCGCACTCGGGCTATGCCATCCGACTCGGCAAGGCCTCGTTCAACGCGCAGGTCGACCTGCCCCTAGACGCCGCCTACCGGGCGGCCTCCGCCGACTTGGTCCGCAACCTCCTCGCAGAGGACGGCGTCGAAGGCCTCAATGCGTTTTTCGAAAAACGCCGACCGCAATTCAACGCTTAGTCCAGATACCCCGTCACCCCCCGGAGCGCTGCATGACCTCGCCTAATATTTACGAACAAGACCTCGCGGCGGTTGCCGCCAACCACGTCGCGCTCTCGCCGCTGTCCTTTCTCGAGCGCGCCGCCTCGGTCTATCCCGACCGCCTGTCGGTGGTCCACCACGCGCGACGCTATACTTGGGCAGAAACTTTTACGCGCTGCCGTCGGCTGTCCTCGGCGCTGCAACGACGCGGCATTGGCCTGGGCGACACGGTGGCGATCGTCGCCAGCAATATCCCCGCGTTCTACGAAGCCCTGTTCGGCGTCCCGGCCAGCGGGGCGGTGATCAACCCCATCAACATCCGCCTCGACGCGCCGGCCATTGCCTTCATCCTCGACCACGGCGCAGCCCGGGTCGTCTTCATCGACACGGAGTTCGCGCCGGTCATGCGCGAAGCGTTAACGCTGTGTCAGGCCCGACCCTTGGTGGTCGACATTGCCGATCCCGAGGCGCCCTGCCACGACCGGCTGGGCACGCTTGAGTACGAGGAACTGCTGGCCGAGGGCGACCCGCACGCCGCGTGGACCCTGCCGCGGGACGAATGGCAGGCGCTGGCGCTGTGTTACACCTCGGGGACCACGGGCAACCCGAAAGGGGTGGTGTATCACCACCGCGGTGCCTACCTGAATGCGGTCGGTAACGCGCTGTCGTGGAGCCTCCCGCTCAACCCCGTCTACCTTTGGACGCTGCCGCTTTTTCATTGCTGCGGCTGGTGCTTTCCGTGGACCCTCGCCCTGCAGGGCGGCACCAACGTGTGTTTGCGGCGGGTCACGGCGGCGAGTATTTATGCCGGCATTCGCGACTACGGCGTGTCCCATTTCTGCGGCGCGCCCATCGTGCTGAATTTTATCGTCAACGCCGCCGCCCACGAGCGTTTCGAGTTGACCCGGCCCGTGCACGTCATGACCGCCGGCGCCGCCCCGCCAGCGGCGATTATCGAGGCCATGGAGCGGGCTGGTTTTAGCGTTATCCACACCTATGGGCTGACCGAGACCTACGGCCCGGCGGTGTTTACCTGCCCGCAGCCGCACTGGCGGGACCTCAGCGCCACCGCGATGTCTGGCATTCGCATCCGCCAAGGCGTGCGCTATCCGGTGTTAGAAAATCTGGACGTCCTCGACCCCGACACGCTGCAGCCGGTGCCGCGCGACGGCGAAACCCTGGGGGAAATCATGTTCAAGGGGAACGTCGTGATGCGCGGCTATCTCAAAAACGCCAAAGCCACCGCCGAGGCGCTCAGCGCGGGCTGGTTTCACTCCGGCGATTTGGGCGTGATGCACCCCGACAACTACATCCAGATCAAAGACCGCTCCAAGGACATCATCATCTCGGGCGGCGAGAATATTTCTTCCATCGAGGTCGAAGAAATCCTCTACCGCCATCCCGCCGTGCTCGAAGCCGCGGTGGTGGCTCGCCCCGATGAGAAATGGGGCGAGACCCCGTGTGCTTTCGTGTGGTTAAAGCAGGACGCGCCCGCCGTGGGCGCCGCCGAACTCATCGCCTACTGTCGGCAACACCTAGCGCATTTTAAAGCCCCTAAAACAGTCGTGTTCCTCGAACTGCCCAAAACGGCGACCGGCAAAATTCAAAAATATAAACTTCGCCAACGCGCAGAAACGCTCGGCAGCCTGAGCTAACCCGCGCGCCTAGCCGCAGGCCCAGACCACCGTCAGGGGAGCGCGCGGCGGGGGCTGGGCCGTGCGGCGCGCCGGGGCGCGATGACCGCGGCACGTGGTCGCTAGTCGACCTCCCAGTGCGAACTCGCTGGGCGCGCTGAGTGGTGCTCGCCGTCGCGGGCACTCGCGGGATGCTGGCGCCACCGCGTTACCGAACAGCTTGCACCGCCCGCAAGCCGCGGGCCACCCCGTGCGGCGGGCGGCCGTGAGTGCCACCACTCAATCACTAAGGTGATTGATATAAACTTCAGCGACCGCCAGCAGGCGTCACTCGCAGCGTCGCGCGCGCCGGCGGCGAGCGTGGCTAGCCGCTAGCGCAGCACGGCCGACCGCGCGCACCGCCGGGGATACGCGCCCAGTGCTGCGGTCTCGATCGGGTCCTGGGCCGCCCCGACGCGGCAGTCGAAAGTTCGAAGTTAAGACGGGCGTGGCATGAACTTTACGCGACTGATTACCCACTACCGCCAACTGAGAAGATGGGTACAGGGCAGCGACGCCCACGATCGCACCCTCGAACTACTAGGCACCATGCTGGCCTTCCAAGTCCGCGACAAACACCCAATCGCCTCACTGCGAGAAGTTGAATTTCGCGTCTTTTCCCAATGGGGAGACGACGGCATCAGCTAGTGGCTCACCGCTAGACTGCCGGCGCTGGCGCCGCGTTTCGTCGAGTTCGGCGTCGAAGACTATGCACAGTCCAATACGCGCTTCCTGATGGTTAACAACAACTGGTCTGGCCTCGTGATGGATGGCTCGCAGGCCCAGATCTCGTCGCTGCGTCGCAGGCCATGGTTTTGGCGTCACGGGCTGACCGCCATGGCGCGGTTTGTCACCCGCGATAACGTCGACTCGCTGATTTCCGACTGGGCCGCTGGCGCGGAGATCGGTTTGCTCCACATCGATGTAGACGGCAACGACTACTGGCTTTGGGACGCCGTGACCTGCACCTCACCGGGCATCGTCATCGTGGAATACAACGCGCTGTTCGGCGGCGAGCGGACGATCACCATTCCTTATTCGGCAGATTTTCGCCGGCAGCAAGCGCACTACTCCGGCCAGTACTTCGGCGCCTCTATCGCCGCCTTGACGCAGTTGGCGAGCGCCAAAGGCTACGCCCTGATTGGTTCCAATAGCGCCGGTAACAATGCCTATTTCATCCGTAGGGACCTGCTGGGGGGCGCGTTACTCGCGGTCACTCCAGCCGCGGCCTTCGAACAACGGAATTTCCGGGAGAGTCGCGACCGGCAGGGTCGCCTGGTCTATCTGTCGTTCGAACCACGGCAAGCCCTCATCCGTCAGCTCCCCGTGGTGAACTCCTGACCGGTCCGGTCGAGCCTTTCTAGTGCCGTCGAAAAGCCGACCCTCACCGCCAGCGGCACCCCGCGCGTTGCTCGGGCCGCGGGGCCGAAAAATCCTGCACACGGGGACTTGGTCGTTGATAGCCAAGGGTTGCGCGGCCGCCAACCTGCTGATTTCTTTTCCTTTCGTCCTCAGCGCCCTGGGGCCCGCGCAGTATGGCGCCTGGGCGACCCTGGTATCGCTGGTGACCTTCGCCGGCTTCCTCGATTTCGGGTTCGGCAATGGCGCCATGAATCTGAGCGCCGCGGCCCACGCCCGCGGCGCCCCGGCAGAAGTCTGCGAGGTCCTGCGAGAGAGCCGCCATGTGCTGTGGGTGATCGCCGCGGTGCTGGGGGTTATTGCCCTCGCCGTTTTGCCCGTCGTGCAATGGCAGCACCTGCTCGGGCTGCCCGCTGCGATGTCCGTGGAGAGCCGCACCGCCGTTGCGGCCGTCCTGTTTTCGATTGTGCTGGCGGTGCCGCTCAATCTCCCCAATCGCGTGCAGCTCGGGCTGGCGCGGGGCGACCGGGCCTTTCGCTGGCCGGCCGTCGGGCAAGTGCTGAGCGTGGTCCTGGTGGTCGCGCTGGCAAAGGCAGGCGCGCCCCTGGCAGCGTTGACCGCGGCCGCGGTCGCGACGCCGCTGCTGGCCTCGCTCGCCAACACCTGGGACCTCTTGGGCGATCGGAGCATCAATGCGCCAGCCGCTGCCTCTCGCCGCGAGCGGCGCGTGGTTCGAGCTCAGATCTGCAGCGAAGGATTGTTATTTTTCGGCTTGCAGCTCTCGGCGGCGCTGCGCTTCAGCGCTGATCTTCCGCTGATTTCGGCGTTACAAGGGCCCACCGAAGCGGGTATCTACGCCGTCGTGCAGCGCCTGTTCTCGCTCATCCCGCTGGGTCTGTCACTGGTCTGGGCCCCGCTATGGCCGATCTATCGACAGGCCCTCGCGTCCGGCCATCGGCAGTGGGTGATGCGCACCCTGTGGCGCTCGCTACGCGCCGCGCTGGCGTTCTCGATAGTCGGTGCCGGGATCCTGTCTATCGGTTTCGATCAGTTCGTCGCCGGGTGGCTGCCACTGCCCGTGGCTGCGAGCGGTCTCCTTGTCGGGGGCTTTGCGGTTTGGTGCGTCATCGAGGCGGGCGGTACCGCCATGGCCACCTTTCTCAACGCGGCCAGCGTCTTGCGCTACCAGCTGATCACCTCGGGTGTCTTCGCCGTGCGGTGCTTCTCAGGCAAGCTATGGGTCATTGCGAAATTCGGCACACTGTGGACCCCCTGGGTTAGCGTGGCGACCTACCTCGTGGCGAGCGTCACCCCGCTGCTCCTGTTTGGGCCGCGGATCCTCGCTGGCGTCATGGCAAAAAAATATTGAGTGTTGGCCCACTGCCGCGAGCTGCGACAAAATAGCGTGCCGCGCTCGCCGTGGCAGCCCGCTTTGCCAGCACCTTGCGCAAGTGGCGGCAACGCTGGCCCCAATGCCACGCGTCGACCGGCGGCGGGGCAGCTGGCTCGACGGGTGGTCGACAACACTTCGCACCCGCGCACCCAACGACCACGCCCGCGTCATGCTCGACAACCTCAGGCTCCGTCAGCCGGCCTACGTCTTGCCAGACTCCTGGGACCAGAGCGCAAAGCAATTGGCAAGGCTGCTCTGCAGTTGATGGCCAAGCGGCGCCCGGCTATTTTAACCACTCGGGCGCGGGCAATTGGTTGAATACGTTACGCAGACCCCGGCGCCAACTGCGCCGCAATTCCCGAAAATAATCGTCGCCGTCATCGATTCGATGACGTTTGAAAAGCGCTAATCCGTCGCGCTTGACCATCGCCGAATCGAAGCGCGCAGTCTGATCCGCGCTGTTGGGCCGGCCCCGCGGCAGCAGCGCCGGTCAGCTTCAAAATGAGGTGTGCCGGCCAACGCCACGCGCTGCCGCGCCGGCACTCAGGCGTCAACGACGCGAGTCTCCGGTTGCGCTAGGCGCGGCGATGCGGGCGCGAATGGCCATCACCGGGGTGGTCCGGGGAGTGCTTTTTTGCGCCGCGCCGGCGGGTCTTAAAGCTCACTGCGTCGCGGGGGCAGTCTGCGCCACCAGCCCCGCGCGGTAGCGCTGGCCATTCGCCACATAGCCTTGCGCGGAGTGACGCAGCCCGACGATTTCCGCTGCGCTGAGTTCGCGCACGACTCGCCCCGGCGCGCCCATCACCAAACTTCCCGCCGGGATGTGCTTGCCCTCGGTAATGAGCGAACCCGCACCGATGAGGCAATTGGGCCCAATCACCGCGTTATTGAGGACCACCGCGTTGATGCCAATGAGGGTGTTGTCACCGATAGTGCAGCCGTGGAGCATGGCCTGATGACCGATGGTGCAATAGCGGCCCACGTTCAGCGGTGCGCCAAGATCGGTATGAAGCAGCGCGAGGTCCTGCACGTTGCTGTGATCGCCGATGGTTATCTCCTCGTTGTCGCCCCGCAGCACGGCCCCAAACCAAACGCTCACGTTGTGGTGAAGGACCACGCGGCCTAAGACTACGGCGCTCTCGGCGATAAAATAATCGCCTAAGCACCGCACGCGATACTGATCAAGCTGGTAGATCATCGCCTTAGGTCTGCGCAAACAACCACGGCGCGCTCAGACGACGTTTCGCCTCGTAGGCCCGAATGGTGGCAGCTTGCTGGAGCGTGATGGCGATGTCGTCCAACCCGTTCAACATGCGGTGTTTGAGACCCGCGGCATAGTCGAACTGGAACATCTCCCCACTCGGCGTGGTCACCGTCTGCGCCGCCAAATCCACGGTGAGGCGGTAGCCCACGACCGCGCGGCTCTCCACAAACAGGCGCTCAATGGTGGGGGTCGGCAGGGTCACCAGCAGAAGACCATTTTTGGCCGAGTTACCATAGAAAATATCGGCAAAACTGGGCGCCACCACGACCCGAAAACCATAGTCGTAAATCGCCCACGGCGCGTGTTCACGCGAGGAGCCGCAGCCAAAATTAGCACGTGCCAGCAACACCGTGGCCCCTTGGTAGGGCGCCTGATTGAGGATGAAATCTGGATTCAACGGCCGACCGGCGTTGTCCTTATCCGGCTCGCCCTTATCCAGATAGCGCCATTCGTCGAACAGGTTCGGACCAAACCCAGAGCGTTTGATCGATTTTAAAAATTGCTTGGGAATGATGGCATCGGTGTCCACGTTGGGTCGATCGATAGGTGCCACGAGGCCGGTCAGACGGGTAAATGCTTCCATGGTTAAAATCCTTCGCGCACGTCGACAAAATGACCGGCAATGCCGGCCGCCGCGGCCATCGCCGGTGACACCAGGTGGGTGCGGCCGCCTTGGCCCTGACGCCCCTCAAAATTGCGATTAGAAGTCGAGGCGCAGCGTTCGCCCGCCGCCAGTTGGTCAGGATTCATGCCCAGACACATCGAACAACCCGGCTCGCGCCACTCAAAACCAGCGGCCCGAAAAATTTGGTCCAAGCCCTCTTTTTCCGCCTGCCGTTTCACCAATCCCGACCCCGGCACTACCAGTGCCAAGCTCACATTGGCGGCCAGATGCCGGCCCTGCACCACCGCCGCGGCGGCGCGCAGGTCTTCGATGCGCGAATTGGTACACGAGCCGATAAAAACTTTATCGATGGCAATATCGACCAGCGCGGTGCCCGGGGTAAGCCCCATATAGCGGAGCGCGTTTTGGACCCCGGTGCGCCGGACTTCGTCGGTTTCATCTGCCGGATCGGGCACCCGACCGGAAATCGGCAGCACCATTTCGGGCGAAGTACCCCAGGTCACCTGCGGTTCGATGAGAGCCGCGTCGAGGTGGACTAGCGCATCGAAATGCGCGCCAGCGTCCGAATGCAGATCGGCCCAAGCAGCCAGCGCGAGGGTCCATTGCGCGCCTTTCGGGGCCCCAGGGCGACCCTCGACATAGGCGATGGTCTTGTCATCCACCGCCACCATCCCGGCGCGCGCACCGGCTTCGATGGACATATTGCACACCGTCATCCGCGCCTCCATCGACAGGCTGGTAATGGCTGAGCCGGCGTACTCCAGAGTATGCCCGGTGGCCCCCGCCGTCCCAATTTTGCCGATCACCGCCAGCACCAGATCTTTGCTGGTCACCCCGGCGCGCAAACTGCCGCTGACCTCGATGCGCATGTTCTTGGCTTTGCGCAGCACCAAACACTGGGTGGCCATGACGTGTTCCACCTCGGAGGTGCCAATGCCGAACGCCAGCGCGCCCAGCGCACCGTTGGTCGCGGTATGGGAGTCACCGCAGACGATCGTCATGCCGGGCAGGCTCCAGCCCTGCTCGGGGCCGGTCACATGGACTATGCCCTGTCGAGGATCGCCGATGTCGAAATGGGTGATGCCGTGCTCGCGACAGTTGCGGGCGAGCGTGTCGAGCTGGATTTTGGCCACCGGATCGGCGATGTGATGGACGTCGCGAGTCGGCACGTTGTGGTCGGACACCGCCACCGTGGCAGCGGCCCGCCACAGCGGTCGACCGGCGATCTTCAGACCTTCAAAGGCCTGCGGGGTGGTGACTTCGTGGGCGATATGGCGGTCGATGTATAAGAGCGAGGAGCCATCCTCAAAGTCCTCGACAACGTGCACATCCCAAAGCTTGTCGTACAGGGTTCTGGCAGTCATGCGTCACACCTAGTGTAATGAAAGAGCCGAGATTCTAGCAGCGAGCAGGCGCCGCGACAGCGCCCGCGTTGCGGGCTGCTGGCGCACCACACCTTGCTTCCCCACCCCAGCCGGCAACACTACGCCGAAAAAATTGCTTACCTGCCCAACCGTTATCAGGTGAATGACCGCACCCGTGAGATCGCTGCAACACAGTTTTCCCGCGCCGCCTTAGGTTTGCCGTCGACCGGCTTTGTCTTCTGCTGCTTTAACCACAACTACAAAATCACCCCCAGCACCTTCGCGGGTTGGCTGCGCATCCTAAAAAAAGTCGCAGGCAGTGTCTTGTGGTTACTGGCGGACCATGAAACTGCCGGTCAGCATCTACGCCGCGAGGCCAGTGCCCGCGGCGTCAGTGCCGAGCGGCTGATATTTGCCAAACGCATGTCGCCGCCGGACCACCTGGCACGTCACCGGGTCGCTGATTTGTTCCTTCAGACGCTACCCGGCAATGCTCATACCACCGCCAGTGATGCCCTGTGGGCGGGTTTGTCAGTGCTGAGGTGGGTGGGCGAAGCGGTCGCCAGCGCGGTAGCCGCCAGTCTGCTCACCGCGATCGACCGCGCCGAACGCATAACGACCACCCCAGCGCAATCTGAACTGCTGGCGGTTGAGCTTGCCACCAACCCCGAGAGCCTCAGTCACAGCAAGCAGAAACTGGCCAGCGACCGCTTAATAGCGCCACTGTTCGACACGGTCTGGTTCACGCGACCGATTGAAGATGCGTATATTCAAATGCTCGAACGCCAGCGGCGGGCTTGCCGCCAGGCCACCTTTATGTCGCGCCACGAGCGCGCGCAGCACAGGCCTCAGCCGCACGACGCGCGGCGCTAGGCTTAGCGCTGGCCGGTCGGCTTGCAGCACCGACCCGGGGGTGTTCGGGAACTCGCCGGCAATGGTTTCCCGCGGGGCCATGGGCCCAGAATTTGCCCGAGGATTTGGCCACAGGCGCCCGTGCGCCGTGGCGGTTGGAACCGGCAGGTGAACCAAAACACGCGGGCCTGCGTGCCCCAGCGTGCGGCGCCAACCGGCGGCGCAATCGGCACTCCCAACCCGCGCTGGGTGTCCGCGTGGGACGCAGCCCAACGCTCGGGCTAGCCGCCTACCCGCAAACGGCAGGGCTCGCGGGCCGCCCGGTGGGTGCGGGCCGAGGTCAGCCGCCGAAGCCCGAACGCGCCGCCCGGGGCCTGACTTAGATGACCAGATTCACGTGCATGCCCTTCCAGCCCGAGGTGACCGCGCCGCCCATGCGCTCGATGAGCGCGAACAGGAGTTCCGCCGGCGCATGGCGGGTGCTGGGGGCAGGCGCGAAATCATCCCAGTGGGCGTAGGCTTGGGCACTGCCGAGGGAGTAAGCGAGGAGGTCTATATCCGCCACCGCAGCGCGGGGACGCGGGGGCGCGCGGCGGGCGGTGGGTGGCACAACCCGGGCCGAACCGCGTTCGAACGAGCGGCCGGCAGCAGGTTTACGGGTTTGGACGCCGATAGACATGAAGTCATGGTGCCCCAGCTGTCGCCGTGGCGCACGCAATATTCTGCGCGCTAAGTCACATTTTCAGGGCGCGCCGCGCGCCACCGGAGGCAAATCCTCGCGGGCGGGCGTTTGCGGGCGGCTGCGGGCGGCTGCGGGCGGCTGACAATTGGCAAGGCCTGCGTATACTTCAGGCAGTGGGCCGGCCGCTCGCGGGTGCAGCGAGTAGGTTTGGCCCCGGTAAATCCGGTGCCAATTTGACGACCTCCACAACGATGCGCGCGCCAACCACGCCATTGAATCCATGACAGAACAAACCGAACTCATGGCCATTCTGTTCGCTGACATCAGCGGCAGCACTAGCCTTTATGAACTGCTGGGCGACACGCTGGCTCACCAGCAAATCGCCCTGTGCATGACTTCGCTCGCAGCCGTGACCACAACCTATGAGGGGCGGGTGGTCAAAACCAACGGTGATGATCTGCTGTGCATTTTCTCCTCCATCGAGCGCGCTGCGCTCGCGGCCTGCGCCATGCAGGAATCGCTAGTCGAGGCCCCCCTGACAACCCGCGCCGCTGGGCCTGCGAAACTGGCGGTCCGGGTGGGCCTCCACGTCGGCCCGGTGATCACGGAGAAGTCCGACATCTACGGCGACGCCGTCAACGTCGCGGCGCGCATCGTGGGCTTGGCCAAGATGGGACAAATCGTCACCACCCGTCAGGTCGTGGAGCAACTGCCCGCGCTGCTACGCAGCAGCACCCGCTTAATCGACCACACCCAACTGCGGGGGAAAAAAGAGGTCTTCGATTTGTTTGAGGTGTTGTGGCGACAAGACGACACCACGCTAATGTCGCCCGATCTGGTCGTCGCCCCCCAACAGCACGGACAAATGGTCTTCACCTACAGCGCCTACCGCATTGCCGTGGGCCCCAACCGAACGCTGATTGTGCTGGGTCGCGGCGAGGCGGCCGACCTGCGGGTCGACGAAACCATGGCCTCGCGACTACACGCCCGGATTGAATACCGCCGCGGCCGATTTTTTCTCGTCGACCAAAGCACGAACGGCAGTTACCTGGAGAACGACGGCGCCGAAATTTTTGTGCGGCGCGACGAAGCCGCGCTGGAAAGCCGCGGGCGCATCAGTCTCGGCCGCCCGTTCGCCGACAACACGCACTCCGTCGTACACTTCGACAGCGGCGGCGCGGCGGCCTCGCGGTGACTAAAACCACTGCTTTTTCCACCATCATTTTGGGGGCGCAGACCAGATGACCGTTTCCTCTCACCCCTGCGGGTCAACCCCGCACCAACCGCGAGTCTGAACCCTGATGCGCTGGCACTCGGTCGCCCTAAGCCACGTTGGGCGGGTACGCAAAATAAACGAAGACGCCTACTTGGAGCGCCCCGAGTTCGGCCTGTGGGTGGTGGCCGACGGCATGGGCGGGCATTCCGCGGGTGACATTGCCAGCGAAATGATCGTCACCGCGATGGCGAGGATCAGGCCGGCGTCAGACCTCAGCACCCTGGTAGAATTTGCCGAACACCAGCTGCTGAGCACCAACGAGCGGCTTATCGCGCTGGCGCGTGAACGGGGTCAGGTCATCGGTAGCACGGTGGTGGCACTGTTGGCCCACGGGGATCACTGCGCTTTTTTATGGGCCGGCGACAGCCGTCTATATCGCTGGCGCGCCGGCACCCTCGAACAACTCAGCACCGATCACTCGAAGGTGGAAGAATACGTCCGGCTGGGGCTGGTTGCCCGCGAGGACGCTCTCAAGCATCCCGACGGCAATCTCATCACCCGGGCAGTCGGTGCGGCTGAAACCCTGTGTCTGGAGTGCAATATGGCGCGCTTAGCGCCGGGCGACCGCTTTCTATTGTGTTCCGATGGTTTGGACAAGCACGTGCCTTTCGCGGAAATCGCCGAGGGCATGGGGCGCCAAAGCCTGACCCGCATTGCCCGCCATCTGGTGGACCTGACGCTGGAGTACGGAGCCAGCGACAACGTCACGGTTTGCCTGGTTGAAGTAACGGCCGACTGACCACCCGGAGTGCACCCGCATGATCGTGAATCGCTATCTGCAAGAGCTGTGCAGCGCCTACGCCGCCGAAGCTATCGACCGGCGCACCTACATCCGCGAGCGGCGACGTTTGATCGACGGTGCCATCGCCGACTTAACGCTCGCGCCCCCAAACATCCCGGAAGCCTTTAAACCCGACGCAACGGTGATCGATCTCGACGCCACCATCGAATTGCCCCGCGCCCCGGCCACGGACAGTCAAGGCGGTGGCAGTGGCAGTTAAGGAATGAGTGCCACCTTCGGGCCCTTTGCCAACAATGTGGACGGGACAGAGGTCGCCAAGTTTGCGGCGCTGGCGGCTGAGTGGTGGGACCCGGAAGGCCCTAGCCGCACCCTGCATGAGATCAATCCCTGCCGGCTCGGCTATATCACGCAGCACGCCCAACTAGCCCACCAGCGCGTGTTGGACGTGGGCTGCGGGGGCGGCCTGCTGACCGAGGCGCTGGCGCAGGCGGGGGCGATCGCCAGCGGTATCGATGCCAGCGCGGAAGTCATTGCTGCGGCCCGCACCCACGCGGCGGCACACGCCCGGCGGGTGCATTACGAGGTCACCACCGCCGAAGCACATGCGGCCCGCTTGCCCGGGCACTACGCCCTGCTGACCTGCATGGAACTCCTCGAACACGTGCCCGATCCGGCCCAACTGCTGGCGGCGTGCCGCACGCTGTTGGCACCAGAGGGCGAAATCTTTCTCTCAACCCTCAACCGCACTCCGCGTGCGTATGGCGCGGCGGTGTTGGGCGCGGAATACCTGCTGCGGCTGCTCCCCGTGGGCACCCACGACTTTCGGCGCTTCATCCGCCCCGCCGAACTCGGTCGCTGGCTGCGCGCGGCGGGCTTTGAAGTGGCGCACATCGCGGGCATGCGCTACGACCCCTTCCGCCGTCGGGCACAGCTGTGCGCGCAGGTGGGGGTAAATTACTTAATGCACGCCCGCGTGCGCGCCTGAGATAGCCATGCCCGTTGCCGCGGTGCTGTTTGACCTAGACGGTACGCTGCTCGACACCGCACCCGATCTGGCGCGCGCCCTCAACCGGGTTCGAGCGACGTATGGCCACGGGCCACTGCCCTACGCCGCGGTGCGTGAACAGGTTTCTAACGGCAGCTACGCCCTCACCCGCTTGGGTTTTGACTTTGCCGAGGACAGCCCGGAATTTGCAACCGCGCGCTGCGCGTTGCTAGCGCGCTATCGCGAGCACCTCGCCGAGGCCACGGTGCTGTTTCCCGGCATGCAGCAACTGCTCGCTGCCTGCGCACCGAGCGGCCTGCGCTGGGGCATCGTCACCAACAAGCCGGGCTGGTTGACCGACCCCCTCTTGGCGCAGCTCGCCCTCGCCGTGCCGCCGGGCTGCGTGGTGAGCGGCGACACCTTGGCGCAGCGCAAACCCCATCCCGCGCCCCTGCTGCACGCGGCCCAATTATTGGGGTGTGAGCCGGCTGTCTGCGTGTACATCGGAGATGCCGAGAGCGACATCGCAGCCGGCCGCAGCGCCGGCATGTACACGCTGGCGGCGTCCTACGGTTATCTAAGCCCGGGCGCCGACCCCCACACCTGGTTGGCTGACGCGGTCGTCGATAGCCCGGCGGCGATCGCCGCCTGGCTCGCCCAGCACCGCGGCGAGGCATGACCCCAAGCCCGGCGGATCCGCTCCAGACCTGGCTGCCGCAGGTTGGGACCGACCGCTACTACGCGCAGTTCTACCTCCCCCGCGCGCAGCGCCAGCCGCTGGCCCTCATCGAAGCGCTGCGGGGCGAAATTGCGCGCATCCCGGCCACCTGCTCCAGCGCCAGCGTGGCGCTGCCCAAGCTGGCGTGGTGGCGCGAGGAATTGGCCCACCTCCAGCGGGGCACGCCTCGCCACGCCATCACGCGCGCGCTAGGGGCGCAAATTCCCGCGCTACCCGGCGCCGCGCTGGCGTTAGTGGGCGGCGTCGAGGCGCTCTTGGGGAGCTACGCGCACGCTTCTCGCGCCGAGCGGCGGGCCGCGTTACTGGCCGCGCACGGCCCGCTGTGGGCGTGCACGCTGGGCGTCTGTCTGCCGACCGGGACGCCGGTATCGCCGCAGGCGCTGAGTTGTGCCGCCCTCGTTGAAGAAGCCTATGCGCTGCGCGATGTCCGTCGTTTGCTGGAGGGTGGCTGGTCGCTGGTAGCGCAAGATAGTGTCGCCGCCGCCGTGCGCCAGCACGGGGTGCTGCCCACGCTGCCCGGCCCCTACCACGCGGCGGTCTTTGGCGTGGACGTCGCTTGCACCCTGCTCGACCTGCGCCAGCACCTCGCAGTATTGGCGCAGCGGCGCGCCCTGCGACCCTTGGCGACACTGGCACGGCTCGCCCTGGTGACTTTAGAAGAAGTCCAACGGGCTGGCTGCCGGGTCTGGGAGACGCGGGTTGAACTCACCCCGCTGCGCAAGCTGTGGCTCGCGTGGCGCGAACGGGCGGGGTTATAAACCACACCCTACACCGGCGGGCGTGGCAAGGGCGGCGCTGCTGGGGCGCACAGTTAAGCCGCGGCGCCGGGGCTAAGCCTCAGCCCGCCGCGGCGGGCGTTGCCAGAGCAGGCGTACCCGCAGCCGACGGAAATCGTCGGCCGGCAGGCTATCGGGCAGCAGCACCAGCAGCACCCCGGGCCGGGCGGGGTGGTGCTGGAGCGGCAAGAGCATCGCCCAAGTCGTGATCACCGCATGGCGATGCAGGGCAACGGGCACCCGCTGCGCGTGCGGCTCGAGCAACCACCACTGGTCGTTGCTGTCAAAAAGCACGCGGGGAAGCACGCCCAACCGGCGGCGCAACTGCACCCAGTGCAGGGCCGTGGCGACCAGCACCGCCAGCAGGCCCAGCGGTGCGGCGGCGAACGCCAGCCCGCCCAGCACCGCACACACGCCGTGCGCCAACGCCAGCGCGCGAGCCAGTAAGCGCGAGGGCGTGGGGGAAATTTGCATCGCGGCCGAAAACCCCTGCATGCGCGCGAGCCTCCCTGCCCGTGTGCCGTCTTGAATTTGCCCAGTCGAGACAAGATACTACTAACTCGGTCAGGCACGCGCTTTGCTGCTCCAACAAGCCCTCCGGCGCGCGACCACCACTCCAGCGGACACTGCCCAACATGCACGAACAACCCGAGCCTCTGTCGCCACCGGCGACCTCGAGCGCCAAACCGGCGGCCCCGGCCGCCCCAGCGGCGACCCCAAAGGCCAAGCCAGTGGAAATAGGCGGCCCCAAGGGTTTAGAACCCACCCGCTACGGCGATTGGGAAAGCCAGGGGCGCTGCATCGATTTCTAAGTCGGCGAGCGGCGCACGGCGCCGCGACCCATCTACCGGCAACGGCCATCCAACCTCCAACGCCAAACGTAACAGCAACATCATGACGACCAGACCACTCTCACCGCATCTGCAAATCTACCGGCCGCAGTTAACCAGCGTGCTGTCGATCACCCACCGCGCGACCGGGGTGGCCTTGAGCCTCGGCACGGTGGTCCTGCTGTATTGGCTCCAGGCCGCGGCCCGCGGCGAAGCAGCCTACGCCGCCGCCCACGGGGTGCTGAGCTTGGGCGCGGTCAAGGTCCTGTTGGTCGCCTGGAGCTGGGCGTTTTTCTATCATTTGTGCAACGGCATACGGCATCTTTTCTGGGACGCCGGGATGGGGTTTGAGCTCGGCCGAGCCTACGCCTCGGGCTACGCGGTGCTGGCGAGCGCCAGCGCACTCACCGCGCTGGTGTGGGTCTATGTCCTCACTCAGGCCGGGGGTGTGGCATGAGCCTGCGCAGCGACCTGGGTCGCGTGAAAGGTCTGGGCTCCGCCAAAGCCGGCGTACACCACTGGCGTTTGCAGCGGCTCACCGCGCTGGCGCTGGTGCCGCTGTCGCTGTGGTTCGTGGCATCCTTGATGTGCGTCTTCAAAGCCAGTCACGCCGAGGTGGTGCAGTGGGTCGCCCAGCCCCACGTCACGGTGCTGCTGCTGGCGCTGTCGATCGCCCTGTTCTGGCACCTCACACTCGGCGTGCAGGTGGTCATCGAAGACTATGTCCGCACCCCGTGGAAGCAGGTCGTGGGGCAGGTGCTGTTGCGCGCGGGGGCCGGCCTCGGCGGGCTGCTCGCGGTGGTTTCCATTCTTAAAATTTCGTTGGGATTGAACTGACCCATGGCTAGCTATTCGCTGATCGAGCATACCTATGATGTCGTGGTGGTGGGCGCGGGCGGAGCCGGGCTGCGGGCCACTTTCGGCATGGCCGCCGAAGGACTCAAAACCGCCTGCATCACCAAAGTATTCCCCACCCGCAGCCACACCGTGGCCGCCCAAGGTGGCATGAGCGCCGCGCTGGGCAATATGGGGCCCGACGATTGGCGCTGGCATATGTACGACACCATCAAAGGCTCGGACTGGCTGGGCGACCAAGACGCCATCGAGTACATGTGCCGCGAGGCCATCCCCGCAGTGATCGAACTCGAACACTACGGCGTGCCCTTCTCCCGCACCGAGGATGGCCACATTTATCAGCGTCCGTTCGGTGGCATGACGACCAATTACGGCGAGGGCATCGCCCAGCGCACCTGCGCGGCGGCCGACCGCACGGGTCACGCGATTCTGCACACCCTGTATCAGCAATCCCTGAAGCACAACGCCGAGTTCTTCATCGAGTACTTCGCCGTTGACCTCGTGCTGGACGACGACGGCGCGTGTAAGGGCGTGATCGCCTGGAATCTCGCCGACGGGACGCTGCATCTCTTTCGCGGCCACTCGGTGGTATTGGCGACTGGGGGCTACGGTCGGGCGTATTTCTCCGCGACCTCAGCGCATACCTGCACGGGCGATGGCAACGGCATGGTGTTGCGCGCGGGACTGCCGCTGCAAGACATGGAGTTCACCCAGTTCCACCCCACGGGCATCTACGGCGCGGGCTGCCTCATCACCGAGGGGGTGCGCGGGGAAGGCGGCTACCTCACCAATTCGAAAGGCGAGCGCTTTATGGAGCGCTATGCACCGAACGCCAAAGACCTCGCCTCGCGCGATGTGGTGTCGCGCTCCATGACGGTCGAAATTCGGGAAGGGCGTGGCGTCGGCGCGCTCAGCGACCACATCCATCTGCACTTAGAGCATCTGGGGGCCGAGGTCATCCACGAGCGCCTGCCAGGCATCGCCGAATCGGCCCGCATTTTTGCGGGCGTCGACGTCACCAAGGAACCGATCCCGGTGCTGCCAACCGTGCACTACAACATGGGGGGGATCCCGACCAACTACCACGGCAACGTGGTAACCCTCAAAGATGGCAACCCGGACAGCGAAGTACCGGGTCTGATGTCCATCGGCGAAGCGGCGTGCGTGTCGGTGCACGGCGCCAATCGGCTGGGCTCAAACTCGCTGCTCGACCTCGTGGTCTTCGGGCGGGCGGCAGCCAAACGCTGCGCGGCGGACATCCAGCGCAACCAGCCGCACCGCGAACTCCCCGCGCGGGTGACCGACCGGGTGCTCGCGCGCTTCGACCGACTGCGGCACGCCAACGGCAGCGAACCCACCGCCAAACTGCGTGGCGACATGCAGCGCACCATGCAGCATTACGCGGCGGTCTTTCGCACCGGCGAGGCGCTGGCCGAAGGCGCAACGAAAATGGACGCTATCTATCAGGGCTTTCAACACGTGAAGGTCACCGATCGCTCGTTAATCTGGAACACCGATCTGGTGGAAACGCTGGAGTTGGATAACCTGCTGGGCAGCGCGGTGACCAGCATCCACGCGGCCAGCAACCGCACGGAAAGTCGGGGCGCCCATGCGCGCGAGGACTACCCCGAGCGGGACGACCAAAACTGGATGAAGCACACGCTGACATGGATGAGCGACGCCGGCCAAGTGGCCTTCGACTACCGCCCGGTGCATCTATATACCTTGACCAATGACGTCGAGGTGGTGCCGCCCAAAAAGCGCACGTACTGACAACGAACTATCGCGCGAGGATCGTATGGCCGAGTTCACTCTACCCAAGAATTCTAAAGTTAAAGCCGGGAAAACCGTCCTGGCCGCCGCTGGCGCTAAGCGGGCACGGCGCGTGGTGATTTACCGCTGGGACCCCGACAGCGGCGAGAATCCGCGGCTGGATACCTTCGAGATCGATCTGGATAAATGCGGCCCCATGGTGCTGGACGCCATTATCCATATTAAAAACGACCTCGACCCCACGCTGTCTTTCCGCCGCTCCTGCCGCGAAGGCATCTGTGGTTCCTGCGCGATGAATATCGATGGCACCAACACCTTGGCCTGCACCGTGGCCACGGCGTCGATCAAAGGGGATGTCAAAATCTACCCGCTGCCGCATATGCCGGTGCAAAAAGACTTAGTGCCCGACCTCACCCATTTCTTTGCCCAGTACGCCTCGATCAAGCCCTGGCTGCAAACCGATACCGCGCCACCCGACCGCGAGCGGCTGCAAACCAAAGAAGACCGCGCCAAAATTGACGGCCTCTACGAATGCATCCTGTGCGCCTGCTGCTCGACCAGCTGCCCCAGCTATTGGTGGAACAGCGAGCGCTACCTCGGCCCTGCGGTCCTGCTGCAAGCCTATCGCTGGCTGGTGGACAGCCGCGACGAAGCCACCGGCGAGCGCCTCGATAACCTGGAAGACCCTTTCCGGCTCTACCGCTGCCACACCATCATGAACTGCGCGAAAACCTGCCCGAAGGGTCTTAACCCGGCGAAGGCTATCGCGGAGATCAAAAAAATGATGGTGAGCCGTACGCTCTGAATAACATGGCGGCCGACAGCCGGGTGCGCTGGCGCTGCCGGCGCGGAATCCGCGAACTCGATCTCGTGTTCGCGCGGTTTCTAGAGCGGCACTACGCCACGCTCACCCCGCCCGCCAGCGCGTGCTTCGACCGGCTGCTCGAGGAACACGATCTGGATATCTACGACTGGCTGCTGGGCCGCTTAACGCCACCGCCCGACTATCAGGCGCTGCTGGCGAAGCTGGAGTTGGAGCCACAGGTCGGGTTGCCCCCAGCGCGCGCATGAGCAATCTCGCCGGCCTCCAGCGTCTGGGCGCGCCGCTGCTACCAGCGAAAAGTCAGCTCACCGACGAGGGCATACTGCAGATCGCCGGCGCGGACGCCCGGGCGTTTCTGCAGGGCCAATTCACCGCCGAT
This sequence comes from Gammaproteobacteria bacterium, assembly GCA_009692365.1. Lineage (GTDB taxonomy): Bacteria > Pseudomonadota > Gammaproteobacteria. Next base: position 24,833 of record SHZJ01000045.1, read on the forward strand.
TTGCGCCCGCTAGACGCCGCGCGCGGCACGCCTACCGCGTGGTGTAACGCGCAGGGGCGCGTACTCTTGGTCGCTTGGGTGCTAACACTCGGCGACGCGGTGCTACTCGTGCTGCCGCGGGGGGAAATCGAGCGGGTGCAGAAACGCCTGCGCCTGTTCATCCTGCGCGCCCAAGTCACGCTGCTCGACCTCAGCCAAACCTGGTCCGTGTTGGGCGTGGAAACCAACACCCCGCAGCCCCCACCGTTAAGCGACCTGCTGACCCGCGCGCCGGGCACCACCGCCAGCGCAGACACGCTCCTAGCTTATCGCCTGCCGGGTAGCGCGCCGCGCGCGCTGGTGCTGGGACCGCAGGCCGCGCTGGACGACTTTTGGGCGCGCTGCGCGCTGCCGGTGTGCACGCCCAACGAGTGGACGGCGCGCGATATCAGCTTGGGGCTGCCGCGTATCGACGCCAGCACCAACGAACATTTTCTGCCCCAGCAACTCAATCTGGACCAGCTCAACGGGGTGTCTTTCGATAAAGGCTGCTATCCCGGCCAAGAAGTAATCGCCCGCCTGAAATACCGTGGGCAAGTCAAAGCACGCCTCCGGGCCGGCCAAAGCGCGACCCAGCCGACCGCCGGCGGCAAGCTCTACGCGCCGGACGGCGGGGCCGGGCGGGCGGCGGGTGAAATTGTGCGCGCCGCCGCCGTCGCCGAAGGCTGGGTATTCTCCGCGGTCATCGATAACGATGCCGCCCTCACGCTGTGCTTGGAAAGTCCAACCGGCCCCGTGGTAGGGGTCGCGCCGTTCAGCGGTGACTGAGCCCCGCGCGCACGGCCGCATTCTGGCACCACGGCATTACGAGCCCGCGTGGTGGCTGCCCGATGGACACAGCCAAACCCTGTGGGGTGCGCTGGCACGACGCCCCCGGCTGCCGCCCTGGACCCGCGAACGCTTTGAACTACCCGACGGTGATTTCGTGGACCTCGCCCACGCCGGGCCAACGGCCGCGCCCTGCGTGCTCGTACTCCATGGCCTGGAAGGCGAATTACGCTCCCCACCCATCGCAGCCCTCTTGGCCGCGGTGGTGGCGCGCGGTTGGCACGGCGTGCTGATGCACTTCCGGGGCTGCAGCGGGGAGACCAACCGGCTCGCCCGCACTTACCACTCCGGCGATACGGCCGACGCCGCGGCGGTGGCCGCAGCGCTGCGCAGCCGCCACCCGCGCCTACCGCTGGCGCTCGTGGGCTACTCGCTGGGGGGCAATGTAGCGCTCAAATATCTGGGCGAGAAAGGCCACGCGGCGGGGATCACTGGGGCGGTTGCCATTTCGGTCCCCTTCGATTTGGCCGGCGCCGCGCGGCGGCTGGCGCAGGGGTTTTCCAAAATTTATCAGCGCCGTCTGCTCACCAGCCTGCAGTTGAAAGCACGCCAGAAGGCCCGCCACATCCCCTCGCCCATCGACCTCACAGAGCTCGCACGCTGGAACGATTTTTACACTTTTGACGACCGCCTGACCGCACCGCTGCACGGCTTTACGGATGCGGCAGACTATTACACCCGTTCCAGCTCACGGCAGTTTCTGCGTGGCATCACCGTACCCACGTTGCTCATCCACGCCGCGGACGATCCGTTTATGTCCCCCGCTGCGATCCCCAGCGCGCACGAACTGGCACCCGCCGTGACCCTCGAGCTCGCCCAGCGCGGTGGCCATGTGGGTTTCATTACCGGCCGCGTGCCGGGGCGCGCCGTGCCGTGGCTGGAGAACCGCATTGTGGCGCATCTGGCGGAGTGCTTTAGGGCTGGTCACCAGCGCGGGACTAACGGCTAGAATAGCGCCACCACAATGCGCACCCATTTTCGCCTGCAACAATTTGCGCTCAGCCGGCTCGGCTATTTCGGGCTGGCCCTGGCCTGTAGTGCCTGGTTGAGCACCGGCTACTACTTAGAGCGGGTGGCAGCACTCACGCCCTGCCCGCTCTGCATTTTTCAGCGCTTCGCGTATTTTGCGTTTGCCGTCCTAGCCCTGCTCGCCGCCCTCCACGCGCCGAGGTTCACCGGCCAGCGCATTTACTCGGGCCTCATGCTCTTGTGTGCGCTCGCCGGTTTGGGGGTGGCGGGCCGCCAAACTTGGTTACAGCATCTACCCGCCGACCGGCTCCCCGCCTGCGGGCCTGATCTGGCGTTTATGGTGGAGCGCTACGCGCCCCTTGATGTCCTCAAACGGGTGCTCCGCGGCAGCGGGGACTGCGCCGTGGTCGATTGGACTTTCCTGGGGTTTTCCATCGCCGAGTGGTCGCTCGGGTGTTTTGCCTCGCTCATCTGTGCGTGCGTCTTGCAACTGTGGGCCACGCGCCGTCCCGAATGGCGCTAGCCCCCGGCGTGGGGCGCGCTGTAGCGTGCGCCGGTCCCGGTGCGAGCTATCCCGCGCATCGCGGCGGCGCCGCGCCCCCCGCCAAGCACTGAGTACGCCCTATGCTGACTGAACTGGTGACGCAATACGCCACCTTAATCCTCGACCGCACGCAGTATGTCGGGGCGGCCGCCCTGATGGCCGCGGAAAGCATGATCGTGCCCATCCCGAGCGAAGCGGTGATGCCCTTTGTGGGTTTTCAGGTCGCCGATGGCAAATGGAATCTGTGGCTCGCCGTGTTTGCCACCAGTGTGGGCTCGCTCGTGGGTTCGCTGCTGTCGTATTACATGGGCTATTTCGGCGGCCGGCCCTTGGTGCTGTCAGTCGGTAAATACCTGTTGCTGAACGTCGACGACCTTGCGCGCACGGAGCGTTTCTTCCATCAACGCGGGGGCGCCTGGACGCTCTTGCTGTGCCGCTTCATCCCGGTGGTGCGTCATTTGGTGTCGCTGGTCGCCGGCACCGGGCGCATGCCCTTGCTGCCGTTTTGCGTCGCGACCGTCGTGGGCGCGACCCTGTGGAACGGCTTTTTGCTGCTGCTCGGGATGCGCCTGCGCGAGCACTGGCAGGGCGTCCAGCACTATTCGCATCAGATCGATATCGGCATTGTGGTGCTGCTCGGCGCGGGCGCGCTGTGGTATTGGCGTCGCCGCCGCTAGACGCCCCGCCCTAGTTCGCGCGCCGGGGGGGTGAGCCTTGCTCCGCGCCGCG
>SHZJ01000046.1 GCA_009692365.1 Gammaproteobacteria bacterium
TCCCGCGCGTTCGTGACGCTCGTGGGGGGCACCGAGGAAGACCTGGCGCTGCTTCGGGAAACGCCCGTGTGGCCGGAGATGCTGGCCGTCGCGCCGACCTGGCTACCCGAGCTGCGTCTCGTTGACTCCCTGCCTTTCGACACGGACGCGTTCCACGCCATAAACGTCCCGGTACTCGGCATCCGCGGCGGTCGCAGCGGAGACCGGCTGCGTGGGACTACTGAGGCTGCGGTCGCCGCCGTCCCGCATGGCACGCTGGTGGACATCCCGCACATCGAACACTCCGGTCACCTCACCGACCCGGCCGACCTTGCCCAGGCGGTTCTGCACTGGTACGACACCGTCCTCGCCCAGACGAGCCTGAACGACCCTCCCGTATCCGATTGCAAAGAAGGAAGCATCACCGTGTCCGACACTTTCCTCACGACTACCGACGCCCACCAGCTGTCCTCGCTCTTCGTTCAGTACTTCGACGCCGGCAATGTCGAGGGCCTGCTGTCCCTATACGAAGAGGGCGCGACCTTGTATGTGCCGGGCTCGACGCCGTCAGAGCCCGTGCCGCTGCGGGCCGCTTTTGAGCAGTTCGCCGCGATGGGTCTGCACGTCGAGGTCAAGAACGCAATTGTTCTCGTAAACGGCAACCTCGCGTTGTCGCACGGTGACCTAGCTCTGGTCTCAGCCGACCAGCGCATTGAAGTCAAGACTGCGGAAGTGCTTCGTCGTCAGGATGATGGCACGTGGCGGTACGTCATTGACAACGCCATCGGCTCCGCCATTCTGGAAGCCCTGACCCCAGACAACAGCTGAAAACACCGCGTTGGATACGCCGCTCGTACGCGGCCATTGCCGTGCGCCTATGGCGATGAAAGTGTGCGCTGTGGTCCTGACAGCCCGCGCTGTCACACGGGTGTGGCTGGTGCGCTGCGAGCGTGTCCTTGCGGGCACTGCCGCCCGGCGCGGGGCCGAGGTGGATAGTGACGCCTGCTCCTCGCCCGCTTTTTACCTTGGCGCACCCCAAAGTGTCGTTGAGTCCACAGCGAAACTGCCGGGCCTCACGTAGATCATTTCTGGCGTTAACTCGCCGATGGCGGAGCAGCCAGTGAGCTTCATCGCCAAGACCAACTCCTCGTTGAGACGTTTGAGCACCTGCGCCACGCCGTGTTCGCCACCCACTGCCAAACCCCATAACGGCGCGCGCCCCACCATTACCGCATCGGCGCCCAACGCCAGCACCTTGAAGGCGTCATTACCGTGCCGAATGCCCCCGTCCACTAGCAGCGTCACCTCGAAACCTGCGCGATCCAACGCGCGGCGAACCGCCGAGACCACCTCTAACCGGCAGTCCGGGACACCTACTTTCTGAAAAAAAATCCCGACAACCCACGTCCTAAAATGCTGGGACAGGCACCCACGCTGGGACAGGCACCCACGCTGGGACAGGCGCCCGCGCTGCACGGCGTTCAGTCGCGCCGGATAGGGCGGTTACCCTATTGTTCCACTGGCGCGGTGCTGGATCAGCAGGGCAGCTCCGAATGCGCGCTCTCCACCGTGATCTTGGCAGACGGCCATTGGCGCCTCGACCTGCAGGAAGCCGGGTTTGCGCAAGCCCGCCGCCACGAGTGGTTGGCGCAAGCTGCAACCCCCGCTGACAAAGCGACCGCGCCGCTCGACCCTTAGGTTGAGCCTGAGCCCCCGGCCCACACTGGCGAGGGCCGGGCGCTCCATGCGACTATCACACCCTCGCCACAGCGCTATTTCGACTAGGACATTGCCGGTGATCGACCTTCAAATCACGCCCGCCCCGCCGCCCAGAGGGCCGTTCTGGCGCCTGCTTTACCGTCCGGCCAAGGCCGACCCGCAGCCGTGACGCCGGGGCTCAGCCTTGCACGCGCCGGACTCTGAGGCGCAGGTCCTCGCGGCGGGACAGGTTCTAACCCCCGTCAGGATCCTCGCCGAGTGGACATCCGCTGCGGGTCAGCTCCTGCCGGGGTTTTATACCGCCGCCTTCGATGGCGCGATCGACGACCTCAAAGACGCCATCGGGCTCAACGCCGCCTGGCGCGCCCAGCATCGTCGCTCCACCGTGGCCTTAGAAGCGCGCCTGCGGTTTTTGGGTTTGGCGTGGCGCGCCGAGCAACTGCTGATTGAATCTCGCATCGTCGACTTCGACGCCAAGCGACTGCGCATCGCGCAGAGCTTACAGCGCGGCGCCGAAGTGCTTGCCACGCGCGAGAGCCTGGCCATCAGTTTCGATTTGGAAGCCCGCCGCGCCTGCGCTTTTGACACAACCCTAGCCCGGCAAATCGCCATGGTCCACGCCGCCCAGCAGCGGTTGGCAGCCTGGCCGTGGGTCGGCCAAGCCTATCTCACGGTCGCGGGCGTCACAGCGCCCGCTGATCCCTAAGCCCATTCCACGGGCCGGCCCCGGCCGCCCCTGCACCAAGGACGCGCCATGCTCTCGACCATGATGGACACCCAATTGTCCTTGAATCAATTTTTGGAGCGTGCGGGGCAGTTGTTCGCCACGCAGGAAATTATTTCCCGGCTCCCGGATAAATCGCTGCGCGTGCATACCTACGCCGACTACTACCGCCGCACGCGCGCGCTGGCCTCGGCACTGTGCAAACTCGGCGTTGCGCCGGGCGACCGGGTAGCCACGCTGAGCTGGAACCATCATGCGCACTTGGAGTGCTATTTCGGCATTCCAGCCGCCGGGGCGGTGATGCACACCCTCAATCTGCGCCTCGCGCCTGCTGAACTGGGCTGGATTGCGAGCGACGCCCACGACCGCGTGCTCATTTTGGATGACATCCTGCTGCCGCTTTATCGCCAGTTTGCGGATCTGCATCGTTTTGAACACGTCATCGTGTTTCCATTTTCCGGCGCGCCGGTAGACCCCGAATTTTTAGATTACGAGCAGCTGTTGGCCACGGCCGATCCAGACGGCTATGCCTATCCGCCGCAGCTCGAGACCGATGCCGTGGCGATGTGCTACACCTCGGGCACCACGGGTCGGCCGAAAGGCGTGGTGTATTCGCATCGCTCTACGGTGCTGCACACGCTGGTGGGCGTCAGTGGTGACGCGTGGGGATTGCGTAGCCAAGACTGCGTGCTGCCAGTCACGCCGATGTTCCATGCCAACAGTTGGGGGGTGCCTTACGGGGTGATTCTCACGGGCGCAAAAATAGTGTTCGCGGGCCCGCATTTGCACGCCGAGGATCTGCTAGACCTCATGACGCTCCAGCCGCCCACCCTTTCGTTGGGCGTTCCCACTATTTGGATGACACTGATTCAAACCTACGAAGCGGCCCAAGCTGCGCAATCCACGCGCTGGCGTTTGCCGGTGGGTATGCGCTCGATGGTGGGTGGTTCGGCGGTGCCCGAAGCGCTGATTCGCGCCTTCGCCAAACATGGCATCTGGCTACAGCAAGGCTGGGGCATGACCGAGACCTCACCCCTGGCGGCGGTTTCCTATCTCAAAGGCGACCTGCAGCACGCCGGCGAAACCGAGCGGTTTAGCCGCGCCGCCATGGCCGGGGTGCCGGTGCCGCTGGTGGATTTTCGGATCCGCGCGGATGACGACAGCGATGCCCCATGGGATGGCAAAACCGTCGGGGAAATTCAAGTGCGCGGGCCTTTCATTACCGGCAGTTACTACGAGGTGCCCGTGACGGCCGATAAATTCACCGCCGACGGCTGGCTGCGCACCGGGGATGTGGCAACGATGGACGAACTTGGCTTTGTGCGTATCACCGATCGCACCAAGGACCTGATCAAGTCTGGCGGTGAATGGATCAGTTCGGTCGATTTGGAGAACGCCATCATGGGCCACCCGGCGGTCGCCGAGGCTGCCGTGATCGCCATCCCGGATCCCAAATGGGATGAACGCCCGCTGGCGTACGTCGTTTTGCGCGCGGGCCACACGGTCAGTCCGGCGCAACTGGCTACCCACTTGCTGGCGAATGGTTTTGCAAAATGGCAAATTCCGGACCGCGTGGAATTTATCGACGCGTTGCCCCGCACCGCTACCGGTAAGTTCTACAAGCTCAAACTCAGAGAGATGTTTGCGCAAAACAACTAGCGCGGGCTAGCCACCGCGCGTCGCGGCCGGCCCCGCCCAGCGGCGCAGGGCGCTTGGCGGTTCCCTGCTGGTCGGCGGTCGATGGGGTAAGCCCCCGGAGCTAGATGGGCTGAAAGGCGTGCGGCGCGGCTAACGCCGAAGCCGCTGCCGCACGCTCAGGCCGAGCATCGCAAGCCCGCCCAGCAGCAGGCCGATGGTGCTGGGTTCGGGGATTAGCTCGGCTGAGAAGCTCACGGCAACCTCGCTGGTAATGCCCGTATAGGGCGCGGTGGTAAGCACTTCCACAGTGCTTTGCGGGTTAAGCCAATCGGCCCAATAGGGGTTGGCGCAGCTGCCGCCAGCGGTGCTAAAACCAAAGCCATACTTGGTGATCTGGCTGTTCGAGCCGGGTCGTAACAAATTGTCTGACGCATAAGGCTCGTTGCCAGGAATACTCTCACCCGTGGCGATTAAACTCGTAATGGCCTCACCGTTGCGGGTTCCCGTGATGCCGATGATTTCGTAATAGCCATTGCTGTTGGCGCTATCGGTGGTCGTGAACTATCCGTTTGCCTCGATATCCTCGCCGGTGTACTGCCAGTGCCATAACAGGCTGGCACTCGCTGGCGCGCTGAGTAGCGTGGCGGCCCAGAACAAACCGGTGGCCAGCGTGCGGCGGAGGGTGTCTAACGTGAGCACTGGGTGCTCCTTCAAAGAGGGCGAGCGGTGTTTGGGTGGTTCGATGGAGAGTCTGCCTTGGGCACCTGAGGTTAAGCAAGATTGGGTTCGCGGTTCGGCCTCGGTTCTGCTTGTTGGCGACAGGCATTTTAGTTTCAATCAGCGTGTGAATCCGGATAGGGCATTGGGCATTCTTAGGCCGCTGCAACGGGGCTGGCGGCAGCATTCGAGCGCATGCGCGCTCCCGCGATTTTTTCTTGGCTGCTGTGAGCCGAGTGCTGTGAGTCGGGTGCGCGGCCGGTGGTGTCCCTACCGGGTCGTCTGGTTATAGGGCTACTCGAGTACGCAACCCCATGACGCCCGCGCTCAAAGGCGGCACACTGGGGCTACTCAACTTGACCGCATCCAGAGGGCCACCATGCAGCTATCTGACTTAATTCGCTCGACCCCTACCTGTCGCTACTACAAGCCCGACCCGCTCGCCCCAGCACTCATCGCGCGGGTGGTGGATGCCGCCCGTTGGGCGCCATCGGGTGGCAACCGGCAGCCGTTAAGCGTCGTCGTGGTGCGCGATCACGCCCAAAAAATCGCGCTGCGCGATCTTTACCTGCCAATTTGGAACACCTACGTGGAAGGGCTGCGCTCGGGCAGTGTGCGCCTGGGCGCCCGTTCCTCGACGATCGACTCGGCTAACCATTTTGCTCAGCACATGGCAGAGATTCCGGTGCTATTGCTGGTGTGCGCACGCTTAGCAGACGTGCACCCTACCGATAATCAATTGGGGCGGTTGAGCATCGTCGGCGGTGCGTCGGTCTACCCGGCGGTACAGAATATGTTGCTGACGGCCCGTAACGAGGGTTTGGGCAGTGCGCTTACCACCCTGCATTGTGCGCTGGAGCCGCAGATTAAGCCGTTGTTTAATATTCCTGAAGCAGTTTCTTTGGCCGCGGTGGTGATGTTGGGGTGGCCCGTCCAGCCTTTCCCAAGCAAGCTCACGCGCCGCCCGCTGGGGGAGATGATGTTCGATGGCAAGTTTGACCAGCCGTTTGCGGCCGCCGATTTGCCGTGATCCTCGTGGGCGGATTCAGCGCCCCGGTTCGCGGCCGGGGAACTGCGGTAGGGCATCGTGGATGGCATCCCACGCCGGTAATTCAGCCACAAAAATATGCGCCATCGGGGTCAATGTGATGGGGTCGTCCAGGGTGCCGGCGCGCAGTCTCAAGGTGGCGCTGGCGTCTACCTCGCTGTAAATGGCGCTCCCACAGTGGCTACAAAACCAACGCTGCTTGTGGGGCGAGGAGCGATAGGCGCGCAAGGCTTCGTGGCCCGCTAGCAGTACAAATGATGCCCGTGGAGTGGGCACACTGGCGACGGCGCTGGTGCCCTGAGCTTTGCGGCACTGGCGGCAATGGCAGAAATAAACCTCGCCTAACGGCGTGCTTATTTGGTAGCGCACGGCGCCACACAGGCAGCTACCGCTGTGCATCAGATGCTTTGACTGCCACTAGGCGCAGGCGTACGTAATCCAGTTGCCACACGCCGTGGGCGTCCAGCAGTTGTGCGCGCAATTCCTCCCGTACTTCATCGATCACGGCGCGCCGGGCGGCGGCGTCCGGCAGCGCGTTGAGAAAAGGCACGGCCATGAGCGTCAACCAGTTTCCTACGTCGGCTTTGAACGGCGTGGGTCGCGCAAAAAACTGCAATGAGCGCACGGTATAGCCCTGCGCTTCGAGCAGTGCCGCGTATTGGCCGGGGCTAGGAAAATACCAAGGATTGAGCGGTGCGGGATCGATATCGCGGCGCCCGAGCGCGTTGTTTAAGGCGGCCACTATGCGCGCGATATTGCCCGCCCCGCCCATTTCGGCCACCAAGCGTCCGCCGGGTTTGAGGGCCTGCCAGATCCCGGCCAGCACGCGCGCCGGATCGAGCATCCAATGCAGCGCGGCGTTGCTGAGTACCCCATCGAAAGCTGACGCATAGGGCAACGCGTGCGCGTCTAGTACGGCCACCTGCAGGCCGCGTGCGCGCGCCAGCAGCAGTTGTTCGGGGCTGCTATCGATACCCAAAACCTGACAGCCACGGGCCGCAATTTGGGCAGTGAGCGCGCCATCGCCGCAGCCCACATCCAGAATGTGTTCGCCGGGCAGCGGCGCCAGCAAATCGACCAACGAGGCGGCGAGCTGCGGCACGAAAGCGGCTTCGCTGGCGTAACGGGCGGCGTCCCACTGCATGGTCGTTGTCATGGCTTGAGTATAGGCCGGGAGGACGGTTTTCGGCACGGCGCGCAAGCGCTCTTTAACCTTCTACAATGTGGCCACGTAAAGCGTCCCCCACTGTATTAGGAGAAAACCTTTGAGCAGCCAAATTCGGGCCATCGTGGCCGAGGAAAAAGACGGCCAAATTGCCGGCGTGTTGAAAACTCTTTCGAGCGCAGATTTACCCGACGAGGAAGTTCTGATCGACGTCGCTTACTCCACGGTTAACTACAAGGATGGCCTGGCCGTGACGGGGGCCGGGCGCATTTGTCGCCGTACGCCACTGGTCTGTGGGATAGATTTAGCCGGCGTCGTGCGCGAGTCGCGTGATCCGGCGTGGCGGGTGGGTGAACGCGTGCTGGCCAACGGTTACGGACTCTCCGAAGAATACGGTGGCGGCTACGTCCAACAACAACGCCTGCCAGGGCGCTTTCTGGTGCGGGTGCCCGACGCCTTTTCGTTAGAGCAAACCATGGCGCTGGGTACCGCTGGTTACACCGCCATGCTGTGCGTCAACGCCATTCGCGATCATGGCGTCACGCCGGGCGATGGTCCGGTCGTGGTGACGGGGGCCGCCGGGGGGGTGGGTTCCGTCGCTATCATGTTGTTGGCAGGCTTGGGATACCGCGTAACGGCCGTGACCGGGCGCCCCACCACGGCTGATTACTTAAAGAGCCTGGGTGCTACTGACATTTTAACCCGGGCGGATTTAGCCCGTGAGTCCAAGCCCATGGAGAAAGAGCGTTGGGCGGCTGGGGTGGACAGCGTGGGCGGTAGTACGCTGGCCACGGTGCTCGCACAAAGCCAGTACGAGGGCATCGTGGCCGCGTGTGGTTTAGCGGGAGGCGTGGCGCTCGCTACCAGCGTGATGCCGTTTATTTTGCGCGGCGTCACGCTACGCGGCATTGATTCGGTACAAGCGCCGATGGCCAAGCGAATTCGCGCGTGGGACGACCTCGCCAGTCTCATCGACCCGGTGCGTTTGCGCGCCGCGACCAGCGTCCAACCCTTAGCCCAAGTCCCCGCATTGGCCGCCGCCATTTTGGCCGGGCAGGTGCTGGGGCGGGTGGTGATCGACGTCAACGCCTGAGCGTTCGGCGCGGCGCGCCGCCGCGGCGGCGGTAGGTCTCAGGGGCTGGCGCGACAGCGCTGCGCCAGCGCCACCAGTGCCGCACGGACTTCCCGCGCGCTGCTCACCGGGCTTGCAAACGGGACGCGGTAAACCCGCGGGCCCACTTTGAGATGGATCCCCGCGGCGTCGACCCCCGCCATGGCGGGCTGCAGCGTGTCGACGGCCGCGCCCAGTTGCGCGCGCAGGTAGTCGCGCATGGCGGCCACGTGGTCGGCGTTCATGTGTTCTACCATCCCCTCTTCTTCGACCGCGCTAAAAGGATTTGCCAGCAGCAACGCCTGCGGGGCTAACCAATGGATGGCGCCAAAACCGCCAATATAGCGGCTGCGGCACAGCGCGAGCCGCCAGAATTCAAAGCCATGGGTGCGGTGATAGCCACGCGATTCCGGGAAGAACCGGTAATAGCGCGCGGCGGTGTCGGTATCGTCCACTGCCACCCGGGCGGCGTCGGCCAACAGCGTCAAACGGCCATGGGCCTGAAGGTCGTCGGCGCTGCGCTCGAACACCAGCAGCGAGACGCGCGGATCGGCCGCCACGTTTTTGTAATGCTGGGCAAGATCAGCAATGAGGATAATCGGCTGGCCTTGGCGATCCAGACAAAACGGCACGACCGAGCCAAAGGGGTAGCCCGGCAGGGCCACCGACAGCGTGGACAGTACGCCGTCGTAGCAGCTCAAGAGCAGCGCCCGGGCCTGGCTTGCAACGGCGGCGTTGGCCATCCCTAAACGGCGGCCGCTGGCGGCGGTATCGCCGGTGCCACCCGCACCAGTTCGGCCCCTTCCTGGGTCACCTGCTGGCCCTGGAGGAAATACAGTTCGCTCACCGTGCCGTCGCAGGGCGCCGTAATGGTGTGCTCAATCTTCATCGCTTCCAGCACCAACAGCGGCTGACCACGCCGGACGACATCGCCGACGGCGACCAGCACGGCGGTGATGGCGCCGGGCATGGGGGCCAGCAGGCTGCCGGTGGCAATCTCGTCCTCGTCGGTGCGCTGCAGTGGGTCGATGAGGCCGAGAACCCAGCGTTCCCCCGCGTCGAAAATTTCCAGCAGCTCGCCGCGCTGTACCACGCGCGCGTGGATTTGCTGCGCGCCGATATCGAGCTGGAACCTACCATCGGGCGCCGGTACGGCCCGCAGTTCGACCTGACTGCTGTCCGGTAAGCCGACGCGCGGGCCGCTGCGGTGCTGGTGGAGCGTCAGGTTGATGAGCGCCTCACCGTGGCGAAAACTGAGGCGCTCGCAGCGGGTGTGGTTAAGGCGAAAACTATCGGCGAGCGCCCAAGGAGAGGCCGTCATCGCCGCCTGATCCCGCCCGCGCAGGACCGCCGCCACGGCCAGGAGCAGCACCCGGTTGGGTGGCGCGCCGGGCGTGGGCAGCAGCTGGGCTTTTTGCTCTTCAGCGAAATGGGTGGTGAAGTCGCCCGCCGCGTAGTCCGGGTGCTCGATGATCCGCCGCAGATAGACCAGATTGGAATTCACGCCAGCGAGTTCGGTCTCGCGCAGGGTGTGTGCCATGAGCCGCAGTGCGCTGGGGCGATTTTCAGCCTGCACGATGAGCTTGGCGACCATGGCGTCGTACCAAGGCGACACGCTGTCGCCGCTCGCCACGCCGGTCTCCACGCGGACCTGTGCGCTCGCCGCCGGCAATCGCGCATGCACTATCTGCCCCACCGAGGGCCGAAAATCCTGCGCCGGGTCTTCGGCGTAAACCCGCACTTCAATGGCGTGTCCGCGTTGGCCGATGGCTGATTGAGCGAGCGGCAGCGGCTCCCCGGCCGCTACCCGGAGTTGCCATTCCACCAGATCAAGACCCGTGATGGCCTCCGTGACCGGGTGTTCCACCTGCAGGCGGGTGTTCATTTCGATGAAATAAATCGCGCCATCGGGGGCCACCACAAACTCCACCGTCCCGGCCCCCACGTAGTTGACCGCCCGCCCGGCCGCGGTCGCCGCGGCGTAGAGCGTAGCGCGTTGGGCGGGGGTCAGGTTTAGCGCGGGCGCCTCTTCGATGACTTTCTGATGACGCCGCTGCAGCGAACAGTCGCGCTCGAATAAGTGCACCAGATTGCCGTGCTGGTCGCCAAAAATTTGGACTTCGATGTGGCGGGGACGCTCGATATATTTCTCCAGCAGAACCCGCGCGTCGGCGAAGGCCGAGAGCGATTCGCGTTGCGCCGATGCCAGTGCGGGAGCGAATTCTGCGGCGGCCCGCACCACCCGCATGCCGCGTCCACCCCCACCGGCCGACGCCTTGATGAGCACCGGAAAGCCCATATCGACGGCTGCGGCGGCCAGCAGGGCCGGGTTCTGGTCCTCACCGTAATAGCCCGGCACCAGCGGTACGGCGTGCGATGCCATGAGTTTTTTGGCGGCGCTCTTGCTCCCCATCATGCGGATGGCGTCCACCGAAGGACCAATGAACGTTAAGCCCGCCGCGGCGCAGGCCTGCGCGAAGTCAGCGTTCTCGGAGAGAAAACCATAGCCCGGATGCACGGCCTGCGCGCCGCTGGCAAGTGCCGCGGCGATAACTTTAGCGCCATCGAGATAGCTCGCGGCAGCCGGCGATGCTCCCAGTCGAATGGCCTGTGGAGCGCCGCGCACGTGCAGCGCAGCAGCATCGGCGTCCGAGTACACCATGACGGTGGCGACCCCCATGCGCTGCGCGGTGCGCGCGATACGGCAGGCGATTTCGCCACGATTTGCAATCAGTATCTTGCCAAACATAGAAAATCCTTACATGCGGAACACGCCAAACGGCGTGCGTTCAATGGGTGCGCTCAAGGCGGCGGTCAGGGCCAGTCCCAGCACGCGGCGGGTATCGGCCGGGTCGATGATGCCGTCGTCCCAGAGTCGTGCGGTGGCGTAATAGGGGTGGCCCTGTTGTTCGTACTGCGCGCGCACCGGGGCTTTGAAACTCTCTTCGTCTGCGGCTGGCCACAGCTGTCCTTGGGCCTCAAAATTATCGCGTTTGACCTGCGCCAACACGGCGGCAGCTTGTTCCCCACCCATCACCGAAATGCGCGCGTTAGGCCAGGTCCATAAGAAGCGCGGGCTGTAGGCGCGTCCGCACATGCCGTAATTGCCGGCCCCGAAGCTGCCGCCAATGATCACCGTGAATTTCGGCACTTTGGCGCAGGCGACGGCGGTGACCAGTTTTGCGCCGTCCTTGGCGATGCCGCCGGCTTCGTATTTAGAGCCCACCATGAAGCCGGTGATGTTCTGCAGGAACAGCAGCGGGATCCCGCGCTGGCAGCAGAGCTCGATGAAATGCGCGCCCTTGAGCGCCGACTCCGAAAAAAGGATGCCGTTATTGGCGATGATGCCGACGGGATAGCCGTGTAGCCGGGCAAAGCCGGTAATCAGCGTCGTGCCGTAGAGCTCCTTGAACTCATCGAATTGGCTGCCGTCGACGAGCCGCGCGATGACCTCACGCACATCGTAGGGTTTCCGCAGGTCGGTGGGCACGATGCCGTAGAGGTCCGTGGCGGGGTAGAGCGGTTCGCAACTGGGTTCGCGGGTCACTTCGCCCAGCTTGCGCCAGTTGAGGTTGGCGACCAGGCGCCGCGCCATCGCTAAGGCGTGCCGGTCATCGCGGGCGTAGTAGTCGGTGACGCCCGAGCGCCTGGAGTGCACATCGGCGCCGCCCAGATCCTCGGCCGACACCACCTCGCCGGTCGCCGCTTTGACCAACGGCGGGCCGCCCAGAAAAATCGTCCCCTGATGGCGCACGATGATGGATTCATCCGACATGGCGGGCACGTAAGCCCCGCCCGCGGTGCACGAGCCCATCACCACCGCGAGCTGTGGGATCCCCAGGCCGGACAGCGTGGCTTGGTTGTAAAAAATGCGGCCAAAATGCTCGCGGTCGGGGAAGACCTCGTCCTGGCGGGGCAGAAACGCGCCGCCGGAATCCACCAAATAGACGCAGGGCAGGCGGTTCTCGCGGGCAATTTCTTGGGCCCGGAGATGTTTTTTGACGGTCATCGGGTAGTAGCTACCGCCTTTGACGGTCGCATCGTTGACCACAACCACGCATTCCACCCCGCTGATGCGGCCGATCCCCGTGATGACCCCGGCGGCGGGCACCTCATCTTCGTACATGCCGTAGGCGGCCAGTTGCGAGCACTCGAGGAAGGCGCTGCCGGGGTCGAGCAGCTGGTCGATGCGGTCGCGCGGCAGCAGCTTGCCGCGTTTCAAGTGTTTCTCGCGGGCCTGGCGACCGCCGCCGGCACTGCTGCTTTCAACGCGGCTGCGCAGGTCCTCCACCAAGGCGCTCATGGCGGCGGTATTCGCGCAGAACTGCGGACTTTGACGCTCGACACGGGTTTTCAATACGGGCATGGGGACTCCAAAACTGGCAATGGGGCGCGGCCGCTGGCCAACGCAGGATTTTAGTTCAGGGCGAGCGGCAGCTGGCTGTCGTTGGCGGCGTCGGGTTTGGTCTTCATGGCGGCTAAAACCTTGGCTTCTAATTCATCGATGGCCTGCAGCGCGTCGTTGGCATCCGCGATGCGGCTGAGCAAACGCTGGCGATGTTCTCTGATCCGCCCGAGGCGTTGCAGCGTGTGCCGGGCATCCTCCGCGTGGGGCGCGGCATCATACAGGCAGGCGATCTCGCGGATCTCCGCCAAAGAAAGTCCCAACCGGCGCGCGCGCAACGCAAAGGCCAAGCGGAGCCGGTCTTGCTCAGAGAACACGCGCGTGGTGCCGCGGTGGGCGGGCTGCAGGATCCCTTCGGACTCGTAGAACCGCAGGGTTCGCGCCGTGACGCCGAACTCGCGCGCGAGCTTGGTGATGGAATAGGTCATGTTCATCCGTGTGCTGGGGCCGCCAAGACTGACTGGAACGTCAACTTTATGCATCTAGCACGTCGCACTCAATCGGTTTGCACAACTTCCCTGTCCGCTGGTCGTGAGGCCGGGCAGAAAACTATGCCTCGCTGCTGGCTGGGGCCGCGAGCAGTTCGCTATACTCACGGCCAAGGTTTTAGGTTTGCACGGCCTCATTCGCCCGCGCCGATCGCTGCGGGGTCGCACTACCCATCAGGAAATTCACCATGTCAGCACCCGTTACGTATAGCCGAGTCGGCAACATCGCGCTCATCACCGTGGACAACGCGCCCGTCAACGCGCTGTCTTTACCCGTGCGGGCCGGTTTAGCCAGCGCCTTTACGCAGTTGGCCGACGACGTCGGCGCACAGGGCGCCGTCCTCATTTGCGCCGGGCGGACGTTTATTGCGGGCGCCGACATCACCGAGTTCGACAAACCTATCCAAGAGCCCTGGCTGCCCAAGGTGCTGCAACAAATCGAGGACAGCAGCAAACCGGTGGTGGCTGCCATCCACGGTACGGCCTTGGGCGGCGGTTTGGAAACGGCCATGGCCTGCCACTATCGGGTCGCGCTGCCGAGCGCCCAGGTTGGCCTGCCAGAGGTCACGTTGGGCTTGTTGCCGGGTGCCACCGGGACCCAGCGTTTACCGCGCCTCATGGGCGTAAAGGGCGCCTTAGACGCCATGATCAGCGGCAAACCCATCAACGCCAAACTGGCGCACCAGCACGGCGTCATCGACGAACTGGTAGCGGGCGACCTCCAAGCCGGCGCCATTGCCTTCGCCCAGCGCCTGGTCGCGGCGGGTACGCCACCGCGCAAAGTGCGTGAGATGCCGGTGGATGGCGCGAGCCTGCCGGCCAATTTCTTCGCCGACTACCGGCAGGCGATCGCCCGCGATACGCGCGGCTTTTTTGCCCCCGAGCAAATTATTCAGTGCGTGGAGGCGGCCGTGAGCCAGCCCTATGCGCAGGCGGTCGCCGTGGAGAGCGCGCTCTTCATGAAGTGCATGACCTCCACCCATTCCAAGGCGCAGCGCCACCTGTTTTTTGCCGAACGCGAAGCGGCGAAGGTCGCCGATGTGCCCAAAGACACCGTGTTGCGCGAGATCAAACAGGTGGCCGTGATCGGGGGCGGCACCATGGGCGGCGGCATCGCCATGAATTTCGTCAATGTGGGTATTCCGGTACTGCTCAAGGAAATCAACCAGGTGGCCTTGGATCGCGGCATGGCGATCATTCGGGCTAACTACGCAGGGCCGGTCAAGAAGGGCAAGCTGTCGCAGGCGCAGATGGATCAATACATGGCGCTGATCACCCCTACGCTGGAGTACCAAGATATTGCCACGGCCGATCTGGTGATCGAAGCCGTGTTCGAGACGATGTCCATCAAAAAAGAGGTCTTCGCCAAACTGGACGAAGTCTGCAAACCCGGCGCGATCCTCGCGAGCAATACGTCCACCCTCAATGTGGACGAAATCGCCGCCTGCACCCGCCGCCCAGAAGACGTCATCGGACTCCATTTCTTTGCGCCGGCCAACGTGATGTCGCTGCTGGAAATTGTGCGGGGCGCCAAGACCTCCAAAGACGTTATCGCCACTGCCATGGCAATGGCCAAAAACATCCGCAAGATGGGCGTGTTGGTGCGCGTGTGCTTCGGCTTTGTGGGCAATCGGATGTTTTTTCCCTATGTGCGAGAAGCCCAGCGCATGCTGCTAGAGGGGGTGCCGGCCGAACGCATCGATCGGGTGGCCTTCGAGTGGGGCATGGCGATGGGCCCGAACGCCGTCTCCGACCTGTCGGGCCTAGACGTGCTGTCCAAGGTCAATAACGAATGGCAAGCAAAGCCCAACGATCCGGCGTACTGCCGCCTGATCGAAGTCTTGGTGGGCATGGGGCGCCACGGCCAGAAGACCGGCGCGGGGATCTACCGCTACGAGGGCCGTAATGCGGTGCCCGATCCGGAGGTCGCGGCACTCGCGAAGGCCGAGGCCGTGCGTCTCAAGGTGCCGCAGATCGAAGTATCCGACGAGGAAATCATCGAGCGTCTGCTGTTCTCCATGATCAACGAAGGCGCGCTCATTCTGGCCGAAGGGATCGCCCAACGCGCCAGCGACATCGACGTCCTGTTCTGCCATGGCTATGGGATGCCGCGCTATCGCGGTGGCCCGATGCTGTATGGCGACACGGTGGGCTTGCAAACGGTGGTCGCGGCGATGGATAAATATCGCGCGCGCTACGGCGACCTCTACTGGCAGCCCGCACCCCTGCTGGCAGAGTTGGCCGCGAGCGGCCGGCGGTTCGGCTCCTAGCGGCTCCTCAGTTGACCGCCACATCCCTTAAGCCGCCGGCGGCGCGCCCGCCGCCGCACCACCCCAGCGCGGCGGGAGACCGCGTTGGGGCGAGCCTCTGTCGGCCTAAGTGCGGTGCGTGCTGTATCGCCTTGTCGATCTCCACCCCGTTTCCCGGCATGCCGCAGGGCAAGCCGGCGGGCGTGGCTTGTTTGCATCTGACCTCACGTTACGCCTGCGGCCTGTACGAGCATCCCCAGCGTCCGCGCTGCTGTGGGGGCTTACAGCCCTCCCGCGAGATGTGCGGGGACACCCGGGAGGAGGCACTGGCCTATCTCGACGCGCTGGAGTTAGCCACCGCCCCGCACACCATCACCGGCGCGCGCGCAGCCCGGGCGGTGACGCGGCGCGCGGGCTGAACGCCGCCCCGCGTGCTCAAGAAAATCTCCACCGCACAACTGCAGCTCGGCATGTTCCTCAGTGAACTGTGCGGCTCGTGGATGGACCATCCGTTTTGGAATACACGGTTTTTATTAGAAGACCCGCAGGATATTTTGCGCATTGTCGCCAGCGGTGTGAGCGAAGCGTGGATCGACACCAGCAAAGGCGCAGACGTGGCCGGCGGCACCAGTGCGGCCGAGGCCGCGCGCCAGAACGAGCACGACTTACTGCTGGCGACACTAGCAGCCTCCAACCCCGTCGCGCGCGTTACCGCCGCCTCGGAGGTGATCAAAGCCGTCAAGATTTGCGCCCAAGCGCGTGGCGCGGTGGTCTCGATGTTTCAGGAAGCCCGCATGGGCAAGTCGGTGGATGCGGAGGCGCTGGCGCCGCTGGTAGACGAAATCAGCGCCTCGGTGACGCGCCACCCCGGCGCGTTGGTCAGTTTGGCCCGGCTGAAATCAAAAGACGATTACACCTATATGCACTCGGTGGCCGTGTGCGGTCTCATGCTCGCCCTGTCGCGCAGAATGGGTCTGGACGATGACACGACCCGCCAAGCGGGGCTGGCCGGGCTGTTGCACGACTTGGGCAAGGCGGCAGTTCCTCTGCGTGTGTTGAACAAACCGGGCAAACTCACCGAGGTGGAGTTTACTGAGATCAAAGGGCACGCGCGGGCCGGCTACGAGATGCTGCTGGCCGGTGGTGGTGGCACGGGTGCCATCGCCCTAGACGTTGCCCTGCATCACCACGAGAAAGTCGACGGGACTGGCTATCCCGATCGCCTGAGCGGCGAGGCCATCAGCCGCTACGCCAAGATGGGCGCGGTGTGCGACGTCTACGACGCCATCACCTCGAACCGACCCTACAAGCTCGGCTGGAATCCAGCCGAGGCGCTGCGCAAGATGAACGAGTGGGCGCACGGGCACTTTGAGTTGGCGACCTTCCACGCGTTTGTCAAAAGTGTGGGCATTTATCCGTTGGGTTCCTTGGTGCGCTTGGAGTCGGGCCTGTTGGCGGTCGTCACCGAATCCCACGACGACAACTTACTCAAGCCGGTGGTCAAAACTTTTTACTGCACGCGCCGCCGGGAACGCTTGCACCCCAAGTTCGTCGACCTCGCCCAGGCCGCTTGCGCAGACCGCATACTGGTCTGGGAGTCGCAGGAGAAATGGCGATTTCCGGACCTCGATCAGCTCTGGCGTGTGCCGACAGGTGGACTCTGAGCCGGGCTTAGGCGCTGCGGACGTCGGTCAAGCCCAACTCGTCGATCAGTTCGGCGCGCATCACGAATTTCTGTATTTTGCCGGTGACCGTCATGGGGAAGGCGTCGACAAAACGCACGTGGTGCGGAATTTTATAGTGCGCAATCTGGCCTTGGCAGAAACCCTGGATCTCCGCCGCAGTGGCGGTTTCCCCCGCGCGTAATTGGATCCACGCGCTGACTTGTTCGCCCAGCCGCGGGTCGGGCACGCCGAACACCGAAACATCCTGAATTTTAGGATGTCGATGCAAAAATTCTTCGACTTCGCGCGGATATACATTCTCGCCGCCCCGAATGATCATGTCCTTTACCCGGCCCACGATGTTGCAGTAACCCTCCTCGTCGAGCACCGCCAAATCGCCCGTGTGCATCCAACCGGCGTCATCGATGGATTCTTGCGTGCGCTCGGGTTCGTCCCAGTAGCTCAACATGACGCTGTAGCCGCGGGTGCACAGTTCACCTTTTTCGCCGCGCGGCACGGTGCGCCCATCGCCGTCGACAATCTTGACCTGCACATGGGGATGGACCCGGCCGATGGTCGACACCCGCCGATCTATGGGGTCGTCGAGACCACTTTGGAAACTGACCGGGCTGGTTTCGGTCATGCCATAGGCAATGGTGACCCCGCCCATGTGCATGTCGCGCAAGACCCGTTTCATCACCTCGACCGGGCAGGGCGCGCCGGCCATGATGCCGGTGCGCAGGCTGCGGAGGTCAAAACGCGCGAATTCTGGGTGGTCGAGTTCGGCGATGAACATGGTCGGCACCCCGTGCAGCCCGGTGCATTGCTCCTCGGCAACGGTTTCCAAAACCGCTAGCGGTTCAAAGGCTGCGCTCGGAAAGACCATGGTTGCGCCGTGCGCAACGCAGGTCAGCACGCCCATCACCATGCCGAAGCAGTGATACAGCGGCACCGGAATACACAGGCGGTCGTGCGCTGTAAAGCCCATCGCCGCGCCCACGAAAAAACCGTTGTTGACGATATTGAAATGCGTGAGCGTGGCACCTTTGGGCATGCCGGTCGTGCCACTGGTGAACTGGATGTTGGCAGGGTCGTCGGGTTGCAGCAGCGGCGCCAAGGCGCGCAGCGCGGCGTAATCGCCATCCTGTGCCAACGCGGGCACGTCGGCGTAGCGGAACATCCCCGCGTGCTGCGCGGGGTCGATCGCGATGACGACCCGCAGGTGCGGTAATTTAGCGGCGACTAAGGCACCGGGCGCGGCCGTCGATAGTTCTGGCGCCAGCGTGCGCAGCATCGTTAGGTAATCGCTGCTTTTAAAAGAACTCGCCGTGACCAGCGCCACGCATGCCACTTTGTTGAGCGCGTATTCGAGTTCCGATAAACGGTAAGCGGGGTTGATGTTCACCAGCACCAGACCCGCCCGAGCCGCCGCAAACTGGGTCACCACCCACTCCGCGTTATTGGGCGACCAGATCCCGATGCGCTCACCCCGCACCAAGCCCAGGGCCAGCAGTCCGGCGGCCAACGCGTCCACGTGTTGGTCGAGGGTTTGATAGCTCCAGCGGATATTCTGGTGGCGCACGACCAAGGCTTCACGCGCGCCGTGCGCGCGGACCGCATTGGCGAGCAGTTCCCCCATCGTGAGGTAGAGCAGTGGGGTGGCACTGGTGCCGTGAACAAAACTAGGTGCGGCGCTCATGCACAGGCTTCCTGCGGCGGTCGTTCGAGATTAAGGGGCGTCTTGCAGCAGCGCGCGAACGCTGGCTACTTTGTCTTCCATGTGCTGAATTTTATCCGTGCGGGTACCGAGTTTAAGGGTAGTAAAAACTCGGGGTACGCCAGCGTCGTGCAGCGCCTCGTGACAGGCTTTCACGCAGGCCATCACGGCGTCCCACTCGCCTTCGATGACGGTGCCGTAAGGATGCAGCTGGGCGGCCAGCCCCGCGTCCGCGATTACCCGCTGGCAGACGGCAATTTCTTTGGACAGCGATAAGCCCACGCCGAGCGGCACCACGCACAAGTCGACCATCACCTGCATGCTTAGAATTCCAAATGCCGCGGGGTGCGCGGAAACGCAATGACGTCGCGAATATTGGTCACGCCGGTGGCCAACATCAGCAGGCGTTCAAAGCCCAAACCAAAGCCCGCGTGCGGCGCCGAGCCAAATTTTCGCGTCTCTAAGTACCACCAGTAGTCAGCACGCTGCAGGCCTAATTCGTCGATGCGGGCGCACAGTGGCTCAAAGCGCTCTTCGCGCTGACTGCCGCCAATGAGTTCGCCGATGCGGGGCACGAGTAAATCCATCGCGGCGACGGTTTTTCCATCGCCGTTTTGACGCATGTAAAACGCTTTGATGTCACGCGGCCAATCGTGCACAAAAACTGGCCGTTTAAAATGCTCTTCGGTGAGGTAGCGTTCGTGCTCGGACTGCAAGTCACCGCCCCACACCGGGGGGAATTCGAAAGCACGGCCGGCGTGTTGCAGGATGTGGATCGCTTCGCCGTACTCGACGCGGGCGAATTCGGCGCGCCGCACGGCGTCTATCCGCGCCTGTAATTCGGGGTCGACGAAACGGGTAAAGAGTTCGAGGTCTTCGGCGCAGTCGCGACACAGAAAATCGAGCAGCGCGCGCACCATTTCTTCCGCGAGCTGCATGTCATCGGCGAGATCCGCGAAGGCAAATTCGGGCTCGATCATCCAGAATTCGGCCATATGCCGGCTGGTATTGGAATTCTCCGAACGGAACGTCGGGCCAAACGTGTAGACCTTGCCCAACGCCAAACAGTAGGTTTCCACCGCCAACTGCCCGGAGACCGTGAGATGCGCGGCCTGACCAAAAAAATCTTGGTCGAAGTCCACGCCACCCTCGTGCAGCGGCACGCGGGCTAAATCGAGGGTGGTCACTTTAAAGAGGTCGCCAGCCCCTTCGCAGTCCGCCCCGGTGATGATCGGGGTGTGGATAGCGTGAAAGCCGCGTTGCTGAAAAAAATCGTGAATGGCCCACGCCAGCCGCGAGCGGATGCGCGCCATGGCGCCAAATTTATTGGTGCGGGCGCGCAGGTGCGCGATGGTGCGCAGAAATTCATCAGAGTGTCGTTTTTTTTGCAGGGGATAATCGGCCGGACATTCCCCGACTATCCGCAACGCGCGCGCGCGCAGTTCCCAGCGCTGTTCGCTACCCAGCGATGGCACCAGTTCGCCCTGCACCACCACCGCCGCCCCGGTGAGGGCGTGGCGAATATCCGCGTACCCCGCGCACTGGGCATCGATGACGCATTGCAGCCCCTTCAGGCAAGAGCCGTCGTTAACTTCCAGAAAGGAAAATTCTTTGGCGTCCCGCCGGGTGCGCACCCAACCCCGCACTTCGGCTTGCGCCACCGGCTCGGTGCTGTTGAGCAGTTCGCGCACCGCCTGGCCGTTGAGCGTTTTCAATCGGGCTCGTAGCCAAGGTTAGGCGCCAGCCAACGCTCGGTTTCGCGCACATCCATGCCCTTGCGCTGCGCATAGTCCTGTACTTGGTCGCGGTTAACCTGACCCACCCCAAAATAACGTGCCTGCGGGTGGCCGACATACCAACCACAAACAGACGCGGCGGGGTCCATGGCAAAATTGCTGCTCAGGGTCATGCCGGTATGACGCTCCACGTCGAGCAATTGCCACAGCAGGGGTTTTTCTGAGTGGTCGGGGCAGGCCGGATAGCCGGGCGCCGGGCGAATGCCGTGATAGCGTTCGGCGATTAAGGCGTCGGGGTCCAGTGCCTCGTCGGCCGCGTAGCCCCAGTATTCGCGGCGCACTTTTTCGTGCAGGCGTTCCGCAAAAGCTTCCGCCAGACGGTCGGCGAGCGCTTTGGCCATGATCGAATGGTAGACGTCGTGGTCGCGGTCAAAGCGCGCCACCAGCTCGTTGGTGCCAAAGCCCGTGGACAGGGCGAAGGCGCCAAAAAAATCGGCAAGGCCGCTTTCTTTGGGGGCGATGAAATCGGCCAGCGCGTAGTTGGGCTGGCCGGCGGCCTTACGCTGTTGCTGGCGCAGGCTGTGCAGCAGCGCCAGTGGGGGCAGCGCCGGGTTTTCGCCATAGACCTCAATGTCGTCACTGCTCACGCTATTGGCCCGAAACAGCCCAATAACGGCCCTTGCTACGAATAATTTTTCGCTCACGATTTGGTCGAGCAGCACGAGCGCGTCGGCGTGCAGCTGGCGCGCTTCTTTGCCCACCACCGCATCATCGAGAATGCGCGGATAGCGGCCCGCCAGTTCCCACGCTGAGAAGAACGGTGTCCAGTCGATGTACGGCACTAAGTCGCTCAGCGCCCAGTCGCTGAAGACCTGCACCCCGAGTTGGCGGGGCAGGGTAGGGTGGTAGCCGGTCCAGTCGCCGTGGAAGCCGTTCTCGCGGGCGGCCAAGATCGTGAGCCATTCAAAGCCCGCCTGACGTTGCCGATGGCGTTCGCGCAGGGTGGCGTATTCATCACGGGTTTTGTCCACAAAGCCGCGGCGTAAATCGCGACTGATCAGGCTCGTGGCGACGCCGACTGCGCGCGAGGCATCTTTGACGTGGATCACGGGGCCCCGGTAGACCGGCTCGATTTTAACCGCGGTATGCGTACGGGAGGTGGTGGCCCCGCCGATGAGCAAGGGCAGATCCAGCCCGCGCCGTTGCATTTCGCTGGCCACGTGGACCATTTCTTCCAGGGACGGCGTGATCAGCCCAGACAAGCCGACCATGTCGGCGCCTTCGCGCACCGCGGCGTCGAGAATGTGGTCGCAGCTGACCATCACGCCGAGGTCGATGACCTCGAAGTTATTACACTGGAGCACCACGCCCACGATGTTTTTGCCAATGTCGTGGACATCGCCCTTGACGGTGGCGAGCACCATTTTTCCCGCGTTGCGGCCACCCCCGGCGGCCTTCGCGGCTTCGATGAACGGCAATAGGTGCGCCACCGCTTTTTTCATCACGCGGGCGCTTTTGACCACCTGCGGCAGAAACATTTTGCCGGCCCCGAACAAATCGCCTACGACGTTCATGCCCGCCATCAACGGGCCTTCGATGACGTCTAGCGGGTGGACGCAGGCGGTCCGCGCCTCCTCGGTGTCGTCGACGATGTGGTCCGCGTTGCCCTTCACTAAAGCGTAGGACAGCCGCTCGGCGACCGGCAAGCTGCGCCACTCCTCGGCTTCTTGGCGCTGCCGAACTTCACCCTTCAGCATGCCGGAGATTTGAATCAGGCGCTCGGTCGCTTCGGGGTGGCGGTTGAATAACACATCCTCGACGCTCGCCAGTAAATCAGCGGGCAGCTGGTCGTAAATGCCGAGCTGGCCCGCGTTGACGATGGCCATGTCCAAGCCCGTCTTGATCGCGTGATACAAAAAGGCCGAGTGCATGGCTTCGCGCACCGGGTTATTGCCACGGAAAGAAAACGACACGTTGCTCAAGCCGCCGCTGACCAGCGCGTAGGGGAGAGTTTTTTTGATCAGCACGGTGGCGTCGAAAAATGCCCGGGCGTAGTCGTTGTGTTCTTCAATGCCGGTGGCAACCGTGAGCACGTTGGGGTCGAAAATGATGTCTTCCGGCGGGAAATTCAGCCGCTCGCACAGCAAGCGGTAAGAACGCTCGCAGATCGCCAGCTTGCGTGCGGCAGTGTCGGCCTGACCTTGCTCGTCGAACGCCATCACGACCACCGCCGCGCCGTAGCGCAAACACAGCGTGGCCTGGGCGAGGAATTTTTCCGCGCCTTCTTTGAGGCTGATGGAGTTGACGACGCCTTTGCCCTGCAGACAGCGCAGCCCCGCTTCGATGACGCTCCATTTGGAGGAGTCGATCATGATGGGCACGCGGCTGATGTCGGGATCTGAAGCGATGCGATTGAGGAATTCCACCATCAGACGCTCGGAGTCCAGCAGGCCTTCGTCCATGTTGACGTCGATAATCTGCGCGCCGCTTTCTACCTGATGCTTGGCGATCGTGAGTGCTGCTTCCAGTTGTCCGTCGCGCACCAGCGCGGCAAATTTGGGCGAGCCGGTCACGTTGGTGCGTTCCCCAACATTGATAAAGCCGGTGGCGGGCGTGAGATTTAGCGCTTCCAAGCCCGACAGGCGGCAGATCCGCGGCACGGTGGGCACTTGCCGGGGCGGCAGACCCTTGACCGCCGCACCGATCGCGGCGATGTGGGCCGGGGTTGTACCGCAGCAGCCGCCCACCATGTTTAGAAACCCGGCCTGCGCAAAGTCTCGCAGGACGGCCGCCATATGGGCCGGCGTATCGTCGTATTCGCCAAACTCATTGGGCAAACCCGCGTTGGGATGCAGGCTCACGCAGGTGTCGGCAACACGCGCGAGTTCGGCCACGTAGGGCCGCAGGTCCTCGGCCCCTAACGCGCAGTTAAGGCCGATAAACAGCGGCCGCGCGTGGCGGACCGAATTCCAGAAGGCCTCGGTGGTTTGCCCGGTCAGGGTGCGACCGCTGCGGTCGGTGATCGTGCCGGAAATCATCAGGGGCAGGTGGCGCCCCGCACGGGTGCAGTACTCATCGATCGCAAACAGCGCGGCTTTGGCGTTGAGCGTGTCGAAAATGGTTTCGACCAGCAGGAGGTCGGCGCCGCCGCACACCAGTCCGTCGATCGCCTCCAGATAAGCCTGCCGCAGTTCCTCGAAGCTCACGTTGCGGAAGCTCGGATCGTGCACGTCGGGCGACACCGAGGCGGTGCGATTGGTGGGGCCTAGCACTCCGGCCACATAGCGCGGGCGGCCGTCGGCCTTCATCGCCCGGTCCACGACATCGCGCGCCAATCGCGCGCCCGCAAAGTTCAGCTCGCGGGCGAGGCTGGACAACGCGTAATCGGCCTGCGCGATGGCGGTCGAATTGAACGTGTTGGTTTCGAGGATGTCCGCCCCGGCCGCGACAAACGCGGCGTGGATATCGGTAATGAGTTCGGGCCGGGTTAGGGTTAGGAGGTCGTTATTACCCTTAAGATCCACCGGATGAGCGATGAACCGCGCCCCGCGATAATCCGTTTCCGAGAGCCGATGGCGCTGGATCATCGTGCCCATCGCACCGTCCATCAGCAGGATTTCACGGTTTAGACGCTCTCGCAGAGCGGTTTCGACGGGTGAGATTATCATCGGTGCGAAGCGGTCAATTTATTGCAGTGCACCGATTCTAACAGGCACATCGAAGGATGGGCGATAGTCGCTCGCAACGTCCGCGCCGCGGGGGGCACAGTTCGCGCTTGGTGCGGCGAGGATAAGCTCAGGGTGGGGGCCGGTTGGTCAGGAGGAGGTGCCGTGCCGCGCGCGCGCGGATGGCGCGACCGCGGGTCCAGCCGGATCCGACCGGTGGGCGCTGGGCGAGTCGGCGCCATGCTGACCGCCGGTCTGGCGGGCGCGGCAAGTGCGGCCGCGCCCGCGTCGGGTGCGGGCCGCGCGTTACAACAATTCCGCCGCGATGTGGTCGATGGCGCGCTCCATCGCGGCCTGTCCGGGCACAAAGGCGGCCATGATGATTTGGTCTACCCCGGCGTCTTCGTAGCGTCGCAAGGCGTCGCGGTCGCAGGGTTTGGCGTAGGGACACAAGGCGATTTTGACGTCGGCCACGTCACGGCCGGCGCGCGCGCAGTGTGCTGCCAGTTCGCGCAGTTTGGCGGGGACTTCGGCGGGGAGGATATCCAGCCCGTACCAGTGTCCAAAGCGCGCCACGCGGCGCAGCGCGGCCTCGCCCTCGCCACCAAAATACAGCGGCGGATGGGGTTTCTGCACGGGCAATGGGTACTGGGTGCAGGGCGGTAGCGATCGAAATTTGCCGTCGTACTGGGATACGCCGTCTTGCCACAAGGCCTGCATCAGACGGATGTAGTCGTCGGTGCGCGCGCCGCGCCGCTCGAAAGATTCGCCCAGCGCGGTGAATTCCTCGGCCAGCCAACCCACGCCGATGCCAAAATCGAAACGGCCGCCCGACAGCACATCCAAGTCGGCCGCCTGCTTCGCGGTGAGGCCGGGGCTGCGCTGCGGTACCACCAACACGCCGGTGCCGAGGCGAATGTTGCGCGTATGCGCCGCCATGAAACTCAGCAAATTGAACGGCTCCAGGCCTTGAACCTGCGGGTCGACCGGGAAGGCGCCATCCTCGGCATAGGGGTAGCGGGACTCAAAGGTGGTAGGCAGCAGGATGTGGTCCACCGCCCACACGGAATGGAAACCCCGCTCGTCGAGGCCGCGTGCGATGCGCGCGATGTAATCCGGCTGTGCCGTGTCACCGCCAAATAAAGGCATGATGCCAACTTTCATGATCCAGCTCCTCCGTGTTGATGTTGCTCACACGCTGAGCGCCGGGGCCTCGCGGTGGCGTTCAGCAGCACCCGTCGGCACTTGCGCCGGGGCGTTCCCATTAAGTCTTACGGCACCTGACGGCCGGGCGCGCGGCGTGGTCTGCGGTGCACGGGTTGGACGGGCGCGCGGACCTCAGTCGGCGCCCGTCGCACCACCCCGCCCGCTGCTTCAGCCGAGGCAATTCTCGAAAGTGGCATCGGTTTTGGCTTCGATGTCAGCCAGCGTCACCCCCTCGGCGAGTTCGATGAGGCGCGCGCCCCCACCGCGGCGGTCAATTTCAAAGACCGCCAAATCGGTTACCAGTAAGTCCACCACGCCTTTGCCCGTGAGCGGCAGCGTGCAGCTGGCTTTAAATTTTGACTCGCCGCTTTTTTCGCAGTGGTCCATCACGACCACCACGCGGCCTACCCCCGCCACCAGATCCATCGCGCCGCCCATGCCCTTGATCATTTTGCCGGGCACCATCCAGTTGGCCAAATCGCCGCTTTCCGAGACCTGCATGCCGCCCAGGATGGACAAGTTGATATGGCCGCCACGGATCATGCCAAAGCTGTCGGCGCTCGAAAAATAACTGGTCTGCGGCAGCTCAGTGATGGTCTGCTTGCCGGCGTTGATGAGGTCGGCGTCTTCTTCGCCGGCGTAGGGGAACGGCCCCGTGCCCAACATCCCGTTCTCGCTGTGCAGGGTCACGGTCATCCCATCAGGGATGACGTTGGCCACCAGGGTGGGAATGCCGATCCCCAAGTTCACATAAAAACCCTCTTGCAGTTCGCGCGCGGCGCGGGCCGCCATTTGTTCGCGTGTCCAGGCCATCAGTTGCTCTCCCGCGCCCGCGTTGTGCGGCGCTCAATGTGCTTGGTGTAGTTCTGCCCAACGAATAGGCGCTGCACGAAAATGCCCGGGGTATGGATGTGGTCAGGATCAAAACTGCCCACTGGGACTAACTCTTCCACCTCGGCAATCGTGACGCGGCCCGCGGTGGCCATCATGGGATTGAAGTTGCGCGCCGTTTTGCGATACATGAGGTTGCCCACGGCGTCGCCCTTCCAGGCTTTGACCAGCGCGATGTCGGCCGTGAGACCCGTCTCCATGACATGCCACTCGCCGTTGAATTGCCGAGTTTCTTTGCCCTCCGCGACCGCCGTGCCATAGCCCGTGCGGGTATAGAAGGCGGGGATGCCGGCGCCACCGGCGCGAATACGTTCCGCCAAAGTGCCCTGGGGATTGAACTCGATCTCTATTTCGCCGTTCATGTAGCGACTTTCCAGAATTTTGTTCTCGCCGACATAACTGGCCAGCACTTTGCGGATCTGGTTATTGGCCAGCACCAGCCACATGCCGTGCTCATCGCAACCCACATTGTTGCCGATGATGGTGAGATTTTTGGCGCCGGAGTCACGCAAAGCCGTGATGAGGTTTTCGGGGATGCCGCACAGTCCAAAGCCGCCGGACATCACGGTGATGCCATCGGCGGTCAGACCCGCTAGCGCGTGCTGGGCGTCTGGGTAGAGCTTGGAAGACATAAAGGCTCCGGTTAGTGAGGGTGAGGGGAGAGCAAAGAGCGCTGGCTTTCGGTGGGCGCGGGGCCGGCCATCCGCGCGCCAGCCCGGCAGGGGCCGCGGCCCGACGCTCGCAGCAACCCCGTCCGCGCCCAGTCTTGCGCGCCGCGCGGGCAAATCTTAGCGCACTGCTAGGCTGGCGGCGACTCAGCGCGCCCCCGGCGCACGCCGCGAGCAGCACCCGCACCAGCCGGTCGCGCAGGGACCGGCCGCACCCGTGGTGGGGCCGGCCGGCGGCGTGGGTCAATCGGTGCGGTTGACGCCGTGGGTGCGCCGGGGTTTAACCCGCGCACTGGCCGCCCACGCTGCGTCTCGTCGTGCGCGCAGGACGCTCAAGCCGCCCCCGGAGCGCGGCAAATTGCGTTGCGAAAAAAAGGCGCTGCGTGGCGGGTATGTCCGTCCTGCCCGGCCTTAAGTGGCCAGACGAAAAAATTCGCCAGAATGCCCACGCCCTGCGGGGCGAGCGGCCGCACTTTTGCCGCCGGGCGCGAACAGCCAGCTTGGGTCGGACCACGCCTGCGGTAGGGTTAGTGCTAACCCAGGCAAAAGCGGCCCCGCCGTTCAGCGTCGGCATTTCAGCAGCGGCTGGCTGCGGGTTCAGGCAAAAGCGGCCCCGCCGTTCAGCGTCGGCAT
>SHZJ01000047.1 GCA_009692365.1 Gammaproteobacteria bacterium
ACCGGTCGCGAGGCGCAACCGCACTGGCAGCCCATTGCACCCTCGGTACAAATGGACGGACTCCATCAGCCGTACCGTTATGCGATGGCAGTGGAGGAGGTGGTGTTCTACGGCGAGCCGGTGGCGTTTGTGGTCGCCGCAACACCCGAAGAAGCCGAAGACGCCGCCGCTCTGGTGGTCGTGACTTATGCTGATCTCCCCGTCAACGTCGAAATGGAAACCGCCGCCGCAGTACCGGCAGGCCGCGCAGCCCTGCTCTACCCGGCGTGGAACACCAACGTGCAACGCGATTTTCAATTCTCCAGCGGTGCAGTGGACGCGGTGTTTGCGGGGGCGGACTTAGTCATCGACGAACTCATCACCGCCCACCGTTACGGGGCGATGCCCATGGAAACCCGGGTGGTTCATGCGCATTACGAACCCGGGGAACAGCGACTCACCGTGCGCGCATCCACCCAAGTACCACACCAAATGCGGCTGTATATGAGCCAGGTCCTGGGCGTGCCGGAAGCGCGAATCCAGGTGTTGGCGGGCGACGTCGGTGGCGGCTTTGGCGCCAAGCTTGCGGTGGACGTTGAGCACGTGCCGGCGCTGGCCTCGATGCTGACGGGGCGTCCCATCAAAGACGTTGAAACCCGCAAAGAATGGCTGCACGCCGGCCCCGCGGCACGGGATATCCGGACCCGTGCACGCGGCGCTTTCAGCCGCGAGGGGCGGCTCCTGGCCTTGGAGACCGACATCCTCGCCGACATGGGTTGCGATGGCGCCGCGCGCGGCTGTGGTCTGGGCATGCCCATCAACGGCGGTCTGTACACCCCCAGCGCCTACCGCGTGGACACCTATCGCACCCGCGTGCGCTGCATCGTGACCAACAAAGCGCCCTATAGCGCCTACCGTGGTTATGGCAAAGACCTCGCCAATTTGTTCGTTGAACGCCTGCTGGATCAGGCCGCGCTGAAACTCAACCTTGCTCCGGTCGACCTGCGGCGGCTGAATTTACTCGAAACCTATCCCCACCAAATCTGCACTGGCGCTCTCATCGAAAATGGTTCGCTGCGCGAAGCGCTGGAGAAACTGGTCGGTTTGATGGATCTACCCGGCCTGCGCGCCCAGCAGGTCGCCGCGCGCGCCGAGGGTCGTTACTTGGGCTTTGCGGTGGCCTCCTACATTGAGCCTTCGGGCTTCGCCTTCCCGGGCAGCACTTTCCAGAACTACGAATCCGCCACGGTGCGGGTGGCGGCCGATGGTTCGGTGCATGTCATGACCGGGATCCAAAATATTGGGCAGGGCATCGAGACCGCCTATGCTCAGGTCACCGCCGATGCCTTGGGTTGCGCCCTCTCCGCGGTCAGCGTGTCTTGGGGGGATACCACCGCCATTCCGTTCGGCTCCGGCACTTATTCCAGTCGGGGCGCGATGTATGCCGTGGGCGCAATTGTGGCCACCGCCACCACAGTACGGGAGCGGTTGGTGCAAGGGGGAGCGGTGTATTTGCAGTGCCCGCCAGCCGCAATCAAGATCGAAAACGGGGTGGTCTCGCGCCAGGGCTGGGACACCCAGTGCACCTTGCGCGAACTGGCCTACGCGGCTTATGTGCAGCCGGGTGCGGAGATCATCCTGGCGCAAGCCGATGGCCCACTGCTGGCAGCCACCAGCACTTACCGTCATCCCCAAGTGAACTGGCAAGCCGATGCCCATGGTCGCGCGCAAGTCTATCCCTCGCACCCCGGGGGCGCGGCCGGCACTTGGGTAGCCGTCGACATCGCGACGGGGCAAGTAGAGGTCAAAAAAATCCGGATGGTTTCCGACCACGGGGTCATTCTCAATCCGCTCATTTTGACCGGCCAGACCAAAGGCGCGGTGGTGCAGCAAATTGGCGGCACCCTGTATGAATCACTGGCTTAGAACGACGCGGGCGTGCCGCAGGCGAATAACCTCAAAGACTACGGCATGCCCACGGTGTGGGCCGCACCCGACATCGAAGTGGCCCACCTCGTGACACCCTCACCCGCGACGCGAATAGGTGCCAAAGGTGCAGGCGAAGACGGCTGCATCGCCACCAGCACCGTGCTGATGGGCGCGGTGGAAGACGCCCTGCGCCCCTTTGGCGTGAAGGTCATGGACACCATGTTGTTCCCCGCCCGGGTCCACGCGCTGCTCCAACAGGCGGTGCGCGCGGCCAGCACTTAAGCGCCCTCCCCCGGCGCGCGGCCCCGCTTTCAGTGCGCGACTTTGATCCCGCGCTCGGTGAAGACTTCCCGCACGGCGGCCAGGCCGTTCAAGGCCGCGGGGAAACCCGCGTACACGCTCATTTGCAGCACGACTTCCACCACCTCACGGGGCGTGCAGCCGGCATTCAGTGCGCCTTTGATGTGCGCGCGCAACTGCGGGGGGGCATTGCCCAAGGCCGTGAGCGCGGCCACGGTGGCCAACTCGCGCGTGCGTAAGTCCAGCTGCGGGCGAGACACCACGTCCCCGTAGGCGAAATCGATGACCCAGTCGCCCAGTTCGGGCGCCAGGTCCTGCAAACTCTCGATGAGTTTGGCAGTCCCGCCCCCGGTGATAATTTCCAAGGCGGTCACGCCGCGCGCGTGGTGGTCCTCTTTGGCCGGCGCGGCTTCAACCGCGTTGGCGCAGGCGCTACACCACAGCAGGGATAAACTCGCAACGTACAGGTGACGCATGGTGGGTGGACTCCGTTCTTGAGTGGGCAGGCCCGCGCCAGAGCGCGGTGTTTAGGGCTTCAGGAGCCCCGCGCGTCGAGATCCTGATCGGACAGCACATGGCCCCAATCGCGCTTGGCGGCAAGATAACGCCGGTTCCACGCGTTAACGCCGGTGACATGCCGAACCGGGGTGATTTGGGTCAAACCAAAATCATTCAGGTCGCTAATTTTCTTAGGGTTGTTGGTTAGCAAGCGGAACGGTGCGTTGCCCACAAAATAATGCAGCAACGCGGCGGCGTCGGAGAAATCCCGCGAATCATCCGACAGACCCAGCGTGCGATTGGCCTGATAAGTGTTCTCGCCGGCGTCCTGCAGCAGATAGGTGGCGGCCTTCGCCCACAGCCCGATGCCACGCCCCTCGTGTCCCGACATATACAC
Source organism: Gammaproteobacteria bacterium (assembly GCA_009692365.1). Classification (GTDB taxonomy): domain Bacteria; phylum Pseudomonadota; class Gammaproteobacteria. Next base: position 3,104 of record SHZJ01000047.1, read on the forward strand.
CAGCAAACCACCCGCCTCCTCGGCGTTGATCCGCTGCAGCGCCGACATAAATTGTGGCCCGCATTCGCAGCGCTGAGAACCAAACACATCGCCCGTCATGCAACTGGAATGCACCCGCACCAGCGGATTCCGCAGCCGCGCTGGGTCGCCCACCACCAGCACGCTGTTAACGGCGAGACTGGTGGCCAGCGTGGCGAACAGGTGCTGACCACCCTGCTGGTTCAGGTCCCGGGCCAGTGCTTCCACCTTGGCCAGTTCGGTGCTGCGCACGGTGGCATACCAGTGGGTTTTGATTTCCACCTCGTCGATGCGCAGCGGCAACGGGATGGGGCCCAACACATTGATGGCGAGTTCGCCCTCCGGCGGCGGGGTATCGGCCGCCAGCGTAGCGCCCTTGGCGTTGATCCGAATTAACTTGCCCGCAGCGATCAACTGCTGACGCACGGCGGGATTGAGGTAGGTAAACATCGGGGTCCTTGCGCGCGTGGGGCGCTTTTTTTTAGGCCGCGGCGGGGCCACTGGCGGCGCTAGCCAGCCGGGCTTGGCGCAGGTATTTGAACAACAGTCGGGCGCATCTAGGTGGCCGACCGGCAGTTTTTTCGGCGCGGGCGTCGTGCGCCAATCGGAGCACCTGCTGGGTGTCGATGCCGGGGCAGCGCGCGGCGATATCGGGCAGGCAGTCTGCCGCGCCGGCCAGCAGTGCATCGCGCCAGCGCTCCACTTCGCGCAGCATGCGGGCGTCCTCCTGCACCGGTTCCAGCAGCGTGGTGAGCTTCTGGCGTATCGCCACCGGGTCGTGCTCGACCAGCAGGTTAGCCAAGTGCCGTAACTGTCGTTGCAGGGCGCCATGCTTGAGTCGACGCGCTTCCGCGATCGCATCACACAGGGATTCATCGAGCTTGAGCCGCTTGAACTGACGCTCCGAAAGCGCCGCCAGTTCTTCCCCCAGCGCCTTGAAACCATGATGTTCGCGCTTTAAGGCTGATTTGCTGACAAGGTCATCTGGGTCTGGCGTCACCGCGCTCACGGCATCCCTCATAAGCTGGAAAGTGCGTTGCCCGACCGGGGTGGCCGACGCACGGGTGGGCATCTTAAGCGCAGCGGCCACCGGGCGCGACTAGGCGCGCCTAGGCTCACCACAGCAGGTCATCGGGAATGGGGTGTTCTAGGTACGCCGCGTCCACCGGCGCGCTGAGGGTTTCGTTTTGCACGATGAGAAATTCAGGTGCGCGCGCCCGCACGGCCTGCACTCCTGCGGCGCTCACCACCACATACCGAGTGCGTAAACGCACGATGCCGCACTCCCCACCGGCCAAAGCGGCGCGCGTGTTGGCTCCGACATAGATGCGCTTCACCGCATCGCCGTCGATAAAGTTATAGACCTCGTCACCGTCGTTATGCGGCCGTCGGAAGGGGTCGATTAGCTGCGCGATTTGGCTAATCAAGGCCTTGCGCGCAGCCCGTGCCTCGCGCTCGGCGTTCAGCCCCCGATCGCGTTCGGCTTTGGCGGCGCGGGCGCGGTCGGCTTCAGTGCGGGCCGCGGGTGGCGGCGGCGGCGCACCTTTCACCGGCGGTGGTCGCCGGTCCTCACGCCGCTGTTGCTTATGCGCCTCCTTAATTTCCTTGTCCTTGATGAGCCCCGCTTTTAACAGCTGCTCTTGCAATGCGTTACGCATAAAAAAACGGTCTCCGGTCTTGCGAATAGCGATTCAGGGGGTTCCAGACAGAACTTAGCGCGCCCTGCCAGCAGCCAGCGCCGGCGGGTTGGCGCCGACCCAAGGCGGTGGGTAATATCGCCCCGGACGCAGGGGACGAAAACAGGGCGCCTCGCGTAAAAATGAAACCCGCGCATTGTCCGGATGCCAGCCCGGGATCCCGGCCAGCGGCAGCGGCCGCAGTTCGCTGGGGTCGGCGAGCAAATCGCCCCGCGCGATGGCCTGCGCCACCGCCGGCAACACCTCTGCCGGGGTCGTTCCCGCGGGCGGACTCACCACCAGACACTTCGCCACCGGCAACGCACCGGCCAACAGGTATTGCTCCAACAGCGCATGCCCGAACAGCAGCAACTCGGCCGCCCATTGCACAGGGCCGCGGCCCGGCCAAAAAACGCTCGCCCAGTCGTGCCGATCCCAAGCCGCTACCAGCGCCGCATCGCGCGTCACAAGGATAGCGCCACCTTCATCAAAATGCGTCAAGGCGCACTGCGCGCGGCTTCTGGGCCCCGGCGCGGCAGCGGCGAATTCGCGCACATAGGCGGCGTTCACCGCGCACTTGAGCGCAAAACGCTCACGCCAGATTAAAGCGTTGAACAGGTCGTGCCAGTTAGCCGGCCGGGTCGCGACGAGTCCGCGCTGAAAAATACGTTGTTCGTAATGCAGACCATCGCTCAGGAGTTCAGCGGTTTGGGCGACAAATTCGATGGGCGCGCCGCCAAAAAGATGGGTGGAAGGCGGGCCCGCCGCGTTAAGACTAGCCACCTCCGGCCAGGCATCGCAGGCCAACAAAGCCGCCCGCCCAGCGCAGAAATCAAACGCGGGATGATTAAAAACGTGCGCGGCAACGGCCTCCCGGGGTGGCGATTTAAAACGCATGATCTCGTGAATGGGCGCGAGCGTCAGCGGCCTTAGGGCACGATGGTAGTGAAGAGATACACCGCAAAAATGACCAAATGCACCGCGCCCTGCATGATGGTCGTGCGCCCCGTCGCCAGGGACATTGCGGCGACCCCCAAGGACAACACCAGCAGCACGGTGGATTTGCCGTCGATGCCGAGTTCCAGCGACCAGCCGTTGAAGAGCGACACCATCGCCACCGCCGGGATGGTCAAGGCGATCGTGGCCAGCGCCGATCCCAGCGCCAAATTCAGGCTGGTCTGGAGCCGATTGAGCCGGGCGGCGTGCACCGCCGCCAAACCCTCCGGCAAGAGCACGAACAGCGCGATTACCACGCCCACCAGCGCATGCGGTGCGCCCGCGTTCGCCACGGCGAGTTCCAAGGCGGGCGCCAACGCTTTAGCCAACAGCACCACCGCCCCCAACGCCACTAATAAAAGCAGACCGCTAAGGGCGCTCATGCGTGGGCTAGGGCGATCCAGATGGTGGACCAGCCCGGCATCACTCGCCAAAAAATACTCCCGGTGACGCACCGTCTGCACCAGCACGAAAATGCCATAAAGTGCGACCGATACCACCGCGATGAAGGCCAACTGGCTCTGACTGTAGACCGGCCCCGGAACGGTCTGGGTGTAATTGGGCAGCACCAGCGTCAGCACGACGATAGCGGCGAGGGTGGTCAAGGCGGCGTTAACACCCTGCACCTGAAAAGTCTGCTCGCGAAACCGCGAGCCACCCATCAACAGGCATAAGCCAACGATACCATTGAGGATGATCATCACCGCCGCGAAGACCGTGTCGCGCGCTAAGGCCGCGGCCCGACCATCCGCCGACACCATCATCGAGACGATGAGGGCCACCTCGATGACCGTGACCGCAACCGCCAGCAGCAGGGTGCCAAACGGCTCGCCGACGCGGTGCGCCACCACCTCAGCGTGATGGACTGCGGCGACAACGCACCCCACCAGCACCCCGGCTAAAAGCCAACTTGGCAGCGCCGGCAGCCCGAAATGTCCGCCCGCCAATAGCATGCAGGCTAGGGCCGGAGCGGCGAGCGACCACCAAGGCAAATTAGCCGTTAATTTCATGCCGTGATAAGGATCACTTTAAAAGACGGACTGTCCACCTTCGATGGTAAAGCGATAGCCCTTGAGGTGCCAGCCTAGAGATGGGAACGGCCCCACCTCGGCGGGGCTTGGCGGATTAGCCCCCAAGCCCCGCCATGGGCTAGGCGCAGCGCGGGCTAGCGCCACCCTGCCCGGCCACGGTGCTGGCAGTCTTGGCGGCCCACGCGTTCGCACCGACGCGCGCCGTGGCGCGGCCAGCAGGGCGGCGCAGCAAGCGCGCGCCACCCGCTTAAGAGTCGGCGCTGGCGCGGCGTTGTTGCGCCCAAGCGCTGGGGCAAATGCCGGCGGTCGTCTCGGTGTTCCGCGGCGTTTTGCCACAGTCCTCCGCCCTGCGCCCCGCGCCTGCGTCGTCACCTACCTGTTTACACCCAGCGCAGATCGGCAACAGCCCCTCCCGCACCGGCACCTTCGCCAACGCCGGCGCCGGTTCGCTGGCAACCCGCCGCAATGGCAGCTGCGCGCTCACCGCGCGCGGGGCCAGCCCCTGCAAAGCAGCGCGGTGGGGCGTGCTGGACACTCGCGGTTTGGGGTCAATGACGCACCGCGTGCCCCTCGCCAGTCCCGCCGGCGCTACCAGCGCAGCAGCGGCGGAGAAACGACTGCCGGGGTCGTCTGTTACCGGCGGGTTATCCGCCCAGCGTTCGTCTAGCCGTGCGGGTGCAACCACGCGCGGGGTCGCCGCCAAAATTGCGGGCGCAAAAAGGGCCTGCTCGCGTGAGGTTTGAGCGCTATCTCAACCACCGCGCGACTTAAACCACTGGCGCTCCGCGTCGACCAGACCAAGGCTATTGGTACCTCGTACAGGCGCGCGACCCATTATGTGATGTGATCGCAGGCTGCTGCGGGCGCGCTGTCCAGCGGAGCAGATTGGTGCCGCGCCGCTAACCGGGCGCGCTCTTGGGGGGAGTGTCGTGCAGGACGGCGCACCGCCGTCCTGCGTCACGCGGGGTAAAAACCATTATGGGCGTGCCATACCATCGCCCGACAGCATGGCACGCCAGCGCCTAGGCCTCGAGCTGAAAGGCGTAGCGCGGATCGGCGACCCGCACCCGGGCCTCCTCCAGCCCCAATTCACGGCGCACGATGTTAGTCCCTAAAACGAGCGAAACACATTTGTAATGCGCGATGCGTCGCGATAGACCCTCGCGGCCAAACCCGCAATCGGCGGTAATGATCAGGCGCTCTGGCGGCACGTACTCTAGGGCATGCCGAATGGTCGCGGCCACCTGCTCCGGTGACTCCACCGTCGTACGAGTGTGGTCAACCACCCCGATGCCAATCTTCTTATCTGTCTTGTGGTGCTTGAGCAGCGCAATGTCACGGGCCTGATTGCTGCCGCCTTCCAACATCAAGACATCGCAGTTCATCGCCAGAAAATAGGGCAAAGGACGCTCGTAGCTGGGTCGGTCCCAGTAAAAACTTTGTTGGTTGGGGTTGCCCCAGCAGGTATGCGCCCAGATTTCGGTCTTCACACCCTGGACTTGGCGGTTGAAGGCCGCCGTATAAAATTCCAAATCTTTATCGGTGCAGGGCGGCAGTGAATTACAGTTGAAGTGATGCACTGGTTCCTCGATTTGAATCACCGGGCAGCCCGCATCGGCCAGTTCTATGTACTCCTCGTTGAGCGCCGCCGCGATGTCCATCACCATTTCTTGGTCGGTGGCGTAGTGCTCGTTCCACAGCATCATGGGTAGGCAGGTGGCGCAAATAGCGCCAAATTTTACCGGCCGGTCGCTCATTTTTTGCGCCGTTTTCCAGATCGCGCTGAAGTGTAACGGGCCACGGGAAATTTTCCCCGTCACGGTGGGCGGGTGGTAAGCCTCCTGGACCTCGTACAAAATATGGCCGGGCTTCATGTCGCCGTAGTCGAGAAAATGCGAGCTATCGCGAAAACCGCTAATGCCTTGCAGGCGTTCGATGGTGTAGAAAAACCACGAGCGTCCGCCGACCTCCAAGTCAAAGCGCGTGTCACCGTCGACTAAGATATCCAGACCGGCGCGTTCCTGCTCACTGAGGTAGCAGGCCACCGCGTCCAGGTACTGCTCACGATAGAGCGAATCCCCCATGGCGACCTTGAAAGGGCGTCCGTAAAGATTCTGGTTGAACCAACTCGGCTTTGGAAAGGACCCGACCATCGCGGTGGGTAGAATTTTATCTTTCGTCGCAACGTACATCATGAACTCCCTTGCACCGCGTGCGGCGCGCACAGTTTAGTAACGAAGGCCCGTGCTCAGTGGCGCTGATCCACCGGCATCAAACCCCTATTTTCGCGGCGTACCCGCCGCCCTTCACGCCCGAACCTCACCCGCCAACGCCGCCATCAGGCGGTCCACCGTGCGGTGATAATGCTGGACGGCCGGCTCATTACGCCCATACAAAAATGCCTCATTAGCACCGCTGCCGATGCCGGCCTGAATGCCCAAACCAACCGGGTAGTCTTCATCGCGCACGGCTTGCAGCACCATCGCGCTGAACAGTTCCGAAGCCGCCCGCGCCGCCGGCGTGGTGGGTGGAGCGTGGACGAGCACGGTCTGCCGAGTGATGGTGGTGTCCGGCGTCGGCCCCGGAAACAGCTGACTGACCAAACAGTGGTCGCCCAAAATGCCTGAGATCGATAAATTGGGAAAACCACTGTGGATGAGCCGGATATGTTGTCCGGGTGCGCCGGGCAGCGTGGGCGCAGCCTGTAGTTCGCGCAAAGAACGGCGGCCAAACGTCAGCCGCTGATGCGGCCCGTAGGTATCTTGAACCAGCAAATTACCCACGGTGAGCTGGCCCACCGTTTTGCCGTGCAGACAATTGTGATGGTAGGCCTCGAGGTAACCATCGATCGCCACTTTCCAACCCGGCCCCGGCAGTTCTCGCTGCTCAAAAATAGCCCAGCGATCGAGCTGCAAAGTGCCCAACTCCGCCGCGAAATCGCCGAGCCAGGCGTCGACGTCGGGGGTCTCGCCGGGCGTAAGGCAAACCCACACCAGCCCGGCCCGCTCGGCGCAGGCGAGCGGCGTCAGGCCTCTGGTCGCGTGGTCGAGGTCACCAAAAGTCGGCGCGCCATAGCGACTCACCAGCGACCCTCGGTCGTCATACGACCAAGCATGATAAGGACAGGTAATCACCCGAGCGCTCCCCGCGCCGGGCTCGCACAGCCGAGCCCCACGGTGCCGGCACACGTTAAGGAAGGCGCGTACTTCGCCATCGCCGCCCCGGAGCAATAAAACCGGCACGCCCAATACTTGCATCGCGCGATAAGTATGGGCTTGAGGCAGTTCGATGCTGAGCGCCAGCGCTAGGGGCAAGTGCCGAAAAAGGCCATCAACTTCCCGGCGATAGCGCACCGGATCGGTATAAGCGGTGATGGGGTTGGCCATGATGGCCGGTGCCTGATCCGTCGTGCCCGCGATAAAGTGCGCCAGTGCGCGCTGGGTCAAAGTGTGCATTTCCTCGGGGGTGGCCATAAAGATTTTTCCAGTTGCCGGACGGGCCGATTTAGCCGGCGGGTTTGCAGTATTGCGCGGCAAACTGCTGCCACGCCGGGAGTGACTCGGGGTAATCCGCCCGCCGAATCTCACCCCGAATGTGTAAGCGCTCGGGCTGATTAAGCGCCGTCGCGTACTGCGTAAATGGCACGTAGTACAGGAAGCTAATCACCCGCTTATGAATTCGCCAGACCCCGCCGTCACGCTGATACTCATCGTCATAGCGCATGGCCGCGAGGCTCACGACCTCGCCCGGCGTGGTTTCTGCGTGGCTGTAAACGCGGCCGCTAGCGCGCTCGGGATTGTGCGGATCGACCCGCACGATGACGTCGTGCGTCCAATGGAACGCCGGCCCGCGAATTTTAAACAGTTCGATGAACAGCGCCTCGATCGCCGCTCGCCCGTGGGCGACCATCGTGCCGCTGGGCGAATCAAAACAGGCGTCCGGCGTAAACAGGGCGATTAAGCGCGGCATATCGTGTTCATCGCAGGCGCTCGCGTAGTGGCTCGCCAGTTCAGTAATGGCCGCTCGCGATTCCAGACGATCGACTCGGGCTTTGAGTTCCGCTAATTCAGACATAGGCTTTCCTCGTGGTGCAGGGGCGTTACTTGGGCGGCGGGCCGGCGTGGGCGCGGAGCAGTTGGCGCGCGTTGGCGGCATAGGGTGCCGCCTCCTCGCGCAGGTTACCCGGCTGCTGGTCCCAGCCGGCGAAGTTGGTACCAAACACCAGGCGGGCCGGATTCACACGCGTGCGCAACAGGTCCAGCGAGGCCTCGGCATGCACATGGATGTCGAACCACAAGCGCTGCAGCAGCGCCTCAAACGCACCGTCCTCCCGCAAGCCCGCGCCCGCCCACGGCCGCTTGCGCGCCGCACTCGCCATCCGCCCAAACAGATAACCCGTGGCGCCACCCCCATGAGAGACACACACGTCTAATGTTGGGTGCCGCTGCAGCACGCCACCGTAAATGAGCGTGGCCACGGCGGCCGTTTCCTGGGCCGCAAAGCCGATGATGATGTCCAGATCGAATTGTTTGAGATTGGGATCCCCCGCCGGGCCATCGATACCCAGCGGCGCGGGATGCACAAACAGCGGCACGTTGAGTTCGGTTAGCGCGGCGTAAAAGCGGTCGAGCGCTGGATCGTTGAGGGGCCGACCAAAATCGCTGCCCACATAGGGACCCAGCATGCCCAGTTCGCGCACTGCACGCTGGGTTTCTTCAATGGCAAAGCCAATATCCTGCATGGGCACGGCCGCGAACGCGCCGAGGCGATCCGCGTAGCGGGCCACCACGTCGGCGAGCGCGTCGTTGTGGATACGGCAGAATGTTTGCGCCAGCCGCGGCTCGATAAAATGAAAATAAGTGAGCGGATTAGGCGAGAGCACTTGGTAGTCCAGACCCGCCGCGTCCATCGCGCGCAGCCGCGTTTCCGGCTCCATAAACGCGCTGCCACGGTAGCGCACGCCGTGGAGTTCGTAGCTGCCCACCCGGAAACGCGGCGCGGCCTCCATACCCAGTTCAGGGCCGTAGTCGCCGGCCGCGCCGAGCGTTGCTGCCAACACTGCGTGCGCGTGGACATCGATGGTTTGCGCCGCGCGCAGGCTCATGGCGGCACCTCGCTGTTACCGCCAGCGGCAGCCCTTGCACCGAGCACCATGTCGCGGCGCAGAATTTGCCGACCATAGTGCGACACCCGCCAGCCCGGCGGGTCTCGGCGCGGCGGCGCGGGCGTTAGCACCACCGCTTTGCCGCCCAAAATGACGTGTTGAATGCGCTCGCGGTCGCCCAGCACTGTGACATCCCGGGCCACCTCGCCACGCACGATGAGCAGATCGGCCAGATAGCCCTTTTGCAGCGCCCCCACCTCGCCCGCCAAACCCAGCGCAAGGGCATTCGCGCTGGTGGCGCAGGCGATCGCCTGCAGCGGCGTCAGACCAATATCGCGCACAAAGACCTCCAGTTCGCGGTAGTGCCACTCGCCATAGGGCGTGAGCGAAAAACCGCTTTCCGTGCCACATAACAGGGGCACGCCGGCGTCGTAAGCGCGCCGGAGCATCTGCGCGCTCGCCGCGATTTCTTGCTGGAACAGCGCACGAATTTCTGGCGAGGCGCCGGTAAGCGCCCCGTAATCGGCCAAATTGGCCTGGAAAGTGAACGTCGGCACGATGGGCACGCGGGCCTCTATGACGCTGTCGAGGGCGGCTTCGTCCATATAGGTCGCGTGGAGCAGCAGGTCGAAGCCTGCCCGGGCGGCGTCGCGGGTGCTCGCCGCTCCACGGCAGTGCCCCACCACCGGGATCCCCAAGTCATGGGCGGTGTCGACCACGAGCTTCAGCTCCGCGTAGCTCCACACCTGTACTTCGCCTTTAATCCGCTGACGGGGCGTGAGCCCCGTCACGTGCACCTTGATCCAATCGACGCCCATTTTTATCTGGCGCCGCACTTCTTGCACAATTTCGTCCCGACCGTTCACCACTTTGCCATAGCCACGCCGCCCCGCATCCGGAATGAGCCGCCCGGCGGTGCCGCCCACCGAGGTCAGCAAGGCATTACCGCCGGTGCTCATGCGCGGGCCGGGCACAATGCCGGCTTCGATGGCGTCGCGCAGGTCCACCCCGGTGTCGTACAGGCTGTCGGCATCGAGAAAGCCGGTGACCCCGGCCGCCAACAGTTTCTGCACGTTCGCCGCGGCAATGATCGCCGCCAAGCCCTCGCGCCGATGGAAGAACAATTCGTCGTTGGAATTAGGCTCATCGAAACTGATATGGCAGTGGGCGTCGATCAGACCCGGCATCACGGTAAGTCCGGTCGCGTCGATTTGCCGGGTGTGGGCGGCGAATTGCCGCGCCGGATCGTGGGGGCAGACCTCGATGATGCGGTCGTCGGCGATGAGCACATCCGCGTGGCGCGGGGGATTACCGCAGCCATCCAGCACACTGCCGCCGCGCACGACGAGGTGAATATTGTCATCAGTGGCCATCAACGATGCTCCGTCAAGTTACTGCGCCGCAGGCCTCGCCCGCGCGGTTTAAACGCGCGCGAAAATCGCCTTCTCAAAACGCATTAATAGGCTACGCGCAAAGTCTGCGCGCCCCGCACCCACAGCGAAGGCAGCCATTGGGTGGTCGGCTCCAGACGGCGCAGCTGCGGCAACCGCGCGAGTACCGTCTCGATGGCAATACCGGCGAGGCGCTTGCCCAGCGCCGCCCCCGGACAGTAATGCGCGCCGTGTGCGAAAGACAAATGGCCGTGGGTATCGCGCTGCAGATCGAAAGTATCCGGCGCGGGAAAACGGCGTTCGTCGCGGTTAGCAGACGCGATGTAGGCGAGCACATAAGCGCCCTCGGGGATCTGGACGCCGTGCAAATCGATGGGCTGGATGGCGGTCTGAAACACCAAATTAACGGGCGACCAATAACGCAAAGTCTCGTCGATAAGATTCGCGCTCAGCGCCGGATTTTGCTGTAGCGCGGCGCGCGCAGCGGGGTTTTCAAACAGGGCCAAAAGCGCGCTACTGATGAGATGCGAAGGCGTTTCGGAACCCCCGAAGTGGGTGAGGACAGCGAGACTCAGCACTTGGATGGTCGAGAGCATGTCGCCGTCCTCTTCCGCTCTGACAAGATGCGAAATAAAGTCGTCGGTGGGCGCGCGCCGACGGTCTTCGATCACCGATTCCAAATAGCGCCGCAGCGCCGCCACGCTGAGCCGAATGCGCGCCACCTCGGCGGGCGCCAAGCTGGCGCGGTTCGCCGCATTGAGCAGGTCTGAGGTCCAAATTTTAAAGTTTTCGCGCTGACTTTGGGCCACGCCAATAAGCTCGGCGGTGACGCTCACGGGGACGTAGGCCGCGAAGTCGTTGACGAAATCGAACTCGCGTCCGCGCGCCAATAATTCGTCGATGAGGCCATTCACGATGGTGTGAATTTTTGGCTCCAAGTTGCGCATCACCGAGGGCAAGAACCCCTGACCGGCGAGTTTGCGCAAAGGGGTGTGTGCGGGTGGGTCTAGGGCAATGATCGACGGCACCTCGGGCACCGGATCCAAATCGCCAAAAGCCTGCGTGATGAAGTCTTTGGCGGAATACCGCTCGGGATGCAAAAAAGTTTGCCGGCAGTCCTCATAGCGCGTCAGCGCGTAAGCATTGAGCGCCCCGATGTAGTACACCGGGGCCTCATCGCGCAGTCGGCGGTAAAACGGATAGGGGTTTTGCTGCACCTCGGCGCAGGTTGGATCAAAATTCAGCGGGTTCATTTGAGTCCTTTCAAGCTGTGCCCAATCTAGCCAATTATCCTTGGGCTGTCACCTTAGAGGCTGTTTTTGCGGCTGCAGCAAGCCCCGGTAGCGGCTTGCAAAGCCGCACGCCGCTGCGCAAAATCCGGCGCATGAAAAATTTCAATCGTAACTACCACACCGACTACGACCTCACCGATCCCGAACTTAGCGAACGCTGGGGTGAGGTGGTTAGCGACCTCCACGCCCGCTGTCCGGTCGCGCACAGCACCACGGGCGAGGGTTATTGGGTGGTCAACGGCTATGCTGATGTGGCCCGCTGCGCGAAAGACTGGCGCACGTTTTCCTCGGCAGATGGCTTCATGGTGAACCGCCCCGAGGGCATGCCGTACTTCGCGCCCGCCGAAGTCGACCCGCCGCTGCAACGCGGCCTGCGCGCCGCCCTCGAGCCTTTTCTGCGGCCGAAAACCGTGGCCGCGCTGGCCCCCACCGTGCGCGCGCAAGCCCACCGCCTGATCGATGGTTTTTGCGCGGCCGGCACGGTTGAGCTGGTGAGCCAATTTGCCAATCCACTGCCCCAGTTCGTAGTTTCCTCGGTAGTGGCCGGCATGAATCCGGCAGAAATGCCCTACCTGCTCGAGGCCTTCAGCTTTGTCGGCCCCGAGGCCGAGCGCGCGCGCAACTTTGCACGCGGCATGGTGCGCATCGAGGCGTATTTGAAAGAGCGCAGCACCGCGCCGGCGCGGGGTGACATCGTGGACGCGCTGCTGGCCTTCGAGCACCCGGACTATCACTGGATGGATAAGGTCGGCACGCTGTGCCAGCTCACTATCGGGGGCATCGGCACCACCGGTTATGCGTTCTCCGGTGGGGTTTATCATTTGGCCACCCACCCGCAAGACCGCGCCGCGTAACTGGCCGACCCCGCCCGCTTAGGACCGGCCTTAGACGAATTTCTGCGGCTGTATTTAGGCGTGGTCAACATGGCGCGGCGCGTGCAAACCCCGGTGGTAGTGGGTGGGGTAACGATGGCCGCCGGCGACCGAGTGTTGCTGTCGTTCGGCGCCGCGGGTCGGGATCCGGCCTATTTTGCGCAGCCGCAAACCGTCGACCTGCAACGCGATCCGCAGCCCAACCTAGCGTTCGGTACCGGGGTGCACCGCTGCATTGGCGAAGCGCTCGCGCGCTTGGTGCGGCGGGTGGGCTACGAAGTGTTACTCGAGCGCCTGCCGCACTTTACGGTGGACCCCCAATTTGTGCCGGCCTACGCGACCGGGAGCACCCGCCACATGACCCACCTGCCGCTGCGGTTTGCCCCCACCCCCTTTGCGGCGGGCCGGGCGTGAGTTCGCCCGCGCCCGTGGCGGTCTTGGTGCACGGGGGCTTCCACGGCGGCTGGTGCTGGGCGCGGGTGGCCGCGCCGCTGCGGGCTGCAGGCTGGCGGGTTTACACCCCCACCTTGACCGGACTCGCTGAGCGCGCGCCCTCGTTGACCCCCGCGGTGGGGCTAGCCACCCACGTGCAGGATATTGTGGATCTGCTGCGGGCCGAGAACCTCCACAACGTGGTGCTGTGCGGACACAGCGCCGCCGGCCCGGTGATTACCGGTGCGGCAGACCGCCTGCCAGCGCAAATCGCCGCCCTCTTATATTTGGACGCCTCCCTGCCGCAGGCCGGGGAGTCGATGCTCGATTTCATGGGCGACAGCCAGGGTGTGCCCGCCCTGTTTCGTGCGCAGGCGGCAGAGTTCGGGGACGGCTGGCGCGTGCCGGCGGGCTTACCCTTTGACGCCGCGGGCTTTGGCGTGAGCGACGCCGCTGATGCGGCGTGGGTCAACGGCCAGCTCACGGCCCATCCCCTAGCCGCCTTCGCCGACCCGCTCGTGCTCACCGGGGCCTGGGAAACCATCCCACGCCGCAGCTACATCCGCTGCGAGCAATTTCAGATTGCCCACGGCGAACCCCTCATCGGGCGGCTAGAGCGCGACCCCCGCTGGCACACCGAGCGCTGGGACACCGGGCATAGCCCGCAGATCACCGCCCCCGCGCGGGTCGTCGCGGCCATCCTCGCCCTCCAGCCAGCCCCTGCAGACCCAGCGGTAAAAAACCCACGCGCCACGCCGGCGACCTCGCCCCTAGCTGCCGCACCGGTCTCGCGCCGGGAACCGTCACCTCCCCGTTTTGCCCGCGCCGCTTGGCGCGCCGGACGGGGTGCCAAGTCCGGGGCTGGCAATGGCTTGCTACACCGGCTGATGTGCTAGCCTAGAAGCAGAATCTGCCCTCGGCATACCGGTTGAGTATCCGCAGGCCTTAAAAGCCACGTCCCGCTTGGGGGTGGCTACCCCCAGGCTGGCGCGTTCTTTTGACCGCGCACCCCCGACCCGCGACATTCGCGCTTTTTGAACGCATTAAACGAAGGTCTCATTATGAAAAGCTGTCTGAATTTCTACATCAACGGCGCTTGGGTTGCCCCTAACAAGCCGCAGCCTTACGACGTCATCAACCCCGCCACGGAAGCCGTGATCGGGCAAATCATGCTGGGCAACCAGCACGACGTGGATCAGGCCGTGGCTGCCGCCAAAGCCGCGTTCCCCAGTTTCTCCCGCACCACCAAGGCCGAACGCGTGGCGCTGCTCGAAGCAATTCTGGTGTCCTACAAAAAGCGCTACAGCGAAATGGCGGAAACCATTTCCGAAGAAATGGGCGCCCCGTTGTCCTTGAGCAAAGCGGCGCAAGCTGCGATGGGGCCGGCGCATATCTCGACCGCCATCGAGACCCTTAAAAATTATTCTTTCGAAGAACAGCGCGGCACCGTGACCCTGCGCCGCGAGCCCATCGGCGTGTGCGGTTTTATTACGCCGTGGAACTGGCCCATCAACCAAATCGCCTGCAAGGTCATTCCCGCATTGGCGGCGGGCTGCACGATGGTGCTCAAGCCCTCCGAAGTCGCGCCCTTGAACGCCGCGATTTTTGCCGAAATCCTGCACGACGCCGGCGTCCCTCCGGGCGTGTTTAATTTAGTGAACGGCGATGGCCCGACGGTGGGCAATGCGTTGTCCAGCCACCCCGATATCGACATGATGTCCTTCACCGGCTCGACCCGCGCCGGGATCCAGGTGGCCAAAGCTGCCGCCGACACCGTCAAGCGGGTGTCCCAAGAATTGGGCGGCAAGTCTGCCAATATCATTCTGGATGACGCCGACTTCAACACCGCCATCGCGCGCGGGGTGCAGAGCGTGTGCCTGAACTCTGGGCAGTCGTGCAACGCCCCGACCCGCATGTTGGTGCCGGCGGCACGCCACGACGAGGCCGTGGCCATCGCCAAAGCCACGGCGCTGCAGGTCGTGGTCGGCGATCCGAAAGCCGACACGACCACCATTGGGCCGGTGGTCAGCAAAGTGCAGTTCGATAAAATCCAGCACCTCATCCAGGCGGGCATAAATGAAGGCGCCACCTTGGTCTGCGGCGGCACGGGCCTGCCTGCGGGCTTAACCGCCGGCTATTATGTGCAGCCCACCATCTTTGCCGGGGTGAATAATCAGATGATCATCGCGCGCGAAGAAGTGTTCGGCCCGGTGCTCGCCATCCTGCCCTATCACGACGACGAAGACGCCATCGCCATCGCCAACGACACCGTGTACGGCCTGTCGGGTTATGTCTCGGGCACCGATCCGGCAAGGCTGGCGCATGTCGCCAACAGCTTGCGGGCGGGTAACGTGCATGTGAACGGCGCGGGCTTAGACTTCCAAGCCCCGTTTGGCGGCTACAAGCAGTCGGGTAACGGCCGCGAGTGGGGGGAATTCGGCATGGAGGAATTCCTCGAAGTGAAGGCCGTGATGAATCTCGCTACGGCCTAGCGACGAGGCCGAACGCAGCGCCGCTGGCGCTGCGTTGTCGGCTGCTGCGGGGGTCGTTGCAGAGCCAGTCTGACAGGGCCACCGCCACCGCTGAGCGCAAGGTCACAGCCTAGCCTCGCGCGTCAGCGCGAGCAGGGGAGCCCACTGCGGGCGCCGCTGATGGGGACTGCGCCGCTAGACCGGCCAGCGCAGGTGGAGGTCTTTCATGGTGCGCAACTGGCCGCTCTCGTAGCGGGGCTGCGTGCCGGCGGCGAGGGAAAAATTGGGGATGAGCCGGATGAATTCCTCGATCGCCACGCGAATTTCCAGCCGCGCCAAATGCTCGCCGATGCAGCGATGCGGGCCCACCCCGAAAGCGGTATGCACCACCTCGTGGCGATGTACATCAAAGCGCGCCGGATTGGCACAGACCTCGGGGTCGCGCGAAGCGGCGGCGTAATTGAGCGCCACCCGGTCGCCCGGCACAAAGGCAATACCGCCCACTGTCACCGGCTCGCGCACCGTGCGTCCGACCGCCACCACCGGCGCATACAGGCGCACGGTTTCTTCTACCGCGGTGTCCATGCGCGTGGGATCTGCGCGCAAACTGGCCCGAATGCCGGGGTCGCTGGCCAGCGCAAAAATTGCCCCGGACATGGCGTGGGTGGTGGTCGCTAAACCGCCAAACACCACGTCTAGCGTGGCGTGCACTTTGTCCACCCACGGGCAGGGCGCGCCCTCGCGTTCCACCCCCGCCAGAATCACATCCACCAAATCGTTTTGCGGCGGGGCCAGCGCCCGCTCGGCCAGAAATTCCTGCAGATAGGCGTACACCCGGCCAAACGCCGCCGTGCGCTCTTCTACCGGCCCAAAAGAATAGGCGTCGATGTCTTTGAACAGGGTTGGCAGGGTGGCCACGGGCACCGGCAGAATGTGCTGGAACAAAATGAGGCCCGGTAGCTGCGCCGCGAAATCTGCCACATATTCGCAGTGGCCCCGGGCGGCAAACCGCGCCACCAGTTCCGCCGCGTAAGCACGCGCGGGGGCTTCCAAGGCGGCGACCGCCGCGGCGGTAAAAAACGGATTGAGCACCCGCCGCCATTCGGTATGGTAGGGCGGGTCTGAATCTTCCGGCAGAATAAATATATTGCCTTCCGGCGGGTTGAGCATCCAGCCGTCGGCGCTGCTGAACGTGCGCCAGTCCTGCCCACTGCGGCGCACATCGCGATAGCGATTAAACGCGTGGTAGCCAGGGCCCACTTCGCTGCGGGCGACCGGGCAACGCGCCACGAGATGATCTAACACCGCCTCGAAACGTTCGGCAAATACCGGGTCATCGATGTCAAAGTGGGTGTGCAGACGGGTGAAATCAGCGGCTTCGGGCGTGCTCATGGTCAACTTGTGCTCCCCTAGAATTCCGGCAGAAGATCTAGCTTCGCACAGCATCTGTGCGCGCCACAGAAAACCGCCCTAGCCGGGCTCGCGCGGCAGCGGTTAACGGACCTCGAGTATAACCCACCGCCCGTGGGACCAGTTCGCCGCCCCAGCCGCGGGCGCAGGGCCAGACCGACCGCGACGCAGCAATCGCCGTCTGGGGGCAGGACGCTTTTTTTGCCAGACGGCACGGCGATCGGCCATGGCCCAACTGGCGACCGGCTAGCGCTGCGCGCAGCCGCACCTCGGCCCCAGCGCTGCGGTACTGCTAGCCACGAGGGCGCGAGCGCCGCTGGCCCGCAGCCTGCTGGCTGCCGGTCCCGCGCGGGCCCGCGCTCGCGTGCTGCCGGCGACCCCGCGTCTGGCCGTGGCGCGACAGCCTGGCCCCGGCGGGCAAGTCCGGCCGCTGGGGGCAAACCCGGCGCCTGCTCGAGCGTATGCCGCGACGCTCAACAATTGAGCCGGGGTGCCAAGCTCGCACGTGCGCGCAAGGCCTGGCCCCAAGCTTCAAGTCTGCGGCCGGCATCCAAGGCCGGCGGCTAGAGCACGCGCGGGGCGCTGCGCCTGGCGCAACGGCGCCGCCCTGCGGCACGGCGGGGGGCGGGGTAATCGTCGCCGCAGCGACCCTTAGCCGCTATCAGCGCCCTCAGCCGGTGGGTATAACGCCGGATGCTTGTAGCGTGCATGCCAACGAAAGCCCTGCCAGGTGGTGAGTTTGAGCGGCACGATGCGGTAGGTCCAACAGGGTTCAACGTTCACCGCCCCCCGGTATTCCTGCGCCCTAGCGCCCAGATAACGCGGTCCGGTGTGGGTTTCGCCCAGCACGTTCCAGAGCGATTTTTCGCCGTTGGGCAAGTACGGCCCAACGTTGCGCTCCACGATTTCCGCCCGCCCTTCGCAGATAACTTTCCGCGTGGGCGGGTTGGGTTCATCGACCACCAAACAGACCCGCACGTCCTCCGCCATGTAATGGCACCACTCGGATTTTGCGCGCCCCACTATCCAAAAATTGGCCCCGTCCCAGTGGTACCAAACGGGCACCACGTAGGGCCAGCCATCGGGCTTAAGACAAGCCAAACGAGCCAGCCACGGGCCAGCTAAAAACTCGTCCAACTCAGTTTCGGAGAGCGCCCCAAACTTCGTGCCGCGCCAATCACTCATGCGTTTTCTACCACCGGTTTGCCTAACGATTAAAACATTTCGAAATATTCGCGGTGTTCCCAATCGGTCACGTGTTGCAGAAAGCGATCAATTTCGCTTTGCTTCAGCAACAGTAGGTAATCCACTAGGGCGTCCCCCAGTTCACGCCGAAACATGGCACTGCCAGACAGCGCGGCAGTGGCTTCCATCAGGCTACGCGGCAGCTTGGGCTTGCCCGATTCGTAGGGTGTTTCGTCCATCGGGCCGGGGTCTAGCCCGCGGTCTATGCCATCTAGGCCCGCTGCGATTTGTGAGGCCATGTACAGATAAGGGTTCGCGCAGGGTTCCCCGGCGCGATTCTCCAAGTGTGCGGCGCGGTCACCCGCCGCACCCAACACGCGGATCATCGCCGCCCGATGCTCACACGCCCACGTGATGCGGTCCGGGGCAAACGAGTTGGGGCGAAAACGCTTGTAACCATTAATGGTTGGCGTACTGAAAACGCAGGCGGGTGCGGCGTGCGCCAGCAGACCCGCCATGTACTGGCGGCCTAGCAGCGAGAGTTCGTCGGTGGGGTTGGCAAAGTTGGTAAATAAATTTTCACCGCCCTCCAAGCTGCACAAAGACTGATGCAGATGCCAACCGCTGGAGAAAAAATTGGGCAGCGCTGGGCGGGTCATGAAGGTCGCATGGTAGCCGTGGCGGCGGCACAGTTGCTTCACGGCGGTTCTAAACAACACCATGTGGTCGGCGCTCATCACCCCGCGGGTGGGGTCAAAAGTGAACTCGCACTGGCCCGGGCCCCACTCGTCTTCCATGGTGCGCAGGGGCAGGTCTAGCGCCGCCAGGTTGTCGTGGAGCATTTGCAAGATGGGGTCTATTTCATCTTGCCGCTCCTCGGTTAGGTACTGAAAACCGTGCGCGATCATCGAGACTTTGGGTGGATCGGGCGGCCATCCACACTGCTCGGGCTGCAGCATGCGGTCTTCCAGTTTGCAGATATAAAACTCGACTTCCAGCCCGCCCACCCAATCCATGCCTCGCGTGTGCAAGCGGGCCAACTGGCGCTTAAACACCGCTCGCGTATCAAAGGGCATCGGCTGGCCGTTGTTGAGGTACATCTCCGAGAGTATCCACCCGGTGCGCGGCGCCCACGGCAGCACGCGGAAGGTCAGCGGATCGGGCACCAAAATGGCGTCTGGCCCGCCGCACAGCGAAGCCACACCGATGCCGCCACCGTGTTTGGCGAACATCGGCACGGCGAGATTATTGGCGGTATCCATGAACAGCGTGGCGGTTTGAAAATCCACCCCGTTGCGCAGCGCCAGCAGGAAGTCGTGGGCCATGACCTGCTTGCCGCGCACCAGCCCGTGCTGATCGCACCAAGCAATGCGGATGGTGCGCAACGAGTGTTCCTTGATCATCTCGGTAATGCGGGGAATTGCCGCCAGCTGCGCGGGCGACATCAGCCCGTGGCGGGTAACAAAATCTATCTGGCCAACGCTGCCGTCTAACAAAGTGCTCATGCCCGCCTCCTTCCCTGGGTGTCGCCACGCGACGTTAGGCGCCGCAGCCCGGGCCCGTGACCCGCAGCGTAGCGAATGATGCCCAATACGCGCGACTTTTTCATTAGGCCCGCGGGCGCGGTGCACGCGGGCGGGCGGGGCGAATTCTGCACCCGGCACAGTCGAAACCGTTTAGGCTGTGGCTGGCCGCCCCGGCGCGCCGAACGCACAGCCGCACCATCGCCTCCACGGGAGAGTCCACCATCATGACGACCCAGCACCCCGAACTTATCGCCAGCTACTGGACCCTCGCCGGTGACGTGGTTCCCCTAGGGCCACCCGAGCTCGAGGCCAGCCGCATCGATTTCAAAACCCGGGTCGCCGCCGCCGCGCACGCCGGCTTTTGCGGTATCGGGCTCATGCTGTCCGACCTGCAGCGTATCCGCACGCAATACGATTACGCCACCATTCGCACTATCCTGGCCGATCACGGCATGCGGCATCTGGAGTTCGAATTTTTAGTGGGCTGGCTAGAAGATGGCGCGGCCGGTGCGCTGGCGCAGCAAACCCTGGACGAGCTGCTGGACGCGGCGGCCCAACTGGGCGCCCGGCATATCAAAATTGGCCCCGACATGCAGGCCAAAGCCTGGCCGTTGGCGCAGATGATTGAGCGCTTTAGCGGGGTGTGTGCGCAGGCCCAGCGCGCCGGCACCGCGGTGGCGTTAGAGATTATGCCGTGGAGTAATTTGCGCACCGTTCAAGAGGGCCTCGCCGTCATCGCCGGGGCCGACGCCCCCAACGGTGGGCTGCTGCTCGATGTGTGGCACCTCGCGCGCGCCGGCGAGCCCTATAGCGAGATTGCCAACATCCCCGCGCGCCATCTTCGCCATATCGAAATCGACGACGCTGACGCCCAGCTGGTCGGCACGCTCCTAGAAGACACCCTCGACCGCCGCCGCCTCTGCGGCGAAGGCGCGCTGAACGTGGCGGGCTTTATCCAGGCGGTACAGTCCACCGGCTACACGGGGCCGTACGGGGTAGAAATCATCTCCATCGAACACCGGCAGCGCCCGCTAGAAGAAGCTGCGCGGCGCGCCTTCGACACCGCCATGGCGCAATTTTAAGCGACCCGCTAGACCATTGGCGCTGGCGCGTTGGCGCCGCCTCCAACCCACACTGAACGCGGGGCGGCCGCGCGCAACCCGTGGACAGGGATCTGCGGGGGCACAACGCCATGACGAGGTTGGCGAGTTTGTCGGCTGCGCACCACGGCCAAGCACCCTCGACCTGACAGCAGGCCTGGCAGCGCTTTGACCACGGCGGGACCAGGTTGCCCACGCGGCCGTGGCGGGCGGCAGGGTCGCAAGCCTAGACGACCGGCACGCCGTCAGAGTCGTGCCCCGCGCACCGCCGCCCGGCGCTAAGCGCCCATCTCGCGCGCACCACCACCCGCCGCTTGGGCCTCGCGGGGTTGAACACCCGTTGCAAGCCTCGTCCCCCCGCGCTGCGAACCCGCCGCACACCCGCTTGGCAGTCTGCGCCGGGGACGGCTTAAGCGCCGCCGTTGGTTCGACCCACCCCAGCGCTTTTTTGTAAGCCAGCGTTGGCGGACCGCGTGCCCGGTTAAGGTTGCAGCGAAATCATGATGCCGTTCATGCCGCCATGGTCACGAATATAATCCCCCGGATAAAACTCCAGATAGGCTTTTTCCGTTGCTTGGAGAGAGCTCAAATGCGGGGCGGCATTTTGCCATCCTTCGGCAGTCAAGAATTCACTCAACGTCGCGTAGTGATGGACGTCGATAATTCTTACGAGCAGCGCTTGTTTGGCGCTGTAGAACTTTGCCGTCTGGCCAATCCAACCCGCAAATTCTTGGCGTGGGCCCGCCCGGCCTTCCACGGTTTTTTTACCGTCACGAATTGCCGATAGCCACGGCTCGTCAACGAAAAGCTCGATGGCCACAGCGGGCGTTGCCGCGGCGCCCACCTGTGGCGCGGGTGCGCTAGTGTCGGCCGCCACGGCCACCGCACACGCGACCGGGACTAAGGCCGAAAAAATTAATATGGACGTAAAATTTTTCATCCATCCCGCCAAGTTAGGGGACTGATGATACGCCCAGTGCCGTGCGGCGGCGCCAGAGGATCTTTGACGCCGCCGCCTAGCGGCAGTCTTACTTCTCAACCTACTCAAAGTGGTGGTCGCGCGGATCTAACGGCCGCAAGCTGCGGCCCTACCCGCCCGTGGCCTACCACAATCGTTCCGCGGCGACCATCTTCCTCCCCAGCGTCAAACCCGCACCGCCCACGACCCACGCAGCGTATTCCAGCGGACGCTAGGCCGGCATTTTTTTCGACCTCAGCCAAAGTGCCGGGCGCGGATGCTCGTCGCCCGACGTTAGTTTCAAGCTGCCAGCGTTGGGGTCGCGCGCGCCGAGACCGCCCGAAACATCGTTGGGCGCTGACGGGCGCTGGCCGGTGCTGGCACCTAGGCGGCCGCAAGCGCGCGAGTTGGCGCCAGGCTGCGCCCAGCACGGCGCGCTCATGGCCGGGAGCGGGGTGGGTCTGCAGCGGGTACGCCGCCTGGTGCCGCTTAGGGCCGTCTCGTGGCTTTAGGCCACACTCTCCGCGGCGGGAATTTCGGTTAACAGCACGTTGAACGCAATGGAGATGCGCTCGCCGCTGCCGGCGAACGGATGGACGAAATGGCTGAGCCAACCCGGGAAAAGCAGCATCAGGCCGGGTATTGGCTCAATGACGTAGCGCGCCGCAAACACCGAACCCGGTTGATGCAGCATGTTCACGCCAACGCGGGGGTCTAGCAATTCCAGCCGGCCGTTATGCGGACCGTTGTTGTCGGGCACACCATTCGCCACGTAATACACCCCGGACCAAATGGCATTGGGATGGTTATGCACGGTGTTGTAGGCGCCCCGCCGGCTGATATTGGCCCAACCATCCAACCGATAATTGAAGCTGCGCGAGGGCGCCCCATCTTGCGGTGCCGCCGTATTGGCCGCCGTCATGGCGATAATGGCCTGCTCGATGTACTGCCGCAACGTGACGATAGCGGGGTGCTCCCAGCCAAACAAATCTGGTGAGGAATGCCAACCCGCCACGTTGCTGCGCGTAATGCCGGGGCTGTTTTGTTCACGCGTCAAAATTAGCGCGCGCAATTGCGTGTTCAGCGCCTCGCTGTCGGGCCACTGGTGGGCCATCAGCGGCGTGCCAAAAATATTGGCGGTGTGCTGGGTCAGCGCAGCACGGGTAGCGGGCGCGCGGGGGGTGCGAGGTTTAGCCATGGGGTTACCGGTCACTGCCAATACGGGGACGTGGGCCTGCCGCCAACGCTGCCCCGCGTTAGCGGCGTGGGGCCTCGCGCTTAGGACTTGGCGGCTTTACGCCGACGCTGCACGCCGAGCATCGCCAAGCCCAAACCCGTGAGCGCCAAACCGGCGGGCTCTGGGATGCTTGGGCCGGGTGGTGGCGGGGTGGGTGCCGTGTAGTCGTAGGTCAAAGTGAATTGGCCTTGCCAGGAACTATCATCCGGGTTCCCACAATCATACGTATTAGGAGCTTCCCAGCACACAGTATTCATACTCGCCACCAAGTCGAACGTCGAAGAGCCAATCCAGTCATTGCTCAGGATTGGCGAGAACAAATTCGCAATCGAGATCTCAGCCGGCCCAGACAGCGCTGCTGGATCAAAAGATTGAAACGCTGTGTTGATGTCGGAAAATCCCGCGACGCTAAACGACAAGGTGGAAACGTAGCTAGCCTGAGTAGCAAAGGTTGCGGATATAACCTCCCCAGAATTGTCCCAACCGGATAACGCAATGCTAACGCTGTCCAACGTGCCCAGCGACGCATCAAATTGATTCCAATCCTCTAACGTCGCCGTCCTAGCGGTCGTCGAAATCTGAGTCCTTGTTTGCACGATTGGCACCGCTACTGCCACTTCCATGCCGCCTATCAGCAGGGACACGCCGGCGAGAAACTCGGCACCTTTGGTGCGAGCGGTCCGTTGAGCGCGGGGGATTTTTGCCGCGAATCCAGACTGAGAGACTTTGCTAGGTTTCATCTTAAGGTGCTCCGGTAGCGCGGGTTTAG
>SHZJ01000048.1 GCA_009692365.1 Gammaproteobacteria bacterium
CCCATGAACCAACTCAATCCTCCGCAACGCGAGGCGGTGCGCTATACCGCCGGGCCACTGCTGGTGCTCGCCGGTGCGGGCAGCGGCAAGACGCGCGTCATCGCACAGAAAATTGCCTACCTCATTAGCCAGTGCGCGGTCGCACCCGAGCACATCGCGGCGATTACCTTCACCAACAAGGCAGCCCATGAAATGCGCGAGCGGGTCAGCCCGCTGCTCGCCCACGGGGTGCGGGCCAAACCCTGGATTTCGACCTTCCACACCTTGGGCCTGCGGATACTGCGCGAGGAATTTGCCGCCATTGGCTATCGCGCTAAATTTACGTTGTTCGATTCACGAGATACCGACGGCGTTATTGCTGACATTGCGCGGCGCAATTTGGGCTCTAACGACTTCGATGTGCGGACTCTGGGTTCGCATATTTCTAACTGGAAGAGCTCGCTGGTGGAACCGTCACAGGCTTTGCGCGAGGCCCACGACCCGCGCGCGATCGCGGCCGCGCGTTGCTACGCGGAATATGCCAACACCCTGCTGGCCTACAACGCCGTGGATTTCGACGACCTCATCGTGCTGCCGGTGCGTATTTTGCGGCACGCGGCAGCGCTGTTACTGAAGTGGCAGGTGAAGCTGCGCTGGTTGCTGGTGGATGAATACCAAGACACCAACTTGGCGCAGTACGACCTGGTAAAACTCCTGGCGCAACCTGCGGGCCGCTTGACCGTGGTGGGGGACGACGACCAGTCGATCTACGCTTGGCGGGGCGCACGCCCCGAAAATCTCGTCACGCTAACCCAAGACTTCCCACTGCTGAAGGTCATCAAGCTCGAACAGAACTACCGTTCGATGGGGGTTATCCTAAAAGCTGCCAACAAGCTGATTTCGCACAATCCACGCGTGTTCGAAAAACGGCTGTGGAGTGAACGCGGCTACGGCGACAAAATTCGCGTGCGGGCCGCCAGCGACGAAATTGGCGAGGCCGACACCGTGGCCAACGACATCGTCTACGACCACCTGCTGCACACCCGTAAATACAGCGACTACGCCATTCTTTTTCGCAGCAATTATCAGGCCCGGCCTTTTGAGCAGGCGCTGCGCGAGCGCGACATTCCCTACGTTATTTCTGGCGCACGCTCGTTTTTTGATTCCACCGAAATCAAAGACGTGGTCTGTTATTTGCGATTGGTCGCCAACCCCCAGGACGACAACGCGCTACTGCGGGTGATCAATAATCCACGCCGCGGCATCGGCACAGCGACCATTGAGGCATTGGTGGAATGTGCCTCCGTCGAGCAGAGCAGTTTGGGGCAAGCCATCCTGAGTGCAGCCTTTGCGGGGGCCGTGGCCGCCCGTAGCCTTAAACCCGCCCGCGAATTTGCCACCTGGCTAACCAACCTGAACCAGCAGGCCGAGGGCGAGCCGCCGTTGGCGATTATCAAAACTGTACTCAACGACATTGACTACCAAGAATGGCTAAAACAAACCAGCGAGACCGCGCAAGACGCTACCCGTCGGTGGAATAACGTGGGCGAGTTGTTGCGCTGGGTCGAGCGCATGGGGACGCAGGACGAAACCCGCACCCTCAGCGACATCGTGACCTCGCTCACGCTGTACGACCTCATGGAGCGCAAAAACACCGAGGAGGATCGCGACGCGGTGTCCCTAATGACCCTCCACGCCGTTAAAGGATTGGAGTTTCCGCACGTTTATCTGGTGGGTTTTGAAGAAAACTTGTTGCCGCATCGCTCGAGCATCGACGCCGACACCATCGAAGAAGAACGGCGACTGGCCTACGTTGGCATTACCCGCGCCCAGCAAACGCTGTCACTCTCCTATGTGCGTGCGCGGCGACGTTTTGGCCGGGTAGAAAGCTGCGTGCCGAGCCGCTTTTTGGCCGAAATGCCCACCGAGGATTTACGCTTTGACGGCGCGCCCGAAGATGCCGCCGCCAATCGCAGCAAAGGCCAAAGCACGTTGGCGCGACTCAAAGGACTGTTAGGGCCTTAAGCCTTGAGCGCGCTGCCGTACAAGCGTTGATACAGGCCACCCTGCGCCACCAGCCAGGCGTGGTGGCCGTGTTCCACCAGGCGGCCACCGTCGAGCACACACACGCGGTCGGCTTCTTTTACCGCCGAGAGCCGATGCGCGATGATCAGCAGCGTGCGACCTGCCAGCCGCTGGCGCAGCGTGTGGTGAATTTTCGCTTCGGTTGCTTGGTCGAGCGCCGAAGTGGCTTCATCCAGAATGACGATATTGGGTTGCGCCAGCAGCAGACGCGCAATCGCCAGGCGCTGCCGCTGACCGCCCGACAAACGGATCCCGTCGCGCCCGATTATGCTGGCTACGCCCTGCGGCATGTCGGCCACAAAGTCCGCCAATTCCGCATCGCGCAGAGCGGACCACAGTGCTGCTTCGCTGCACTGCGCGCCAAGCGTCAAGTTGTTGCGCACCGTGTCGTTAAACAACGCCGGATGCTGGAGCACGGTGCCCACATGGGCGCGCACGCGCGCGAAGCCAATCTGCGTGACCGGCACGCCATCGAAGGCTAGCTCGCCCGCCGCCGGCGGATACAGGCCCAGAATCACCTGCACCAGCGTAGACTTGCCGCCGCCGCGGGCTCCCACGACGGCCACCCGCTCGCCGCGCGCGAGGGTCAGGTCGATGCCATCCAGCACCCACGGCCCCGCGCCGTAACGAAACCGGATCCCGCGCAGAGACAAAGCGTTAGTGCGCTGGCCGGCGAAGGGGTTTTTAAGCGCCGGATAGAGCGGCTCTTGGGCCAGCGCCAGCAGGCGGTTGATCCGCTCTAATGCGGCGTTGGCGGCCTGCGCGCTCACCTGCAGATTAAAAATGGTGTCCACCGGCCCGAGCATGAACCAGAGATAGCCAAACACGGCGATCATCTGTCCCAAGGACAAATCAGAGAACACGACCATCAGCATCGCGGTCGCGCGAAAAATATCGACACCGATGAGAAACACCGCAAAAGACAGCCGGCTGGCGGCATCGCTACGCCACGAGAAAGCCGCCGCGTGGGTGCGAATGTCCCGTGCCAAGTCCACGACCTGCCCCAAGTAGTGCCGCTCGCGGTTAGCCGCGCGCAGTTGATGGATAGCCTCCAGGGTTTCGGTGAGGGCTTCTTGGAACGCCTGCAACGCGGCGTTCTCGCGCTTTTTGAGCGCCTTGGTTTTCTTCGCGATGAGGAGGGTGAAATAAACGGTCAGGGGATTCATCACCAGAATGAACGCCGCCAACTGCCAGTGCATCCACAGCAGCACGCCGGCCGCGCCGGCGAGGGTCAGCGCGGCCACCAGCAGGCGGCTTAAGGTGTCGCCGGTAAAGTGGTCGATAGTGGCTAAATCGACCACCAGATGCGCGGCCACCGTGCTGCCTCCCAGCGCTTCGTATTCCGCCATCGACACCCGTTCCAGGCGGCCCAGCAGACGCTGGCGCAGCGTGAAAATAAGCGTTTTAGCGGTTTGCGAGAACTCGCGTTGCTGCCAGACCTGCAGCACCAGGCTCGTCAGCCGCAGCAGCACGGTGACCACCAGGACCGCCAGCACATAGCCCAAGGCGTTTTGCCAAGGCAGGGGCAGCAGGTGGTTGAGGGTCGCCACGCCCCGGCCCGGATGTTTTAACAGCACTTCATCCACCAGCAAGGGCATGAGCAGCGGCACCGGCACGGCCAGCGCCACGGCCGCAACGGCGACCAAATGCGCGACCATGAGGCGGCGGCGATGCGGCAGCACGAGGGCGAAAATATCCCGCCAACGGTAGCGGGTGAGGGCTGGCTGAGGCTCGGGGCTGGCGGGCTGAGGCTGGGCAGAAGACTCAAAAGAACGCCTCAAAGGATAAAAATGGGCCGCCGCAGGGGCGTGCCGCCCCTGCCCGTGCCTAACCTGTACGCCAGCCGAAAACTTTTGCTCTCGAGGCATCGGCAGCGCTGGACGCGGGCCGCGGGCGGGCAGGATTCTGGTGAGCGCTTGCGGGGGCTTGGTTGGTCTTGCTGGGCCGGCCCAGCGCCGGCACTCTCGGCGTTACCCACCCCGCGCCGGAGCGGGCCAAATTAACTCGCGCACCGGCAAGGTGTTGCCCCCAACGGGAGCCGGCTTCGCCCAGTGCGGGCCCCGCGGCGGGCCGGGCGCGGCGCACCGGCAGTGCCGCACGGCCCGGCGGTAGGTCGGGGCGCTGGGTGGACGCGTGCCCAGCCCTAGGCGCCGCCCCTCACAGCTTCAACGAGCGCGGCCCCAAGCCTCGTCGGACAACCCACGGCGCAGCCCGCTGCCGCGCCGCGCGGGCTTAGTCCGAGGCGCCCTCGATCAGCCACTCCACCACGCCGGGGCGCGCCACCCCGGGCTTGGCGCCTAGCCCGGCAAAATCAAAACGGGCGGGATCTGCGAGGTGCGACAACGCCACGTTTTGGATGCTGCGGAAAATATTCTCCACCCGCCCGGGGTGTTGGCGCTCCCAGTCGGCCAGCATCTGCTTGATCTGCACGCGCTGCAGATGGTCCTGACTGCCGCACAAATTGCACGGAATGATGGGGAAACCACGCACCTCGGCGTAGCGGGCGATGTCGTCCTCGCGGCAGTAGGCCAACGGTCGAATGACAATATGCGCACCATCGTCGGACTGTAGCTTGGGCGGCATAGCTTTGAGCTTGGCACCGAAAAACATGTTCAGGAACAGGGTTTCAACGATGTCGTCGCGATGGTGACCGAGCGCAATTTTTGAAATGCCGTTCGCGGCGGCCCAGGTGTACAGGCTGCCGCGCCGCAGCCGCGAACACAGGCCACACATCGTTTTACCGGCGGGCACCACGCGTTTGACCACGCTGTAGGTGTCTTGCTCAAGAATGTGAAACGGCACACCGAGTTCGGTGAGGTAGTTGGGCAGTACGGCAGCGGGGAAATCGGGCTGCTTCTGGTCGAGATTGACGGCGATGAGTTCGAAATCGATCGGGGCCTTTTTTTGCAGGCTCAGCAGGATGTCCAGCAGGGTGTAGGAATCTTTGCCCCCCGACAGGCAAACCATCACCCGGTCGCCTTCTTCGATCATGTTGTAGTCGACGATGGCCTTACCCACGCCGCGCCTAAGCCGTTGCTGGACTTTGCCCTGTTCGTGGCGGGCGCGCTCCGTGCGGCGAGTCGGGGGGGCGATAACTTGTTCGTTCAAGGGGGTAGTCCGCAGCGCTGGTGTGGGCCGCGATCCTGACAGAGGCCTTGCGCGCTTGCTACCGGGAAGTGCGGCTAGCCGCAAAGGGGAGCGCTGCCCCCCAACTGCCGGCGGGCGGCAGCGGGGGCGCATGGCGCCTGGAGAGTCTTAGTGGGTGCTTAGTTTCAAGGTGCGGATGCGCTCTTGCAGCGCCTGCGCTTTCGCCTCGCTGCCGCCCATGAAGCCCGGCGCTTGCGCGTAAAACTGCGCCAGAGCCTCCATCACCTCGAGGTTACGCGGGTTGAGTTCGTAGGCCCGCTCGAAGGCGAGGCGGGTGCGCCGCGCCAAGGAGAACGCCGCCAGTGGGCCGGCGGCCTCGGCCAGACGGCCAGCAGATTTGCCCGCCCAGTAGAGGTAACGCTCGTCGGCGGGTTCGTCGCGCGCGGCGCGATCGAAGGCCGCCAGTGCGTGGGTGTAATCCTGCTGCTCGTAGAGGCGTTTTCCTTGGGCAAACTCGACCTCGGCCAAGTCACCGCAATAAGCGCCGAACTGGGGAATCATCAAGGCTGTCATTAAAAGTACTCCGGCCACGAATCGGGAGGGTTGATTTGGCCAGTCTGCGGTCGGTCGGCAGCAGCTCATCTCGTGATGCCTGTTACTGCCGCCGCCTGAGTCGTCTTGCGGGCGCCGAGCGCTGACTGGTGGAGCCATGCTGCACGGTTCAACTTGAACGGCGGCTGAACTCACTTCAATCCACCAAAAAATGGGCGAGCGCCAGAAGATCTAAATCGGACAGCCCTAGGCCGTGCGCCAGATAGGCGTCAAAAGAGCCGAACGCCCGTTCGCTGGCGGCTAATGCGGCGAGCAAATAGTCGGCGCTGGCCGCCATGACGTGCTCCACCGCCGCCGCCGGGGGCGTGCCGTGGAAAAGGTCGACCCGGCGGCGCTGGAAGTGGGAAATGACATAGTCCTCGACCACCTCCTCGCGGACCACGCCCACCGCCAAAAGCAAGACGGCGCACGCGATGCCGGTGCGGTCTTTACCGCTGGCACAGTGGATGACCGCCGGTGCCCCGGCCCTCGCCAGCAGCCCGCGATAAACCCCCGCCAAGCACTCGGTGTGGTCCAGGATCAGGCGCTCGTACTGGGCGAGCATGGCGGCACGGGTGACTTCGGGCGACCACTGTCGGCTGTTCACCCCCGCAAACATCTCGTGATTGCCACGCGGAATAAAGCCAAAAGCATGCTGAACCGGGGCGCTGGCGGGCAGCTGATTGGGTGCGCGCACGCGCTCCTCCCGGGTGCGCAGGTCGTAGACCGCGCAGATCCCCAAGCCGGCAAGGGTGGCTTGATCCGCGGGGGTCAACGTGGCGAGGGCGTCCGAGCGATACACCACCCCGGGGCGCGTCCGGCGGCCGTCGGTGGTTGGCAAACCACCGAGGTCGCGGCAGTTACAAGCGCCCTCCAGAGCCACCCGGCGCGGCGCATGACGCGCTAATAATTCGACACTCATGCGTTGCGGGTGCTCGCGGTGACGGCGGATTGCCGCGCGGGAATATGCCCGAGAGCCGCGCCGAATGCACGCCACTGTCGCTGCGTGGGTCTAGCGGCCAGAATGGGCGCCCGGGAGTTATTAGGGAGGAAGTTCATGGGGCCTGACATCGACATCCAGCTGGTGCGCCACGGCGAGGCGGCGGCGCGTTGGGACACCGCGCGCGACCCGCCTTTGAGCGCGCAGGGCCAAGCCCAGGCCCAAACGCTGGTCGCGAGTTTTGCCGACCGCCCCGCGCGGCGCATTCTCACTAGCCCCCTGCTGCGCGCGCAAGAAACCGCCCAGCCGTTGGCCCAGTACTGGCAGGCGCAGGTAAACATTGAGGATGACGTGCGCGAACTCCCGTCCAGCGTGCCGCTGGCCGAACGCGCCGCGTGGCTGGCCGGGGTGATGCAGTCCCAGTGGTCGCAGGTCGATCACAGCCTCCAGCGGTGGCGCGAACGGACTTGGACGCTGGTCAACCGCTGCCAGCAGGACACCGTTATTTTTACCCACTTCATGGTCATCAACGCGCTGGTGGGGCTGGCCACGGGCGACCCCCGGCTGGTCTGCTTTGAACCCGATTATTGTTCCGTCACCCGGCTGCGCCTGACCGCTCAGGGTTGCGAACTGGTGAGCCTTGGCAAAGCCCGCGCCACTCTCGTATTGTAGGCGGCGCGTTGCCCCGCTCTGGAGTTGCTGATGACCGCCCGTACCGTCGTTAAATCTCATGCCGCCATCGACACCCACGGTGGCGCTGGCGTCAAACTCCGACGCGCGGTGGGCCAGCACCCGGGGGCGCGGCTGGACCCGCTGTTGCTGCTCGATTTTTTCTCCTCCGACAACCCAGACGACTATATCGAAGGCTTTCCGGCGCACCCCCACCGCGGCTTCGAGACCATCACCTATATCGTCGACGGCCACATGCTGCACGCCGACCATCTCGGCAATGAGGGCGATTTGACCGCCGGTGGCGTGCAGTGGATGACGGCCGGACGCGGGATCATCCACTCCGAAATGCCCAAACAAACCGCCGGCCTGTTGCGCGGGTTTCAACTGTGGGTCAATCTGCCAGCGGCCGAAAAAATGAAACCCGCCGGCTATCGAGACATCCCGGCGGCAGAAATCCCGGTGGTCGCCCTGGCGGGTGTGCGCATTAAGCTTATCGCTGGGCGCTTGGATCTGGAGGGGGTTAGCACCCTCGGCCCCATCACCGGCATGAGCACGCAGTTGCTGTATGCGGATGTGGCCCTGACACCCGGCGCCACGGTGGAACTACCCATTGCGAGCGACCTGAATGCTTTGCTGTATACCTTTGAGGGGACCCTCGACGCCGGCGGCACCAACGTGCCCAGCAACTACGCCGCTACGCTCTCACCCGGGGCACACCTACGCCTCACGGCGGGGCCCGACGGTGGCCGCGCGCTGCTAATTGCCGGGCGTCCCATCGGCGAGCCGGTGGCGCAATACGGCCCGTTTGTGATGAATACCGAAGCGGAATTAGAACAAGCCGTGAACGACTACCGCAGCGGGCGCCTCACGGCCTGAATGCAGGGCTGGGTTGCCGGCCCGGCGCAGAAGATGGCACTAAAGCAACGAGAAATAGCATCAAGAACCGAAAAAATAAGAATCCAAGGGGAGTCCGTATGCGAAGTATCAGGCGTTCTCTGGGTGGCGGCCTGCTGACCATCGCCCTGGCGGTCACCGGCGTAGCCCGCGCCCAAACTACGGTTGACGGGGCGGCCATCGCCAACGGAAAAGAAACCGCCAACTGGCTCTCCTACGGCCGCACTTACAGCGAGCAACGCTATAGCCCGCTGACCCAAATCTCGGCCCAAACGATCAAAGGGATGGGGGTAGATTGGGCCTTGGAGCTGCCCGCCACCGACCACAGCCTGCTGGCCACACCGCTGGTGGTGGATGGCGTGATGTACTTCACCGGCAGCTTTAGCGTGGTGCGCGCCGTCGACGCCCGCACTGGCAAAATCCTCTGGACTTACGATCCCAAAACGCTGGCTGTGGCGGGTGACCGCCAGCGCATTTTCTGGGACTCCAACCGCGGTGTCGCCTATTGGAAAGGCCGAGTTTTTGTCGCCACCGGCGATGGCCGCCTAAACGCGGTGGATGCCGCTACGGGCAAGGAAGTCTGGAGCGCGGTGACCATCGATCCCAAGCTGCCGATGTACATCAACGGCGCGCCACGGGTGTTCCGCGATAAAGTCATCATCGGTAACGGCGGCACAGAAGTGGGCGCGGCGCGCGGCTATGTCACCGCCTACGACACCCAAACCGGCAAGCAGGCCTGGCGTTTCTTCATCGTACCGGGGAATCCGGCCGACGGCTTTGAAGACGAAGCCCAAGCCATGGCCGCTAAAACCTGGACCGGCGAATGGTGGAAATACGGCGGCGGCGGCAACACTTGGAATGGGATTACTTATGATCCCGAGTTCAACCGCATTTACATTGGCACCGGTAACGGCTCGCCGTGGAACCAAAAAATCCGCAGCCCCGGCGGCGGCGACAACCTTTTTCTGTGCTCAATCGTGGCGCTGGATGCCGACACCGGCAAATACGTCTGGCACTACCAAACCACCCCCGGGGAAACCTGGGACTACAACTCCAATATGGACATCGTGCTGGCCGACCTGACCATCGGGGGCAAGGTGGTCAAAGCGATGATGCACGCGCCCAAAAACGGCTTTTTCTACGTGCTAGATCGGGCCAACGGCAAGCTGCTGTCGGCCGAGAAATTTGGCCGCGTCGACTGGGCCGAAAAAATTGACATGGCCACCGGCCGGCCCGTGGAACGCCCAGGGGCGCGCTACGAAGACGGCGCAGAACTGGTGTGGCCGGGGCCCATCGGCGTCCACAACTGGCACGCCATGTCGTTCAATCCGGGCACCGGTCTGGTCTATATCCCAGTGCTGGAAATGCCGAACTTGTATACGGACAAAGGCCTCGACGTCAAAACTTGGCAATCGCCCAACTTTAAACTAGACCCCGGGATAGAATTTTTGACCGAGAACATCCCCGTCAACGCCGGCACCGGCGCCTTGCTGGCCTGGGACCCCGTGAAACAAAAACCCGCGTGGCGCGTGGAACACCCGGGGGTGTGGAATGGTGGCACGCTGACCACGGCGGGTAATCTGGTGTTGCAAGGGCAGGCCAACGGCAAACTGACAGCCTATCGGGCCACCACGGGCGAGGTGCTGTGGCAGTTTGATGCCGGGCTGGGCATCTCCGCGCCACCCATCACCTATACGGTCGATGGCCAACAGCACATCGCCTTGTTGGTGGGCTGGGGGGGAGCGGTGCCCGCCATCGGTGGCTCGCTGTCGGCCCAATACGGCTGGGCTTATAACGCGCAACCGCGCCGCCTGCTGAGTTTTAGCCTCGAAGGTAAAGCCAACCTGCCGGCCATGCCGCCACCGGTATTCGTCAAACCCATCGTCAAAGAAGACTTTGTGGTAGACGCCCTGCTGGCCCAGCAGGGCGGCGCTATTTGGCGCGCCCAATGCGTGCTGTGTCACGGCGCGGGGGGGGTGTCGGGTGGCTACGCGCCCGATCTGCGCGCCTCTACCATTCCGCTCTACGACGATGCGCTGCGCGATGTGGTGGTAGGGGGCTCCCAACGCACCGCCGGCATGCCGCGATTTAAAGAGTTGGCGGAAGGCGATTTAAAAGCCCTCCAGCAGTACATCCGACAAGAAGCCAAGCACGGCGCAGCCACCGCCAGTCCCTAAACTCGCTAGCCCGCCCGCGCAATCGGTCGGGCGGGCGGCTGGGCGCGCAGCCAGCGGCAAAACAACAGCGTTTTAACGAGGGAGGACCGGCATGGAAATCGCGGGCAAATGTGTGGTGATTACCGGCGGGGCGAGCGGCATCGGCGCGGCGCTGGCGCGGCGTTTCCACGCTGAGGGGGCCCGCGCCATTGCGGTAGCCGACGTCGATGAAGCCGGTCTGGCACGGGTGGCA
The DNA here is from genome assembly GCA_009692365.1 of Gammaproteobacteria bacterium. Taxonomy (GTDB): domain Bacteria; phylum Pseudomonadota; class Gammaproteobacteria. Next base: position 10,658 of record SHZJ01000048.1, read on the forward strand.
GCCCAAACCGGTGCGCTGGCCGTGCGCTGCAATGTGGCGCTGGAAGCCGACATTCAAGCGCTGGTAGCGCGCGTAGAAGCCGAACTTGGCGCCATCGATATTTTCTGCTCTAACGCTGGCATCGCGCGCTTGGGCGACGAAGACGTCGCCAACGAAGAATGGCAGCTCAACTGGGACATCCACGTGATGGCGCACGTCTATGCCGTGCGTGCGGTGGCGCCGGGCATGGTGGCGCGCGGCGGAGGTTATCTGGTGCACACGGCCTCGGCGGCGGGGCTATTGAGCCATATTCAATCGGCCACCTACTCCGTCACCAAACACGCCTGCGTGGCCTTCGCCGAGTGGGTGGCAATTAAGTACCAGCATTTGGGGATTCGGGTCTCGGTGCTCGCCCCCCAAGCGGTGCGAACCCCCATGACCGACCGTCCCGACCAGGCGGTCGTCGCCAGCGTGGACGGCATGATCGAACCCGAAACGCTAGCAGCCTGCGTGGTCGACACCATGGCCCGGGAGGAGTTTCTCATCCTGCCCCACCCGGAGGTGCGCGATTACTTATTGCGCAAAACCACCGACGTCGATCGTTGGCTCGCCAGCATGAATCGCTGGCGCCAGCGGGCCGGCGCCATCAGAACCTGATCCGCCAACGCTATTTCTAACCTCAAAGCTTGGGTCGACGCTGGGGCGCATGGCCGTCACGCGCAGCCCCCGAGATTAATCCTTGCCCAAGTTAGCCTAGGGCAAGGATTTTCGCCCACCGCGCTTAAGCGAACGCCGGCATGACCTCATTCACAAACAGATCGTGGGTCACTTCGTTGGGGATGACGAACATAAAATAGGTGATGCCGGTATCTTCGATGCGATGCTTGATTTCGCGCCGCACTTCTTCGGGCGTACCCAGAATAGACACCGGCGCGCGCTGGGCCGTAGCGTAGTCGGGGAAGCCCAAACCATGCGCCATATCGCGTAGGCCTTGGTCTTTCTGGTCGCGCGACATACCCAGCAATAGCAAGCCACCGAGTTCCATTTCGGCCGGGTCACGACCGCCTTCGCGCATAAACTGATGCAGCAGCGCAATGCGGCTCTTCAGCGTGGGGGTGTCGAACTTCAGCGTGGCCACCTTATCGTTGACAAAATCCTTACCGTCGCCGGTAGGCGGAATGATGTTAAGGATGGTGGCTTCGCGGGCCGCAATCTTCAGCAACTTGGTGCCCGACCCGCCCAGCATGATCGGTGGATGCGGCTGCTGGATGGCGCGCGGATGGTTGTAGGCCTCGCGCACCGCAAAATGCTTGCCGGTGTACGCTGGGGAATCTTGCGTCCACATGGCTTTGAGGATTTGGATACATTCGTCGAGTTGCTCCAAGCGCACCGAAGTGGACGGAAACGGGTAACCATGGGTGTGGTATTCCTTGTCTTGCCAACCCGCCCCCAAACCCAAAATTAGCCGGCCGTTGCTGGCGTGGTCCAGCGAGGTGGCAATCTTGGCGAGCAACGGCGGGGTACGGAAAGACGCCACCGCCACCGCCGGTGCAACCCGGATGGTGCTGGTGTGGCAGGCCATGGCGGTGAGCGTCGTGAAGCACTCCATTTGCGGGCTCATGGCGTTGCCCAGCGGGGAATAGAAATGGTCGTTGACCGACGCGGAGTAAAACCCCGCGCGTTCGGCGCGCTGAGCGCCCTCGATCGCTTCCTTCATGTTGCCGGGTAGCAGAAATACACCAAATCTCGTTGGATACATGGGCCTCTCCCTTTCGTCTTTTTTAATGGATAGTGGGGTCGCGAAGGACTGAAAGTGACCACACTTTCGCGCCCCGCGCAACACCAGGCAAAATGCCTGCACGGCCTGTCGAAGTGTCAGAATGAGGCCCCACTGCCCGCTTTGGAGAAAAGATGCTGAGCGAAACCCAAACGCTGATAACCGACGCCGCGCGCCGCCTGGTGCACGAGCGAATTATCCAGCCCAAGCTCGATCAAGCGCTAGACCGCAGCGCCGAATTTCCCCACGACATTCTGCGCGAACTCTGGACCCATGGCTTGTTGCAACTCGAGTTTCCCGAGGCGCTGGGCGGGCCGGGGTTGGCGTGTCAGGACCATGTGCTAGTGCTGGAAGAAATTAACTACGGCTGCCTGGGCATTGGCACCTCCGCGGTCGCCAATAGCCTCGCCGCCTTGCCGCTGCTGCTGGGCCATAACGACACCGCGCGGCGCCACTATCTGGGGCAACTGGTGGACCAACCCGGTTACGCCGCGTTTGCCTGTTCCGAGCCGGACGCCGGTTCTGACGTCGCCAATATGAGCACGCGTTTTGTCCAGCGGGGCGAGGTGCTGGTCCTCAACGGTCGCAAACGCTGGATCACCAACGCCAACGTGGCCGATTTTTATGTCGTCTTTGCCCGCGAGCAGGGCACCACGGGCAACAGCGGCATTGCCGCCATGGTGGTGGAAGCGGGCTGGCCCGGCGTGCAATGGGAGAGCCTCGTCCACAAACTGGGCCAGCGCTGTTCGTCCACCGGGGATGTGGTGTTCGAGGACGTAGAAGTCCCCATCGCGAACCTTATCGCGGGGCCGGGCCATGGGTTTCGGCTCGCCATGGCCACGTTCGACCATTCGCGCCCGTGGATCGCGGCCGGTGCCGCCGGGGTCATTCGCCGCGCCCGCGATGAAGCCGTGCGATATGCCCTGCAGCGCCGGACCTTTGGCGAACCCATCATCCACCACCAAATGGTGGCGGCCATGTTGGCCGACATGGAAATTGCCTATCAAGCCACCCGCTTGCTCACGCTCAACGCCGCGGCCGAGGTGGATGCCGGCAATTTGCGTGGCAGTCACAGCGCCTGCGCCAAGGCCTATGGCGGGGACGCCGCCATGCAGGCAACCACCGACGCCGTGCAGGTGTTTGGCGGCTACGGCTACACCCAAGAATTTGTGGTGGAGAAACTCATGCGCGATGCCAAGCTCCTGCAAATTTACGAAGGGACTTCGCAAATTCAACGGCTGGTCATTACCCGTGATCTCATCCGTCAGTTCAGCTAAGTCGCGCCGCGGCGCGACGAGGAGGCCCTCATGAGCGCGTTCGCCTTTAAGCCATTGCACCCGAGTTTTTGCGCCGTCACCAGCGGCGTGGACCTGCGCGAAGTTCACGCGCCGGCGCGGCTCAACCAACTGCGCGCGGCCATGGATACCTACGGCGTGCTGGTCTTTCGCCAGCAGCCCTTCAACGACGCCGAGCAATTGGCCTTCGCGCAACGCTTCGATGGCACGCTGCATACTAAAACCGGCATCGCGGCCCTGACCGCCAGCCGGTTGGGCAATGAGGCGCTCACCGACATCTCTAACGTGGACGAAAACGGCGACTTGCTGGACGCCGCAGATCGCCGTCGCATGTACGGCTTGGGCAACCGTTTATGGCACACGGACGCCTCTTTCGAGAACCCGCCGGGGCGCTATTCGTTGTTGTCCGCGCGGGTTATCCCCCAGGTCGCAGCCGACACCGAGTTTGCCGACATGCGGGCGGCTTGGGCGGCGCTACCACCGGCGCGCCAAGCCGCGCTCAGCGGGCTTGAACTGCATCATTCCATTGCCTATTCACGCGAGGTGCTGGGGTTTGATTTTTCCGCCGAGGAAAGGACGCGGCTGCACGGCCATCCCCAGCCGTTGGTGCGCACCTCGTCGGTCACCGGCCGCACCTCCCTGTATCTTGCCTCGCACGCCTCGCACGTCGTGGGCTGGCCCATTCCGGAGGGTCGGCTGCTCATCCGCGAGTTGCTGGAACACGCGACCCAGCGTGAGTTTGTCTACCGCCACGCTTGGCAGGACGGGGACTTGGTGATTTGGGACAATCGCACGACCATGCATCGGGCGCAGCCATTTGACGACCAGGCCCATCGACGCGAGTTACGCCGGGTCACCACTTTGGACATCGCACCCAGCGCCTAACCCGGGGCCACGGTGCGCCGGGCTCTGGCGCCGCGGCCCGCGGCTAAACGTAGACCCCAGAAATAGACTCAGGAATAGACCCAGCAACACCAGGCTTTCCGCCGTCTGTTTTCTTTTTTTGCCCGTGCCCCTCATGAGGGTGCCGGCATCGCCAATCCACGTATTTTTCTTTCGGAAACCATCCTATGGCCAAAGCACTTAACAAAAATCGCATCCGGGATACCCGGCTAATTCTGTTGGTCAGCCTGCTTGCTACCCTGTTCACCCGGCCCTTAATGGATTTCAACAGCGTGCTGGGCGACGCCCTGAGCATGACGGGCGCGCTGTTAGTCGCGGCGTGCGCGCTGGGACGGGTGTTTTGTACGGCCTTCTTGGGAGGACACAAAAATACTGCGCTGATTACCCACGGCCCCTTCGCGGTGTGCCGCAACCCCTTGTACGCCTGCTCGCTGGTGGGCGTCACGGGCGTTGCCCTGCTGTCGCACCATCTGGTGCTGATGGCGCTGGTGCCACTGGCATTTGCCGGCTTGTTCAGGGCCTTGGTGCGGCGCGAGGAAGAACTTCTACAAACGCACTTTGGCGCGGAATACGCGGCTTATTGCGCCCGGACCGCACGCTTTTTGCCGCGTTTTGGTCAATACCATGTGCCACAAAACATGCCGATTCGACCGGATTTACTGTGGATTGCCGTGCGTGACGGCGCGCTGTGGTTTCTGGCGCTGCCGTTGTTTAACGTGGTGGCCCACGCCCAACGCGCCGGACTCGTACCGCTGTGGGGCGTGCTGTATTAGGCATTCCCGATACCCCCGAGCCGTCGCGTGAACGGCGCGGGGGTAGGCCCGCGCGCGGTTTAGGCCGCGCGGTTGGAATAGGCGCCGGCGGTACCCAGCCGGTGTAACGCTGGCACCACTTTCTCGCCGATGAGCCGCAAGCTGCTGCGCACCAAGTCAAAGGGCAGGCCGGCATAAGACACCGCCATCGCCGGGCGTAGATCGCCGGTTAGCTCAAAGCGGCGCGTCCAGCTGGCAATAATTTGCGCCGGCGTACCCCACGACTGGCTTTGCACAAAGCCCTCGCAGGCGGCATCCAGGCCCACTTCTTTAAGCGTGCTGGCCGCCACCTGATAGGCCTGATAGCCCTGCGTATCGCCCCAGTGCGAACCGTCAAAATCGTAATGACGAATGACGCTGAGATAGTACTTGGTGAGGTATTCGCGGGCGACTTTCTCGGCGACCGCCGCGTCTTCGTGACAGAAAGTGAAATCTGAGAACACCGGCGCGCCGGGTGATTTATGGGGATGCACTTCCTTGAAACGCGCGCGCCACGCTTCCACGGCCGCGTGGTGCTGCTCCCAAGGTAGCTGCACGAAAGACATCATGGTACCGCCCAGATTGGCTGCCGCCATGGCGGAATCGGGGGTCATGGCCACCGACAAGAAACCCCGATCCCGATAGCCGTGCTCGGGCCTGGGGTGGATGGTGGTGCGCGCCTGCTTGAAAAACTTGGTGTCGTACTCGGCCACGCCGGTTTCGAGGATGTCGAGGATGATGTCGGCCGATTGGTCGAAGCGTTCCCGCGAAGTGCCCATTTCTACGCCGAACGCGCGGTATTCCTCGCGCGCGAGGCCGCGCCCAAAGCCCAGCATAAAACGATCACCCAGCAGGATTTGCAGCATGGTGATTTTTTCGGCCAAGCGCGTGGGGTTCTCGTGCCAAGGCAAAATAATGGCCCCGGTGCCGAGCTTGATGCGGTGGGTTTTGCCGGCCAGATAAGACAACCACTGGAGGTTGTCGGGCATCATGGAGTAATTGGGATCGAAGTGATGCTCGGGCAGCAGCAGGAAATCCATGCCTACTTCTTCGGCCAAAAGCGCAATTTCGGTTTCTTTACGCATCATGTCGGCGTCCGACATGCCGACGTGGGTATTCTGAAAAATAAACTGTAAACCAACTTCCATAAATCCTCCTCAGCCCATATGTGCCCACGCTGACGCAGGCGTAATTTTGCGCAACCGACCCTACGCCTTGCGACGGCTCAGGACAACTGTGGCGCAGTGCCACCCAAGGGGGCGAAAAACTGCAACGCCTGGTCAATCACAAACCCCGGCTGCTCCTCCGGAATAAAATGCCCGCATTGGGCCACCGCACCGCCCGTCACGTGGTGCGCCACGGGGGTCCAATAAGGGCGGATGTCGCCCAGAAAAGTATCGCCTCCGTACGCCAGCACGGGAATGGTGAGTTTTTCCGTGGCCGCCGCCAAATTGACGGCGTCTTCACGCAGGCCGGTGGCATACCACTCAAACCCCGCGCGCAGCGCACCGGGCAGGGAATTAACCCGCACGTATTCTGCAATGTCGGCTGCCGAAAACACCGCCGGGCTGTAGTTGAAATCCAGCGTGGTGAGAAAGCGCCGCAGGTAACCATCGATGTTCTGACCAACCAGCATGGCCGCCCAATCCGGGTTGCCGCCGTGGAAAAACACATGATTGATTTTAATCGCCAACTCTAGCGGGAAGGCTTCCCCGGCCCGGCATAGCCCGGGGATCATGTCGAGGATGAACAGGCGCTCCACGAGCGCGCGGTGGTCGTAAGCCAGATAAAAAGCCACCGCGCCGCCCCAGTCGTGGCCGATAACACCCACCCGCTCCAAGCCCAACTGGGAGAGGAGTTCGCGCACATCGCTGGCCAAAGTCCGTTTGTCGTAACCGGTCAGCGGTTTTTCGGAGTCCCCCAGCCCGCGCAAATCCGGCACGATAAGTTGGTAGTGCTGGGCCAGTGCCGGGATAATTTTGCGCCACTCAAACCAGCTCTGCGGCCAGCCGTGCAGCAGTACCAGCGGATAACCCGAGCCGGCCGTCACATAGTGCATCCGAAAGCCGTTGACGGTGCGTTGGTGGTGGGTCCAAACCTCAGACATGGCAGTAAATTCCTCCGGGTAGATAGGCGCAGCTTAGTCTATTCATTAGGCCCCGCGCAGCGCGAGGCGGGCGTGCAGTTGGCGGCGATTTTAATGGCGGCGCCGGGCGCGTTGGCAGCAGCCCTAAGCACAGCGAGCCACGTGAGATTGATGGTGCCGCGCACGGCGAGGCGGGCTTGCAGTTGGCCAGTGTGGCCATAAAACGGGGCTGCGAGGCGCACGCAACGTGGGTCGCGCCCTGCACAACAACGCGCCCCGACCCGCCGGGACCACGGCGTGCCGGCGCGGTCTTAAGCGGGGCGCGGCCCGGGTTCCACTAGCGAGACATGACCATCGCGCACCCGCACTTGCTGGAAGGTGATCCCCAGTTCTTCCTCGTAGCGCCGCAGCCGGCGGGTATCCCCCGGGGCCAGCAAACTAATGGCAATGCCGGGCGCGCCCGCCCGACCCGTGCGGCCCACCCGGTGCAGGTAATCTTGGCTCAGCGTGGGCACATCCAGATTGAAGATATGCGTTACCCCTTTGATATCGAGCCCGCGCGCCGCCACATCCGTGGCCAACAGCACCCGCACGGCCCCGCTGCGAATGTCATCCATCGCCTGCTTGCGGTCCATCTTGTTGAGGGTGGCGCCCAGATCAGCCACCGGAATGCCCTGTTCTTGCAGCATCGCCGTGACCTGTGCCGCACTCTGGTTACGATGAAAAAAAACAATCGCGCGTTCAGGTTCCAGGGCGTGAAAGAATTTTCGAATCGTCTCGGGTTTCTCGCGCTCCTCGCAGAGCAGGTAGTAATGCTCGATGGTCGGGCTAACCGCCGCCCGCCCCGCCTGCACCATCACCAAAGCCGGCGCCAGTTTTGCCAGCACCGGCACACTTTCCGGTGCCTGCGTGGCCGAGATAAACACCAACTGCCGCGTGCGCGGGGCCGCCGCAATGATCGCCTCGATCTCCGGCAAGCTATCGCGACTGAGCAGCCGGTCGGCCTCATCGATGGCGATAAATTTCACGTGTTGCGATTTCAGTTTGCCCATCGCGATGAGCTCCCGAATACGCCCCGGCGAGCCCACCACCAACTGCGGTTTTTTCTTGAGTTTGTCCAGCTGGCGGTCCAGTACCGTGCCGCCAATGAGGAGCAGCGTGCGCAACGCCCGGCCGGCATTCTGGGCCAACTCCACGCACTGGCGCTGAATTTGAATGGCCAGCTCGTGCGTGGGCGCCACGATGATCGCCTGCGTCGCCGGCAGCTGTACGTCGATGGCTTCAAAAAAAGGAATGAGGTAGGCGAGGGTTTTGCCGGTGCCGGTCTCGGCGCGCAAATAGGCGTCGCTACCGGCCCGCAACACGGGCAAGGCGGCCGCTTGGATCTCGGTCGGCACACTGATGTGTTGGCGCGCGAGCGCGCTGACAAGGTCGGCGGGAACGGCGAGGTCGGTGAAGCTCATGGGTGGTCCTGCCAGCGGGGCCGCCTTCAGGCTTTGAACGCCAGCACGCCATCGCCATTAAAGGTGGTGGAAAATCCTGCTCGGGCTAAACGCGTAGCAACCTCGGCCGGCACATCGCGCCCGCTGGTCAGCGCGTTGGGCCTGCCAGTGTAATGGAACAAGCGGCCTTTGGGCGTCAGCACCCGCGCCAGTTGTTGGTAGAAATCTTGTGAATACAGCTCCCCCGCAAGGCCAAAACGGGGAGGGTCGTGCAGTGCGGCGTCAAAACTGGCATCCGGCAGTTCGGCGATGCCCGCCACAATACTCCCCGCCACCAACCGCACCCCCGGGGTGGCGGCGGGCGACCACGGGTTATGGCGGCGCAGCCACAGCACTTCGGGGCTGATCTCATAAGAGAGTACGGCGCTCGCCCCCAGCGCCACACACCAAGCCGCGAAATAACCCAGCCCCCCGCAGGTATCCAGAATACGTTTGCCCTGCGGCGCCACCAACCCCACCTTGCGTTCAGCGTCGGCGTACGGCGACACCTGTGCGCTCGGCAGCATTTTGATGCCATCGATTTCAAAAGTGGGCGGCCCCGACAGCGTGGGCACGAGTTTGTATAGCGAGTTGCCAAAGCGCGCCACCGGCGCAAAACCCTCGCCCGTCCAGTAGTAAATGGTGTGCGCCCGGCACTTTGCCAAGTAAGGATAACGCTGGTCATCCCAGCCCCAACCCGCCGCCTCCAGCACCACCCGCGTAGACGTGCGGCCAAGGTCCAGCGTACACACCAACTCGGTGTCCCCCGCCGCCAACGCCGCGCGCAGCGCCGTGTGGAGGGTTAGGGTGAGCAGCGGGGTCATGGATTAGGGATGAGGTGCTGGGTGGCGCGGTGCGGCGCAAGGTAGTGGAGGTGATGGTCCGGGCTCCTTAAGTGTAAAAACGTAAGGCCATTGGAGTGACCACGGTTCAGGTCTCGCGGCACATCGCGACCCATGTGCTTCGCACCCAGGTTGCGAGCCGAGGGCTCGAGACAAAGGTGCGGAGGCGGCGGAGTCCTTGCCATCGCTGAGCCAGTTGGTCTGAGCGGCGGCAGATAGTCACCGCGTTGCGAACGTCACACATCAGCCAGCCCTTTTGGGGCTGGTCGCCATAACGACAACATCCATCCTCATTGGCAGTGACTTGCATTGGCCGTCTATCAACTTAGGACTGGGAAGCGACAACTATAAATCCTCGGCACCCACAAAAACTTCACCTCAGCATGTTTAGGCTTCACAAGTCTTTGACGAGCGCCCCGCTCATCGTTCCGGCACCTGCAAAGCCTAGACTACCAATCCCAAGAAGATCTGCTGTCTTCACGGCGTTAAAACCTTCACTTACGCTCAAAGAGAAATTCTGTATTTGCCTCCCCCGTTTTTATCTTCTTGAGGGTGAAGCCCAGTTCCTCGCAGGCTTTTATCGCCTCACTATCGTAAACAAACTCCATCGGCCAGCCACCTAGCCAGTCACGGATGTCAGTAAAAATCTCCATTCCGCGCTCCAACCTATAGGCGTTTTTTCTACGTATGAACGCGGGAATATTGAAGGGATTATAGTTAAGACAAAAGCGCCAGACGTACCACACAACCATTGCCTGCTGTACTAATCCGCCGGAGGATATGTACCTGCGTTTCACATCCAACCAAAACGCCGGCGTAGGATCAACCTGAACGTCAGCCGAGTACAATGCGATGTAAAATTCACCGCCTAGCTTTACCCGCCCGGCAGCATTTCTAATCGCACGCCAAACGTCTCCGGTGTGATGAAGTACACCCCACGAGTAAACGATGTCGCACATTGGCACGCGCGCCATAAATTCCTCGTCCAGAACCGAGCCTTGTTCTGCGAACCACTGACTTGGGGAGCCAACACGTGCTCGTACAGAGTTAGTGGCTTTAACCGACAATATGTCGTAGTCGAATCCATGCACAGCAGCGGCGCCGGCTTGAACCGCAGCTAGCGAATGCAATCCGCTGCCACAGCCAATATCTAAGAACGTCACACCGTCAAGATTTTCCCTGCCCAGAAAATCTAAAAGATGTATTTGCGAAGTCTGGACTCTATCTGCGGCATAGTCCTTATCTATAAAATTCTTCCAGTTCTGCCCAAACGCAAATCTCTTCTCATCCTCTTCCTCTTCCATAAAATCTCCTGGCTAAATTCTATTACTTGAAGTCGCCAAAACATGCTCCATAAACATCCGAAGTAGCGTCAAGCATCCGACCCACGCCAAATTTTTCGCTTACGAATCGGTGTGCATCTAGCCCCGCCTGGCACCGCCATTCTGGATTCTGTAGGAGCCGGACGACCTGAGCCGCCGCCTCGCCAATTTCATCTTTATCTAGTACCCACCCGGATACGCCATGGCAGACCGTCTCAGATGCCCCACCAACGTCGGTGGTAATTACGGGTATCCCCAAGGCCTGAGCTTCTACGAGAACATTCGGTAAGCCCTCAGCTCGGGAGGTCAACAGAAACAAATCCAGCGCCGCGATCGCGCCCAGCGCCTGTCGCTCATAACCAACCAAGGAGACAACGCCCCGAAGATCGTCGCAATCCGCCCGCTGCTGAACCTCACTCCGCAGATTGCCATCACCGGCCATCAGAAACCTAACGTCCGGCAAGTGGCGGTGCACCGCAGCTGCGATCTCAAGCCAAAGCAACGGCCGTTTCTCTTCGCTTAGCCGCATAACTGTTCCCACTAACAAGACCTCGGCCGAAATTCCGTGACGTTGCCTGTAGGCCGTCCGGCCAGCGCGATGACGCTGCAATACCTCATCGTCGAAATCAAATCCGTTGTACACCACCTGTATCGAGCCCGTCGGGATTTGCAGCCACTCCTCGTAGGCGCGCGCGCCTGCTCGACTATTATTCAGAAGCACCACCCCTGTCTGTTTAAGGAGCCAGCGATATCCTTCCCGCATATATGGTTGGTGCAAGGAAAAATTGTGTGGAGGAAGACTTCGCGTGCCCAGCACTATTCGCGGAACACCCGCTGCGACAGCGGCCAGCCCCCCTTTGATATTACACTCGTCGAGCCAGAGATGGGCGACCGCCGGCTTTTGATCCATCAGAATCTGGTAATAGTCTCCCGCGTCCTGCAGGCGCCGCGGCAACTGTTGAAACACCGGCAATAGTGACTCAGTGCAAAACTCACCGCCCAACAGACTGTCTCTTGCCAGTTCCCCTACCGGGATGCCCACAGCTTCCAGTTGCGGCAGGAAAAATCGCTGCCACTCTTCCTTTAAGAAGACACAAGTTATCCTGAGTGGCCGCCAGCCACGATGAAAGCCGCCGACCGCAGTGAGCACCGCCTGGCGTTCTGCGCCACCTGGTCCGAGGGTGCCAATCATCAGCATGATTCCAAAATAAGAACTCTGATCTCGTTCTAAATCACCTGCGTTCGTGAATCCTCGCTCAAAGGCAGCGAAGCGCTTGCGGTAAAAGCGATCTGGCAGTTTAAGGAAAACTTTCAGTGCCCGTCGTTGTAGTCGCTGATTGAATAATCGCTGGCGGGGCATCGCCGCGACTAGAAAGCGGTAATCTCCAGCTTTCAGCCAAGCTGCTGTCATTATCTTAGTTACAAAAATAACAAGGCGCCGCTGAGTTTCTTCCAAAGCAGCCCGCAACGCTATGCGCGGGCTTTTTAGTCGTAATAGTTTGCCCCAGCGCTGGATCGTCACTTTAAAGACGCCCCCTTCACACCAACCGTGAATACCGCCATGCAAAGCGTTTTTCCTAAAATCACCTGCCGGTTAAGACCATACTAATCTCCCTCGCGTCGTTAATTTGCGGGTATCGCGAAAACACATTTACGTTGCTGCGCACCGCATCAGCCGCGCACCCCCGCGTTCGGCCGAAGACTCAGCCGGTTTATCTCACGCCTCGCCCCCTACAGTCCCAGTAATTTTTGGCTAGCCAGCGCAGCCGCTTAAGATAATTTTTCATTGGAGGCCCAATTTAAAGAGTACTTATCCAGTTTAGTGCTGATCTAACACATCACATTACATCCTGAAGTGGCACGACCCATTTTTTGCCCGCCATTATGCCTAGGTATCTCAAGGGCTGCAGGCCAATCTCGAGCAGCCCGGATGGTCGACGAGGCTTGGCGCCGCCCTCCTATAGAGATGAGTCGACGGCAGGTCGCCTCCCAATAAATAAAAGATTGCTTTCCGAGCCCATTTTCGTCGGCTGATTAGCGCGTAGACTCTGGATGTGTGACGGAATAATGGGGTCTTTTTCAGACCCATTGAAAATTGGGTCATACGGGACAAATTGACTGTCAACGAATCCCACTTGGTGGGTCACTAGCTCTTCGAAGCCGTATTTTTCCAGCAATGTCACCAGAGTTGTGTCCGTAAAAGCGCGGACGTGTTGCCAACGATGGAATAGCGTCTCGCTAACTGGACAGTACGCCATGCCTAACTCCAGATCCTCGTTATTGGGTGTAGTAAGAATGAGCAGACCGTTTGGCCGCACGAGCGCACGCAGTCGATTCAGGAAGAAATCAAGCTCCTCGTCAAGCACGTGTTCGATGACTTCAGCTGCAATAACGACATCATAAAGATCGGTGTTATCTGCGGACACGGCGCCTAAGAAAGTAGGCGCAGCACCGAGAAGTTCCTCGAGCTTCTGTGCACGTACCCGCGAGGGTTCATACGCAGCAGTGCGCAGTCCTCGCTCACACAATAGCCCGACTAGATACCCGTCTCCGGCTCCGTAGTCCAAAATGGTGCCGTTGTCTGGTAGGAGATGGGCTATCGCGGTGATGAAGCTTTTGCCAGCTTGCCTCGAAAATGCGAATTGCCGACTGCAACGCGTCGACCCGAAGCCGTGCCAGAACTTCTCTACTAACTCTGGCGTCCACCGGATTGATTTTAGCTCAGCTATCATCAGTGCTTCACTACGACTGCTTGGCCGGTAGGTAGCATCACGATTTGCTCTGGTCGGTTAGCAAAAAAAACGTCTGCAGCACGCTTGGCGCCGGGACAGCTATTGAATCCATAATCGTCCATCAGAATAATCCCCCGGGTTTCAATGCGCGGATAGAAAAACTCTAGCGAGGCCAGCGTCGGTTCATAGAGATCGACATCGATATGCAGAAAGCTGAACGAGAGGTCTGCGACTTCATGGAATCGACGGGGAATCCATCCTTTATAGACCTTGTATTGGGAGAAGCTGGCCAGCGTCTCGTAGATGGTTTCTTCTGGCATGCGAAGTGCTCCCTTGCTCCAATAAGTCCCATCTTCTTGATTGGGTTCCGAAAGTCCATCAAAGGAATCGAAAAGATGCACGAGCCGCCCAGATCCTTGGAGCACATCGCACATTAGATATGCCGAGGCGCCTTTGTATACCCCACATTCGGCAATATCGCCCTGCAAATTTGGCACCAGCTTTAACAGTTGGTGCAGCGTATATTTGCGATCCAGAGAATGCCAATTACCGACATCCATGAACTTCTGATAGTAGGCCAAAAACGGCTCGTCCTCGAGGTACATACGCCCGTATTCGCTAAACTTGTATTTTGGATAGACCGCGGTCGCGAGGGCCTCCGCAATAAAATAGCGCTGTGCCTCCACCGTATCAGCAGCGAGCCCCGTGCATAGTTGCTCGAGCAACCGCGGCGCGTGCTGCGGCGAGAGGTGTTCGAGTCTCGCCGCTAATACTCGCACCTGTTGAGAAAGCGTGGTTTCGTCCACCAACTTCTGCAAAGGCGCGCTGGCTCTACCCTTTTTGGTGAAAGGGTTTCTCAAAAAGCTCACGATTGAGCCTCCAATGATTTCGGGTGGCGTGACATATCGAGGGTGGTTTGAAGATTAACAATGGCTGTGGTGAAGATATTGCCCGGCCCCTGCACCCTGAATTCAATGGCGTCTTCCACGAAATCAATTTTCTCGCCATCTGCTAGGTGGGCAGCACCCAAAGTCACGAAATAATCGCCCGCCGCAAGCCACATCACACAATGGGCAGATACCGTTAGTAATTCATCGGCTCGCAGCGAGCAACTACTTCCTTGATCCGTGAGGTTAGTGATGCCCCAAAGCACTGTGCCGCGTCGGTCTTTAACAGCAAAACCAACGGAAAGATCCGCGATATGGCTTTTTGCCATCAGACTCAGAGAGAAACGGCAGGGCTTACCTGATTCAATCACAGTTACCGGCTTGCCCTGTTCGTCGAAAAGACCCCACGCCGCGAGGGTCGCTTCCCCGGACCCGTAACGCAGCCGGCTATTCGAGGCCGTAATGAGCACTGCTCCGTCACTTTTCTTATGGGTCTGTACCGGTTCGCTATTGGTCTGTGCCGGTGCTGTTACCACTACATCTGGCTGCGCGGGGGCGGGCGTGGATTTCGGGTCGCACTGCGGTCCGGCCTTTTGGCCGAAAAGTAGATTGTGGTAGGCGAGGGATACCTGCTTCGAGTCCCCTTCAATATAGACCTTACCTCCTTCTAGGAGCAGCGCGCGATCGCAAAGCGAAGTAATTGTGTTGGTGTCGTGCGAGACGAGAAGGATGGTCAGATTTCTTTGTCTGAGTTGCAGTAGGCGACTGAAGCATTTGGACTGGAAGCGGGCGTCGCCGACTGAAAGTGCTTCGTCGACAATAAGAATCTCGGGATCGACGCTGATGGCCGTGCTAAAGGTCAACCGCGCTTGCATGCCCGTCGAGTAAGTCTTGAATGGTTCGTCAATGACGTCCCGTAATTCGCTGAAATCTATAATCGAAGCGATCTTTGATTCGATCTCGCGCCGAGTCATGCCGAGACACATTCCCCCCAGGAAAATGTTCTCGCGTCCCGTGTATTCAGGATGAAAGCCTGTCCCAAGCTCAAGGATCGCCGTAATTCACCAGTTTACTTCGAGTTCACCAGCGGTTTTGTCAAGGGTGCCCGTGATAACCTTAAGCAGCGTGCTCTTTCCCGCTCCGTTTCGTCCGAGGACCCCGATTATCTCACCACGATGGAGGTCAAGGTTTATGTCATTGAGGACGGTGTGGGTCGTGTGTCGGGGTCGACCCGTCGCCAGTTCCAGCACAGCATCGAACGGGGTTTTGTAGCGACGATAAGCCTTGCACAGTCCCCGCGCGCGAATTGCGATATCCCGGCCCGTCACAGGGCCTCCCCAAACATATGACGGGTGCGGCCGAAAACATTCCAGCCGGTCGCGAGGATCAACACGCTGCAGGCGGGAAAAACAACCCACGCCGCAGGGTGTGCGATCTCGCCGCGAAATAGCGCGTCCTGCCAGCACCAAGTGAGATA
>SHZJ01000049.1 GCA_009692365.1 Gammaproteobacteria bacterium
GCCTTTCATCACCACGTCCAGATTGCTGCGGTCTTGCAGAATGGTGATGTCCTTGGCGGGATTGCCGTTGACCACCAAAAGGTCGGCAAGCTTGCCAGCCCGGATGATGCCGCCGTCTTGCCCCAGTAGTTCGTAGCCATTTTTGGTGGCCCAGGTGATCACTTCCAGCGGCGTTATGCCCGGACCTTTGACGTAGGCCTCGAGTTCGCAGGTGTACTCCCCGTGCGGCATCACGCCGATACCAAAGTCGTCGCCAATTACGAACCTCACACCCGCTTGCTGCGCTTTGGGGATGATTTGGTAGGAGTGTTCTAGCCCTTTCTCCATTTCATCGATGCCACTAAACCCGGCTTTCCCGGTTTTGCGTTTTTGTTCGACCATCTTCCAAGGGAAATACAAACTGGGCGTCACAAAAGTCCCCTGCTTGACCATCCCTTCTATGCATTCGGCGTCCATCATGTCGCCGTGGTCGATGACGTCGATGCGCGCCTTCAACGCGGCCAGAATGCCTTTTTTCGAAATGATGTGGCCGCGAATTTTCTTGCCGCGCTCGTGGGCCGCGTCGGCGGCGGCATCCATTTCGGCTTGGCTCATGGTCATGACGTCGGCCGGCCACATCAGGCCGTGGCCGCCGGTGGGATAGAGTTTGATGATCTCCACCCCGCGTTTAATTTCTTCGCGCACGGCTTTGCGAAAATCATCCGGGCCATCGCAAATCCGCGCCAAGCCATCCATGCTTAATTTCCAGAAATCTGGATGGCAATCCACCGAGTCGCCGGTAGTCACGAGGTCGCGCCCGCAGCTCAGAAAACGCGGCCCCGAAATGAGCTGCTTGTCGATCGCCTGTTTCAGCGTGACGTCGATATTGTGCATCGTGCCTGCACCCACCGCGCCGGTGTACCCGGAGCGCAGCAGTAATTCGGCATTCTTTGCGGCGATGAGGGTCAGGTAGGTGGCCGGGTACTTCATGTCGATATCGTGCAAATTCATCACGTTGTCGTAGGCCACGTGGTAGTGGCACATCACCATGCCGGGCATTAGCGACTTGCCTGCCAAGTCGTAGACCACGTCCTGCGCGGTGGGCTTGGGGGTGTTGCCCACCGTGCCTACCGCGCTGATGCGCTCCCCCTCGACGACCACGGTCGTGTTGGGCTTGGGTGGGTTGATGCCGTCGATGAGATTAGCCCCACGAAAGAATGTGCGACGCATAGAGATTCTCCTTCAGCCAAAGTGTTGGTGCCTATAACCCGCTAACCCGAGCCGTTTTTTTATGTTCCCCCCGCGCGCGCTTGTCAAGCAAAAAGATGGGCGTGCGCGGGGTCACGCGCGGCGCTGGCCCCCGCCCGCCAGGCCGAGCGGCTGGGCTGCTCATATGCTGTTAGAGTCCGGCTGTGTGAGCGCGCAGTTTTCCATCTCAGCAGGAGCAAGCAGCATGGCATTTCCCGAGTACGGGGATTACGACGGGGTAGGGCTGGCAGGCTTGGTCAACACGGGCCAGGTGAGCGCCGGCGAAGTGCTGGAAGAAGCGATCCGGCGCGCCGAGGCCGTGAACCCACAGCTCAATTTTCTCGCCCATCGCGCCTATGCGGTGGCCCGCACCGCCGCCGCGGATCCCGCCTTGCCCGCCGGGCCGCTACAGGGCGTGCCGTGGCTCGTCAAAGAGCTCGCTACCGCTTGGGCGGGGCAGCCCTACACCAATGCGGTGCCCTACCTGAAAGATGTTATTGCGCCGTTCGAGGCGCACACGCTCACGCGGATCAAAGCCGCGGGCATGCTGCCCTTTGCTAAATCCACGTCGCCCGAACAGGGCTGGATGCTAGCGACCGAATCCTCGCTGCATGGCGTCACGCGCAGTCCGTGGAATCTCGCCCATACCCCGGGCGGGTCGAGCGGTGGTTCGGCGGCGGCCGTGGCGGCCCGGGTGCTGCCGCTGGCTGAAGCGTCCGACGGCGGCGGCTCGATCCGCGGACCGGCGGCGAATTGCGGGCTGGTCGGACTAAAACCGGCCCGTGGCCGCATTAGCCTCGCGCCCGCGATTACCGATTTCTGGTACGGCGGCGCCACCATTCTGGGGCTCTCGCGCAGCGTGCGGGATACGGCGGCGCTGCTGGACGCCACGCACGGCCAGCTGCCGGGCGACCCCTACCAGCTCGCGCCACCCCGCCGGCCGTATCGCGATGAAGTGGGCGCCGATCCGGGTTGCCTGCGGGTTGCGATGGTCACCGCGACGCCGGACCACGGCACGCCGGTCGACCCGGAGATCGTCGCGGCCGTCGTGGCCGCCGGCGGGCTGCTCGAAAATCTCGGACATCGAGTGGAACCGCAGCCCGTACCCTACGATTTTTGGCCCCTGTACAAAGCTTATACGGCGCTGGTCGCCACCCAAATCGCCGCATTCTTCGCCAATATCGCGGGTCTGGTGGGACGCCCGGCGACGCGCGAGGACATGGCGCCACTGTACTGGAGCATGTGCTACAAAGGCCGCAGCTATACGGGGGTCGAGCATTCAAATCACATCGAGACCGTGCGCATGCTCAGCCGCGAATTGCTGGGGCGCATGGCGGCCTTTGATCTGTGGCTGATGCCCACGCTGCCCATGCTGCCGCGCACCCACGGCTACTACGATATGAATCTCGACGTCGATACCTACGACGACACCCGGATGGGACCGGACTGCTGCTACACCGCGCCGTTCAACGCCGCGGGCTCGCCCGCGATTTCGATACCGATGAGCCTGTCGCGCGCTGGACTGCCAATTGGCGTGCAGTTGGTGGGGCGTGATGGGGACGAGGCGGGACTGCTGCGGATCGCCGCGCAAATCGAGGCGGCGCAACCCTGGGCGCACCGCCGGCCACCCATTTGCACTTGAACGCTCGGGCCACCCCAGATCGGCCCGGGCGCGCGGTGCGGCGGCGTGCCACTGGGGGTTCGCTGGTGGGTTTTGCTGGTGGGGCGAGGGCGTGTCGGCGCGCACGCCGCGCGGCGGTGGCCGCGTCGTTAAGCCAGCCGATACGCCCCGGCGGCCGCGTCGTTGGCAGCCATGGTCACCCGGCCGTTAGCCACCATGTGGGCCAAATGGGCACTTATCGACAGGGCTGCCGCCGGATGCATCCGCGCATCGATTTCCGAATAAATCACCGCCACCATGGCGGGCACGAGCGTGATCTCCCGGGCCAAACACGCCGCGATTTGGTCTTCCCGGGCGCGCCGATGGGCGATGAGCTGGGTGACAAACGCCTGGGGCGCCTGAATCGGATTGCCGTGCGTGGGATAGTACCGACGATCGCCGCGCGACTGCAGCCGCTGTAGGCTCGCAAAATACTGCCCCATGTCGCCGTCGGGCGGGATGATCACGGTGGTCGACCAGCCCATCACGTGGTCGCCGGTAAACAAGGCCTGCTCTTCGCGTAGCCCAAAGCAAATGTGGTTCGAGGTGTGCCCCGGGGTATAGACGCATTCCACCTGCCAGCCGTCACCCGCGAGGACATCGCCGTCGCGCACCTCGATGTCGGCCTGAAAATCCATGTCGCCGCCGGCTTCCACGTTCACACCAGCCAGCCGCTTGCCCGCGCCGTGGGGTCCAAAACCGTAGGTTGGCGCCCCGCAGACGGCTTTCAAGGGGGCCGCGGCGGGCGAATGGTCCGAGTGCGTATGGGTGATGAGAATGTGCGTGATCGTCTCGCCGTGCAGGGTTCGCTGGAGCGCTGCGAGGTGTTCGTCCAGCAGTGGGCCGGGGTCGACCACCGCGACCTTGCCGCGTCCGATGAGGTAGGTCCCGGTGCCGTGGAACGTAAACGGGCTGGGATTGCGGGCGAGGACGCGGCGAATCAAAGGCGAAATCTCGACCACCTCCGCATACCGTGGGTCGTATTCGCGGTCGACCGGCAAGGCGGGCAGGACGACGCCGAGGTCGGCGGCTTTCAGCGGAGCTGTCACGGGGCTACCTCAGGTTCTAGGGGACGCGAACGTAAAATCTGCCGCAAACTTTGCGCGTCTAAATCTAGTGTCTTTTGTTGTTCTTGCCTACCCACACGCAAGCCCCCCAACCGGGCTGGGACGCGTGGCTGCGTGGCCGGTCGGCGCCGGCGCGCTAGCCGTGGCGGATACGCGTCGCTTTCACCCCGCGGCACGGGGTCCGACGCGGGCCGGCCCAGGCCCAGCTGTGCGCGTGCGCCGCGGCCCCGCCTGCGGGCGCTCTGCCGAACGGCGCGACGCCGCCACCCAGAAGGCGAGACGGCCGCGTCGACCGCCATTTATGCAGGTTTTCTTTGGGCGCCCGCGCGCGGCCCGCAGGCCGCCAGTGCCAGCCGTCGTGCCGGCGCGCCCGCCCGCGCCGCGGCTAGCTGCGTGCGGACACCGGGTGCCCCGAGTAGGGTTAGCGGTCTGGGCGACGCCGTGGCGTGCGGCGTGGCTTTTGCCCGCGGAGGGACGGCGCTCGCCGCTTCCCCGCGCCCGTAAAAATGGGCACCATTAGCGTGCGGTGGCGGCCGGCCAGAGCGCTCGGCGCGCCTGACCACGAGGCGCCTCGGCGCTCAGTCGGGGCGCCGTTGAGCCGCCACAGTTGAACTCGCCTCAAAGCTTACAGGACACCACGATTACTACTGCCGCTGCAGGCCCCTTAGCCGGTTACCGTATCGTTGACCTCAGTCGGGTGTTATCCGGGCCCGCGGCCACGATGCCACTGGCCGACCAGGGTGCCGATGTGATCAAGGTCGAACCCTTGGAAGGCGACATTACCCGCCAGATGGGCAGCGGCGAGGCGGGGATGAGCTCGGCTTTTTTGAACATCAACCGCGGCAAGCGGGGGATGGTCATCGACCTGCGGCAGGCCGCCGGGCTCGAAATCGTGCAGCGCTTAGTCGGCACCGCCGATGTGTTCGTGCAGAACTTTAGACCCGGCGCGGCGGCGAAGCTGGGGCTGGGGCTCGCGGCGGTGCGCGCGCTCAAGCCCGATATTATTTACGTCTCGATCAGCGGGTTTGGGGCGCACGGGCCTTACGCACAAAAACGGGTATACGACCCCGTGATTCAGGCGCTGTCGGGTCTGACGGACATTCAAGCAGACCCCGACTCCGGACGCCCCCGCATGATCCGCACTGTGATCCCGGATAAAACCACGGCCCTCACCGCCGCCCAAAGCCATTACGGCGGCCCTGCTGGGGCGGGTTCGCAGCGGGCGTGGACAACACGTGGAGTTGGCGATGCTGGATGCGACGGTGGCCTACCTGTGGCCGGAAGGTCTGCTCAACTACACCCGCGTGGGTCGCGAAGAAGACGCCGGGGTGGGCCAAGTGGCGCAGGATCTGGTGTTCAAAACTTTGGATGGTTACCTGACGGCCGGCGCCATGTCTGACGATGAATGGCGGGGTCTTTGCGAGGTGCTGGAACGTCCCCAGTGGATTAGCGACCCACGCTTTGCCACCACCGCGGCGCGTTTTGCCAACGCCCGTGCGCGAATTGCGGCCACCGCCGAGGTGTTGGCCAGCCGTCCCAGCGAGGTGTGGCTGGCGTTGCTGGACCGGCGGGGGGTGCCCTGCGCGCCGGTTCTCACCCGCCGCGAAATGCTGGTGCATCCCCAAGTGATCGCCAATGAATTGCTCCACGAATACGAGCATCCGGGCCTAGGGCGGGTGCGGCAGCCGCGACCGGCGGCGCGCTTCGAGAATTTTGACTTCGCCGCGAGCCCGCTGGCCCCGCAGCTAGGGGAACATAACGAGAGCTTGCTGACCGCCTTAGGGTATCTGCCCGAGGAACGGCAACGGCTGCGCGACCTCGGCGTCATTCCCGCCGGGTGAGGCGCGTCGCGCCAGACCGCCGCGGGTTCGCGGGGCTTCCCGCGGCCGCACGGTCGCGCAAAAAAAGCGTTGGTGCCGCCCGATCGGGCCAACTACCGCCGGTGCGCGCGCGGGGCTGCTCAGCGCGGCTGGGCCGCGGGGCGCACACGCCCACGCAGCGGACGCCGCATCAGCCACCACACGAGCAGCAGCAACGCCAATAAGAGGCTGTGGATCAGCCATAGCCCCACGGCGGTGGGTAGCACGCTTTTGAGCATCAGGGCTTTCCCGACCCCCAGCAGATTGCTGTAGCCGAAGTAGCCTGCAACGGCCGTAAGTAGCCACAGGTACCAGTTATAGCCGTTGCTGCACAGGGCGATCATGACCGCCAAGGCGGGTAACAACAGGGCCCCGATGGGCTTGGCCAGACGCCATTGAAGCTCAATGCGAAACCCGGGCGAGCGGTAGCGCAGCAGTTCAGAGCTTTTCATGTAGTTCACTTGGTCGGAGACGTCGGTCGGCGCGTGGGCCTCGATGCGCAGCGCATATTTGCCAAAATTAGTGACCACATAATCCAGCGCCCCGGGTTTGCCGGCGTAAGTGACGCCGTCGAGGAAGACCGCGAAACGGTCGCCGCGATTAGTCTCCGTTTCCACTTGAGCCTGATCCGCGCGCATCAATCCAACGTCGGCGCCGGTGCGCATCTGGACAAAGGTTTGCTCTAAAACTTTGCTGTCTGCGCCTACTTTCTCCGCGTAGAAAACGCGCTTCCCGCCGCTGAGTTCCTTAAAACGGCCCGCCTTGACCCCCGCAATGGTGGCGTCGTTTTCGGTTTGATCCCGGATCCGCGCAATGAGTTCTTCGATTCTGGGTTCGGCGTAGAGGGTCAGTGTGCCCACCAGCAGGGCCGCGATGACCCCCAGCTTGGCGGCTGCTATCAGGAGCATGCCGGGGTGGACCCCGGCCGCCCGCATGGCCACCAGCTCCGAGTCGCGCTGCAAACGAATAATGGCGGCAAAAATCCCCAGAAACAGGCTCATCGGGATGAGGTCGCGCAGCGAGACCAGCATTTTGAGGCTCAAGATTTGCAGGATGTGGGCGGGCGCAATACGACCGTCCGCGGCCTGCCCAAGATAGGTCGCAAAGCGCGTACTGAAGTAGATTACCGTGAGGCCGCCGAAGACCATGGCGAACCCCCGCAGGTACTCCTGGAGCACATAGCGCTGCAGAATCATGGGGAAATAGTCGCGGTGAGGGGACTGGGCAGGGGCATCAGGGCCGTTGCACCGCAGCGTCCGCCGCCACTGCTAGCCGCCGGTGTCGGCCCTCCAAGTACAGATTGTAAGCGGCCACAAACAGCGGAAAAAGGTTTGAAATAACGCCCACTGAGTCATTTTTCCCGAACACGAAATAGCTCAACAAGCACAGGCTGCCCAGCATGCTCATATACCAAAAAACTCGCGGTATCACCGGCTGGTTGGACCCGCGCGAGGCCGCCAACTGCACGACCCAGCGGCCGGCGAACAAAGCAGCCCCGCAGTAGCCAATCACCTTGCCGACTTCCAGATGAACACCTAGCCAATTGCCTAACGGCACGTTGAACAGCGCGACGAGACCGGCGTAGCAGTCGCTGAGCGTGTTCATGGGCGGGCGGCGTGGGGGGTGAGTTCCGTGCTGGGCACCGGCGGTAAGCCCCGCCGGCGCAGCCACAGCACGCCAAAGAGGTCGACGATGCCCACCCACAGGCGGTTGCCGACCCCGTATTTGGACTGGCCATGGCGGCGCGCTCGGTGATGGACTTCCACCGATACCGCGCAAGCACCTTCGCGCTGGGCCAGCGCCGGCAGAAAGCGGTGCATATGATTAAAGCGCGGCAAGCGCATGAACAAGGCCCGCTCGAAGGCCTTTAAACCACAGCCGGTGTCGGGTGTGGCATCGCCCAGCAGCCCAGCGCGAACGGTATTGGCGACCCGTGACGACCAGCGCCGCAGCCACGTATCGCGCCGAGTGCGCCGGTAACCGCACACGATGGTGGAGACTTCGCTGGCGGCCAGCCGCGCCAGTAACGCGGGGATGTCGTGGGGATCGTTCTGACCATCGCCGTCTAGGGTCACGATGCACCGGCCCTGTGCGTAGTCGATGCCGGTACAGATACCCGCACTCTGGCCACGGGTTTGCACGTGTCGGACGACCCGCAACTGGCCGCCAAACTCGCCCACCGCGCCCAGTAGATGCTCGCCAGAGCCATCCGTACTGGCATCGTCCACCACCACGATTTCGAAATTTTGTCCCGCACAGCTTGCCGCAATTTCCCGCACCAAGGCCAGCACATTGTCCCGTTCGTTAAAGCAGGGGATGACCACCGAGAAGTCGGGTGCGCGGGCGGGTGGGGTGGCCGTGGAAGTAGCGTGCATGGCAAAGGTGTTGATCTGCTGCGGAACCGTGTAACCCAGTGAATTCGCGGAGCCTGCGAGGCTCAGACCAGCCGGTGGCGGATCGCGACCCGGCGCCACGCTGGGGCGCAGTTTAGCAGCCATCTAGGGCCGCCGTGCAGCCGCTTTTGACACTGGCTGCAAGGCCTGCATACAGTGGCCACCCGTACTCTAAAATGGCAGCACCGATGGGTCACCGCTTATCAAAAATTTACACCCGCACCGGCGACGCCGGCACCACCGGTCTGGGTGACGGTAGTCGCGCCAGCAAGGACTCCGCGCGCATCCATGCCTTGGGCGACGTCGACGAACTCAATACCTTGCTAGGCGTGCTGCTGGGGGTGGGGGTGCCCGCCGAGATGGCAGCCGCAGTGCTGGAAATTCAGCATGATTTGTTCGATTTAGGTGGTGAATTATCCATCCCCGGGAGTTCGCTGTTGGCCGCCAACGCGGTCGCCCGGCTCGAGCGTTTGATCGATGGCTACAACGAAGCGCTGCCTCCGCTCAAGGAATTTGTGCTACCGGGTGGTAACGCCGCGGCGGCGGCCTGCCATGTGGCGCGCGCCGTGTGTCGCCGGGCCGAACGCGCGATCGTGGCTATCAGCGCCGCAACCCTGGTCTCCGAGCCCACGCTGCGCTATATCAATCGCCTGTCCGATTTGCTGTTCGTGCTGGCCCGGGTGCTGGCCCGGGCGCAAGGCGGTCAAGAGGTGATGTGGGACCGCTCGCGGTTTGCGCCCAGCGCGGATTGAAACCAGCTAGCGTTCGCGCAGTTCCAACACATTGTCCGAGCGGGCCATGTCCAGACGCCGGAGCAGCGACTGGCCCAGCAAGGTCACCGTGGGATACGCACCGTCGATGACGACAGCATCGACCTCATTGAGCGAGATGGACTGAATTTTCACGTTGCGCAGGCGCAGGGCGTAAGCCCGCACGGGTCCTGCGGCGGTTTCAACTTGCAGCGGTGTGCCGTCCACGCGATACAGCAGTCCCAGCCGCTTGGCGGCGTTGGCGTTCAGGGCAATGGTGGAGGCACCGGTGTCCACGACAAAGCGCATGGCGTTGCCGTTGATGCTCCCTTCGACGTAGAACTGACCATCGCTTGCTTCGACCAGGCGCACGCTGCGGGCGGGAATACGCGGCGCAACTTGACTACTAATATGCGCGTCCAGATCCGCCGTGAAGATTGCGCCACCCACTTCCAAAGTCGCGTGGGCGGCATCGGCGGCGACCAGTCGCACCCCCTCGGGGCTGGTTTCACCCCGCAGCAGTACCCGCCGCCGCCCTTGTATCTCCAGCACCGCGCGGTCCGGGAACAGCGCCTGAACCACGATTTTCAACGCTGGTTCTGCCGCCAGCACGCCAGCAATAGGCAGCAGGCTGAGTCCGGCCCAGACCGCCGCAAAAATCTTTTTTCGGCCGAGAATCTGCATGAGGCTGCTACACTGCCCACCGTTTTTTACTACTTAGCAGAACTCGGACTTCCCTATGCATATTGCGTGTCTTGATTTTGAAGGCGTCTTGGTCCCAGAGATTTGGGTGGGGCTGGCGGAGCGTACAGGCATCGCCGAGCTGCGCGCCACCACGCGTGAAATCCCCGACTACCACGAACTCATGAACATGCGCTTGGCCATCATGCGCGCGCATGGGCTGGGTCTGAACGACATCCGCGCCGCGGCTGACCAACTCGACCCGTTGCCTGGGGCGCGGGAGTTTCTCGATTGGTTACGCCGCGAATATCAGGTCGCCATCGTGTCCGATACGTTCTACGAACTGGCCCGCCCGCTGCTGCACAAGCTAGGTCAGCCCATGATGCTGTGTCACCGGCTCGCGGTGGATGCCAGCGGTGCCCTCAACGGTTATCAGCTGCGTCAGCCCGATCCTAAACGCCACGCCGTGCGCGCCTTCAAGTCCATGCACTACCAAGTGGCGGCGACCGGCGACTCTTACAACGATATTCCCATGCTGGAGGAGGCCGACCGGGCGTGGTTTTTCTGTCCCCCTGACAACGTAGTCCGCGACTATCCAGCCTTCCCGGTAGCGCGTGACTACGCGCAACTCAAGGCGGCTTTTGCCGCCGCCAAACGCGATTTTGGCTAGCCCTCTGGCCGGCGCGATTGCAGCGGCACCTGCGCCAGCGACCAGGCGCTAATGGCCCACGCCAACAATGCGCTGGGGGCGGCGCCCAGGGCGTCCGTTGGCGGGGGGTGGCCCAGAAACCGCAAGGCCTGCGCCAAGACCATGGAGGCTGAGTTCCCCGCGACGGGGGCCGCCAAGGCGAGCTTGCTCAATTTGCTGCCGTCCAAGTCCAAGACCAGCGGGAGATGGCAGTAACGCGGCGCGGGCAGGCCCAGACACTGTTGGAGGTAGCGCTGACGCGGGCTCGAATCCAGCAAATCGGCCCCCCGCACGATCTCCGTCACGCCCGCCCAAGCGTCGTCGACCACGACCGCCAGATGGTAGGCGGGCCAGTTGTCGGCTCGCCACACCACAAAATCGCCGCAGGCCTGCGCCAAAATTTGGCTGTAGCCGCCCTGCAGGCGGTCCTGAATCGTGACCGGGGCGGGGCCGACTCGCAGGCGCAGGCTGGCCGGGGCGGAGGGTGCGCGCGCGCGCCCACGACAGGTGCCCGGGTAAGGTCCTAGACCGGCGTCCCGCCGTGAACAAACGCAGGCATAAACCAGACCTGCCGCCTCGAGTTGGGCGAGCGCAGCGCGATAAGCGGCCACCCGTTGAGCCTGAAAACACACCTCCCCATCCCACTCCAGACCCAGCCGTACCAGTTCGCGCTGGATGGCGTCGGCCGCGCCCGGTAGTTCTCGCGGCGGGTCGATATTCTCGATCCGCAGCAACCATTCGCCCCCGTTGACCCGGGCCTGGAGATAGCTGCCCAGCGCCGCCACGATAGACCCCAAATGCAGCGGGCCGCTGGGCGAGGGGGCGAAGCGACCGCGATAACGAGCGACGGCGGGGGTCCGGGGCATGGGGCTCAGGGCGGGGGGTCTGCGAAGTGCTCGAGATACATTAGGGTGGCGCCGATCACGCCGGCCGGCATCGCCACAAAATTCAGCACCGGCACCAGCGTGACCACGGTGCAGGCGGCGCCAAACCCCAGGGCCATGCGGCGGTGACCAGCCAGCAGTTGGCGTGCCGCCGGATAGCCCCGCCCATGATTGCCCAGCGGTCCGTCCAGATACTCGATGGCAAGCATCCAAGCGCTGCCCGCAAAGCACAGCAGGGGGGCGAAAAGCAGCAGCCCGGGGATCAGCATGAGACCTGCGCCGAGGCAGCCTAAGATGGCGAAGTAGCGCAGCTTGCGCAGTTCGCTGCCCACGCTGGCCCGCAGTTCTGCCAGCCACGGGCGGGCAGCGGCGGGGCTTTGGCTGAGGCTGCGCTGGCGCTCCACGGCCGCGGACAGTAGCCCATTAAAAGGTGAGGCGAGAACATTGGCAACGAGCGCAAGCCCGAAAAAAATGAGCAGGGCGGCGGCCAGCGCAAATACGGGCCACAGCAGGTAGCTCAGCCACTGCAGAGCCGGGGGCAGGTAGGCCGCCAGCCAGCTATCGATCCACACGGTGGCGAGGTAGAAGCCAACCGCGCAGAGCGCCGCGCCGACCACCGTGGGCACCAGCGCATACCCCCGAATACCCGGCGCGAGCAACAAGCCCAGACCACGCCAGTAGTAGTCCATACCCAGTCGAAAGCCGGCGTGCCGCGCGTCCACCCGGCTCACCTGCCGCCGCCCCCCGCCGTTCGCGGGTCGCTGGCGATGGGGTCGGTGGCCCCGCAGCTGGCGGCCCGCGGCCGAGGCCCCGGTTGGCCCGGTTGGCCCGGTTGGCCGTGCACCCCCGCGGCGCGCGTGGGGGGCGTCAGCACCGCATGCTCAGGCCCGGCGGGGCGCGCGTGGTTGGCTGGCGCGCGTGGGGCCGGCAGCGCGCGACTGCGGATCGAGGACGCTGGGCGGCGGTCGCGGCCGGCGCTCGAGCGGGGCCCAGTGGGGCGTGTGGGG
The DNA here is from genome assembly GCA_009692365.1 of Gammaproteobacteria bacterium. GTDB lineage: Bacteria > Pseudomonadota > Gammaproteobacteria. Next base: position 12,216 of record SHZJ01000049.1, read on the forward strand.
CGTTGGATAGCGGCTGTGGCGAGGCGCACTGGCGGGCCAGGCCGCCGCCGCTCGGGGCGGCGCGAGATCTGCTGAGAGCGGGTGTGGGGTGCTGCCATGCAAAAGCCTAGGCTGTGAGTAAAGCAGCCTCATGTTACACCCGCTAACCGGCCCTAAAAAGTGCCCGGCGGGTTGTGCTCTAAATCAGCCTCAAGCGAAAATTGTACTTTTAAAACATGAAGATGTCGGGCAGGGCTGGGCGCTCAACTTGATTGTGCGGGCGCACCCCCTCGGGTATCCTTTGGGCCTATGCGCATCGCCCGAATCAAGCTCGCCGGCTTCAAATCTTTTGTCGATCCCACCACCCTGCATTTGCCCGGGAACCTCACCGGCGTGGTCGGTCCGAATGGTTGCGGTAAGTCCAATATCATCGACGCCCTCCTGTGGGTGATGGGCGAAATCTCGGCTAAACAACTGCGCGGCGAGTCGATGGCAGATGTCATATTCAGCGGCTCCACGACCCGCAAACCCGTGGGACAAGCGGCGGTGGAACTCATCTTCGATAACGCCGATGGCACGGTGGGCGGGCCTTACGCCAGTTTTGCTGAAATCTCGATCCGACGCACCGTGGGGCGCGACGGCATTTCCAGCTATTTCCTGAACGGCACCCGCTGCCGCCGCAAGGACATCACCGATGTATTTCTCGGCACCGGTCTGGGCGTGCGCGGGGGCTATTCGGTCATCGAACAGGGCATGATTTCGCAGGTGATCGAGGCCAAGCCCGAGGAACTCCGCAATTTCCTCGACGAGGCCGCCGGTATCTCCCGGTATAAAGAGCGCCGCCGGGAAACCGAAACCCGCATCCGCCACACCCACGAAAACTTAGACCGCGTCAACGATATCCGCCAGGAACTCGACAAGCAGTTGACCCACCTGCAGCGACAGGCGCGGGCCGCGGAGAAATATCAGGAATTGAAAAGCGAGGAACGCCGGCTCGAGGCGGAGACCCTCGTCATCCGGTGGCGTGAAATCGACGCCTTGCGGCAGGTCCAGCGCGTCGCGCTGGGCGTGCGCGCGACCGCCGTGGAAGCCGCTCTCGCGGAACTGCGAAAAATTGAAAATGACCAAGCGGCTTTGCGCACCGCCGTGAGCATGGCGCAGGGCGAATTTAACGACCGCCAAAGCGCCTTCTACGGCAAAAGTGCCGATATTTCCCGCCTCGAACTCTCCCTGCAGCACAACGAGGAGCGACGGGCGGCGCTCGCGCAAGAACTCGCGCGCGCCCACGACGCCCAGGCAGAATCGACGTGCCTGTTGAGCCAAGACCGAGAGCGTTCGGCGGAAGTCGAGCGCTCGATTGCCGGTCTCACACCGGGTTTCCAAGCGAGTACCGACACCGAGGAGCGCCACGCCGAGGCCCTGAAAGCCGCCGAGCAGGCGGCCGAAGCGTGGCAGGAAGCCTGGGACACTTTCAATCAGACGTTCACCGAAACCTCGCGCACCGAACACGCGGGGCAGGTGCGCTTAGAAATGCTGGCGCGCGGGCAGGTCGAAGCAGAACGACGCTTGGCCGGGCTGATCAGCGACCTGGCGCGGCTGGATCCAGACGCGTTGCAGAGCGCACTCCGCCAGGAGAGCGAGGTGCTGGCCCGCAAAAATGGCGAGTGCGAGGTGCTGCGCACTGAACACCAGCGCACGCGCGATGCGGCGGCGCTGGCCCGCGAGGGCTTGCAGGCATTTGCCCGGGAGCTCAGCGTGCGCCGTACGCAGTGGCAGGAAGTGCGTGGCCGTCTAGCCTCCGAGCAGGCTTTGCAGGAAGCCGCGCTGGGTCGCGACCAACGCGCCGTCATGAACTGGCTGGCCGAAAATGGCTTCGCCCAGTTTCGCGCACTCGCCGAATCGCTCACCATCGAACCGGGCTGGGAACCCGCAGCAGAAGCCGCGCTGGCCGGCCGCCTGACGGCGCTGTGCGGCCCGGATCTCGACGTCGCGCTGCTCGCCACGGCCCTGCATTGCGCGCCCGCCGCCAGCTTGACCGGCGTGAGTCAGCGGGCCGTAAACGCCGCCGAGCGGCGTCCAAATGGGCCGCAGCTACCGCGGCTCATCGACAAAATCACCAGCGGTTTTGGCTTGGAATCGCTGCTGGCGGGGGTCTACGCGGCGCCCGATTTGGCCGGCGCCCAGCAGTGTCAGGGCCAACTGGCGGCCCACGAGTCAGTGGTGACCCGGGATGGGGTGTGGCTAGGGCCAAACTGGGTGCAAGTGCCGGGGAGGCGCCAACACGACGACAGTGTCTTGGTGCGGGAACGCCGGCTGGAAGAACTGCGACGCCAAGCGCAACTGCTCACGGCGGGGGTCGCCGAATTGGAGGTCGAGCAACGCACGGCGCACAGCGCCCTGCAGGCATTGGAAACCCGCGAGGGCGAACTCTCCCGGCTAAGCAATACCCGCAACGGCGAGGCGACGGAACTGCGGGGCGGCGTGCAGCGGCAGGAATCTGCACTCGCACAAACCTTGACCCGCGTGCAGGACCTCGGTCGTCAACGCGCTGAATTGGGCACGCGGGCGCAGGCGCAGGCGCAAGAACTCGCCGGTCTGCACGAAGAGGCGGCCGGCCTGCGTCGCGCGCTCACCGAGTTGGACGCCCAACGCGTGCAACTGACGGCCCGCCGCCGTGCGGTGCAAGTGGCCTTGGAGCACACGCGGACCGCTTGGCGGCAAGCGCGCGACGGGCGCCACGCCATCGCGCTGCAACTGGAAAGTCTTAAATCCGCACAAGCCTCAGCGGTGTTGGCGATCGAACGCAATCAGCGCTTGAGCGAAGAACTCAGCCGCCGCAGCCACACCTTGACCGACGAGGTGGCCGCGGCGCGCGCGCCCCAGACCGCATTGCGCCTGGCGCTAGACGTGGCTTTGGGTGAGCGCATGGCGTGCGAGCAGGCGCTCAAGCAAGCGCGGACAGCGCTAGAGCAACTCGATCAGCAGGCCCGCCGCGACGAAAACGCCCGCACGGCGGTCGACCAGCAAGTCACACAACGGCAGCGTGCGCTGGAGCAAAGCCGTCTGGAGGAGCGCGCCTTGGCCGTGCGCGCGCAAGAACAAGAAGAGCGTTTGCTACGCGCCGAGCAAGATCTGCAGGCGATTTTGGCGAGCCTAGAGCCCGCCGCGAGCGAGGAAATCTGGCGTGAACAACTCAGCGCGCTGGCGGGAAAAATCGCCCGGCTGGGGCCCATCAACCTTGCGGCGATCGATGAATTCGCCCAACTTAGCGAGCGTAAATCCTACCTCGACGCGCAGTTTGCGGACCTCACGGAGGCACTTTCAACGCTGGCTGAGGCGATGCGGAAAATCGACAAGGAAACCCGCACGCGTTTCCGCGAAACCTTCGACCAGGTCAACGCCGGGCTGCAACGTTTATTCCCCATTTTGTTCGGGGGCGGCCACGCCTATTTGGAATTGAGCGGCGAAGACCTCCTGGAAACCGGGGTCACGGTAATGGCCCGCCCGCCGGGTAAACGCAATAGCTCGATCCATTTGCTATCGGGTGGCGAAAAGGCACTGGCCGCGTTGGCCTTCGTGTTTGCCTTATTTGAGCTCAATCCGGCGCCGTTCTGTTTACTCGACGAAGTAGATGCGCCGTTAGATGACGCCAACGTCGTTCGCTTGAGTGAGATGTTGCGGCAAATGTCGGCCCGGGTGCAGTTTCTGTTCGTCTCACACAATAAAATCACCATGGAAATTGCCGAACAACTCATCGGCGTGACCATGAACGAGCCCGGGGTGTCGCGGCTGGTCTCGGTGAACATGGACGAGGCCGTGCAGCTCGCGGCTATCGCGTGAACGACGCGCGGTGTTGAAGTTGGCGAGGCAGGCATAGGCAGATGGAAATTTCTTCTTGGCCCTTACGCATCGCGCTGGTGGTGTCCGGGGTGGTGGTCATGGCAGGCGTGTATCTGTGGAGCGCATGGCGGCGGCGGCGCGAAACTAATCTGCGCCACGCGAGACCGCGGCGCCACGGCTGGCCGCCGCGCCGGGGCGAATTCGAAGCGGACGAAGATTTCTCGCAGGAAGTCGGTTTTGAAGCCCGTCCCGCGGCCGCCGACGACTACGACATCGTGCTGGTGAAACCGGTGAGCAAACTGACCGATCTGCCAGCCGTGACCCGCGAACTGGAGCCCCCGTCAGCGCCGCCGCAGCTGCCGCCGGCACCACTGCCAGCCGCGGTGCCCGGGGCGATGAAAGTCACACGCAGCGGGCGCCGTGGCGCGAATCAACTGGCGTTCGGTTTCGACGACGAGGCGGGGCCTGCGCCCGTGGCCAAAGCGCCAACGGATGTTCTGGCGCTGTATTTGCGCCCGCCAGAGGGGGCAGATTTTAGCGGGCCGGTGCTGGAAACGGCGCTCGCCGCGGTCGGCATGCGGTTTGGCGATATGAACATCTATCACTACCATGGGACCGGCGAATTACGCGCCGAGGAACCCGTGTTCAGTCTGGCCAATATGTTCGAACCCGGTCAGTTCGACCCGCTGCAGATGCAAGATTTCACCACCCAGGGACTCGCACTGTTTATTCGCTTTCCCACCCCGCCGCTGGATGGACCGGTGGCCTTCGAGTTGTTTCTCAACGTCGCGCAACGCTTGGCAGAGAGTTTGGGGGCCGAGCTCTTGAGCGAACCGCAGAAAGCGCTGGATTCCCCGGTGATCGAGCGGATGCGACGAATTGCCGCCCGTCACGCGCGCTAATGACCGCTGAGGTGGACTTGGCAGCGCGGGCGGCGTGGTTGCGGCAGGCCATCTCGGCCCACGACGAGGCCTACTACGGGCGGGACGCGCCGCGCATCAGCGATGCGGCCTACGACGACCTGCTGCGCGAGCTCCAAGCGATCGAGGCCGCCGAGCCGGCCTTGCGCACCGCCGATTCTCCCACCGGGCGGGTAGGGGGCAGCGCGGTCACAGCCTTCAAGCCACTCCGCCATGGTCGGCCCATGCTCTCGTTGTCCAACGCCTTTACCGCGGCGGACTTCAACGATTTTGACCGCCGCGTTCGCGAGCGCTTAGGCGAAAACGAAATTCTCTACGTGGCTGAGACCAAACTCGATGGGCTGGCGATCAACCTCACCTACGTGGACGGCTTTTTGCGCAGCGCCGCCACCCGTGGGGATGGCACGACCGGGGAGGATGTCACCGCGAACATTCGCACCATCGGCGCGGTCGCGTGGCGTCTGCGCACGCCACACCCCCCGTCCCTGCTGGAGATTAGAGGCGAGGTGTATCTCAGCCACAGTGGTTTTAAAGCCCTTAACGCCGCCCAATTGGCCGCAGGCGCCAAGCTGTTTGCGAACCCGCGTAACGCCGCCGCCGGCAGTCTGCGGCAGCTCGACCCCGAGATTACCCGCCGCCGTCCGCTGAACATTTATTGCTACGGTATTGGCGCGCTAGAAGGCGCGGAGCGGCCGGCCTCACAGCAGTTGTTGCTCGCTTGGTTAGGGACGTTGGGCTGTCGAGTGTCTCCAGAAACTCGCTGCGTGCAGGGCGCGGCCGCAGCGTTAGCCTGCTATCGAGCAATCGGCGCGCGCCGCGCGCAGTTGGATTACGACATCGACGGGGTGGTTTTTAAAGTGGACCGCCTCGACTGGCAGGCCAGCTTAGGGCAGGTCGCGCGTGCGCCACGCTGGGCGGTGGCGTTTAAGTTTCCACCCGAAGAACGCGAAACGTGGGTCCTCGCCATCGATGTGCAGGTCGGCCGCACCGGCACGCTGACCCCCGTGGCCCGGCTTGAGCCGGTATTCGTGGGGGGGGTCACGGTGACCAACGCCACTTTGCACAACGCCGATGAAATTGCGCGCAAAGATGTCCGGGTGGGGGACCGGGTGCTCGTGCGCCGCGCCGGCGATGTGATCCCAGAAATTGTGGGAGTGGTGCTGGCCCAGCGGCCACCGGACACGCAGCCCTATGTGATGCCCGCCGCCATCGCGGACCAGGCGGTTAATCAGAGTGTGCAGGGCTTGCTCCATTTTGCCTCCCGACGGGCCATGGACATAGAAGGACTGGGCGACAAACTAGCGCAGCAATTGGTGAGCAGCGGCCTGGTGCAGGATCCGGCCGACCTCTACGCGCTGACGGTGGAGGATTTACGCGCGCTAGAACGCAGCGGGGATAAATCAGCAGGAAATTTACATCTAGCGATCGACATCAGCCGTCAGACCACGCTCGCGAGATTGCTCTATGCCCTGGGGATCCCCGAAGTTGGCGAAGCCACGGCGCGGCAACTCACCGAACATTTTGGCGAACTACAGGCGATGGTGGCGGCACCACTCGCCGCGTTGGAAGAAGTGCCAGATGTGGGGCCGGTGGTCGCGGCGAACCTGGCGCGCTTTTTTTCAGACCCCGAAAAATTGGCCCTGCTGGAGCGCCTGCGCGCGCGGGGCGTGCACTGGCCGGTCGGGGCGGCGCGCGCGGTAGCCGCGCTGCCGCTGGCGGGTTGGAATATCGTGCTTACCGGCACTCTGGCGGCCTTTACCCGTGAGGAGGCCGCCGACCGATTGCGCGCCTTGGGGGCCAAGGTGACCGGCAGCGTATCGGCCAAAACCGGCTTTGTAGTGGCGGGCGAGGACGCCGGTGCCAAGCTGCGCAAGGCCGCGGAGCTGGGTGTCCCAGTGTTCGACGAGGCCAGGTTGCAGCAGCTGCTCGCGCGCCCCGAGGAGGTCGCGCAGTGGTGTCAAATGCGCCCGCTCAGCTAAGCGCCACCACCCGATCGCGCCCCCTCGCTTTGGCTTGGTAGAGCCTTTGGTCGGCGGCTCTGAGAATGTCAGACGGCGCGTCTCCGTCCAGTAACTCCGCCACCCCGATGCTCACGCTCACACTAGCCCGCAGCATTTCCTCCTCAATGACGGCCTCGCGAACCTCCCCGCAAATACGGTCAGCCAGCATGAGCGCGCCCGCGGACTTGGTGTTGGACAAAATCACGACAAATTCTTCACCGCCATACCGAAAGACCACGTCGCTGTTGCGGGTAGCGCGGATGATGGTTTGCGCCGTCTCGCGCAGCACACGGTCGCCAAATTGATGGCCGTAGAGGTCGTTGACCGATTTAAAATGATCGATATCGATGAGCAGCAGCGACATCGGCGTGCCGTGCCGAGCCGCTACCGATACTTCATGGCCGAGATATTGTTCCATCCCCATGCGATTTTGCACGCGAGTCAGGGGGTCGATGGTGGCCATTCTGAGCGCGCGCTCGTAGAGCAGGGCGTTACGCAAGGGGTAGATCAGGCTGCACAGCAGGAGTTCAAAGAGCGCTAGCTCGTCAGTCGCAAACAGGCGGTCCCGTGTAAAAGTCATGGTCCCCAGGTCGTGCCCGTGGAGATCCAACCGGTAGGCGCACCCGTGGGCTTGCGCAAGACCTAGCGCGAATTCGGCTTTCTCTGGCGCGTGCTGATAGCGCAGGCTAAAGCCCGGCACCGCGAGGCGCGCTTCGGCCGCAAAGGTGCTCAGCACCTCGTTAATTTGCAGGCTCGACTGCAGCGCCTTCGCGAGGCGCAGTTGCGACTGGTCAGAAAGCCTTGGGACCCGCGCCGCGGTCTCGCTGAAGACGTTAACGGCCAGTTTGTGGGCGATTTCGTGGTGTCGCGGGTGTCGCGGGTTTCCTGCCAGAGTGCTCATGGAAATCTTCCTGAGGGTGCTTTAGTCGCTTGTAGCGATTTTCATGCCATCGCCAGAAACCCTCGCGAAAAAAGCATCGCCGCGCGGCGGCAGCATGGTTTACGACCCGCGGCCCACGCCATAGCCGCCATTGGTTTGGGGAAAAGGTCGTTGGTGCCAGTTTATTGACGTGCCGCGTGCGCCCCTAGGAGGCGCAGCGGGCCCCAGCCCGGCGGGCACTTGCCGCCTACTGCAGCTCAAATTGCCGGGCGTGGAATGCGCGTGCCGCCGGACTCAGCAGATAGGCAAAGGCCGGCGCCAGATCTTCGGGTAAGGGCAGCCGGGTTGCGTCTTCGGCGGGATAGGCCTGCGCCCGCAGGCGGGTGCGACAGCGTCCGGGATTCACCGAATTGACGCGGATGGCGGTGGTGTCGGCGAGTTCGTCGGCGAGCACCTGCATCAGGCCCTCCAGGGCAAATTTTGATGCCGCGTAAGCGCCCCAGTAGGCCCGGCCGCGCCGCCCCACGGCCGAGGAGACGAACAAGATGGCCGCCTGCGCCGCCGCGTTCAGCAGCGGCTGGCAAGTTTTAGCCATGAGAAAACTACTGTGCACGTTGACTTGGAAAACCCGCGCCCACAGCACCGGATCGTAGTTAACCAGGGGCGAGAGTTCACCCAACATGCCGGCGTTGAGCACCAGCCCCTCGAGTTGCCCGAACTGGGTTTGCAGCAAATCCCCAAGCTCTTCGTAGTTCGTCACCGTCGCGCCTTCCAGATTAAAAGGGATAAGCACCGGCTCTAAGCCATTTTGCCCGGCGACGGTCGCGGCCACCGCTTCGAGCGCGCGGACATCCCGGGCCAAGAGCAGCGTTTGGGCGCCCGCCGCTGCACAGGCCAAGGCAATCGCTCGGCCCAAGCCCCGCGAGGCCCCGGTGATGAGAATGCGGTGGCCAGTGAGGTCACCGGCACCCAGCGTGAAATCGGCTGGCAGCGTGAGGCGTTCGGGCTGGGGGATGGTCATATGCTTAGCCCACGTCTCCGGGGCGCAGGATGGTATCGCGTAGGTAGTTGCGGTCGTCGGCCGCAGGATAGTCCAACGTGAAATGCAGGCCACGGCTTTCTTTACGCTTCAGCGCACAGCGGATGACCAACTCGGCGACTTGCACCAGATTACGCAGTTCTATGAGGTCGCTGGTGACCCGAAAATTCGCGTAGAACTCGCTAATTTCACTGCGCAGGAGATGCACCCGGCGGCGCGCGCGTTCTAGCCGTTTCGTCGTGCGCACGATCCCCACGTAATCCCACATGAAGCGCCGCAGTTCCTCCCAATTGTGTGACACCACGATTTCTTCATCGGCGTCGGTGACTTGGCTGTCATCCCAAGCGGGGATGGCGGGCAAGTGAGCCACCGGGTCGCGGGTCGTCACGATCGACTCCGCCGCTGAGCGGGCGGTGACTAGGCACTCCAGCAGCGAGTTACTCGCCATGCGGTTCGCACCGTGCAAGCCCGTGCAGGCCACTTCGCCCACGGCGTACAGACCGGGCAAGGAGGTGCGACCGGCGAGGTCGGTCAACACCCCGCCGCAGAAATAATGCGCGGCCGGGACCACGGGCAGTGGCTCTTGGGTGATATCAAAGCCAAATTCGCTGCAACGCTGCGCAATGGTAGGGAAATGGCGCCGGATGAAGGCCGCCGGCTGATGCGAGATATCGAGGTAGACGCAGTCGGCGCCAAGACGCTTCATTTCAAAGTCGATAGCGCGCGCCACGATGTCCCGGGGGGCTAGTTCGCCACGGGGATCGAAGCGCTGCATGAACGGTTCGCCGCTGGGCAGCAGCAGGCGCGCGCCTTCGCCGCGCAGGGCTTCCGACACCAGAAACGATTTCGCTTTGGGGTGATAAAGACAGGTAGGATGGAACTGGACGAATTCCATGTTGGCAACCGTGCAGCCGGCCCGCCAGGCCATCGCTACCCCATCGCCCGTCGCCACGTCGGGATTGCTGGTGTACAGGTAGACCTTCCCGGCCCCGCCCGAGGCCAGCACACAGGAGGGCGCGCGCAGCGTCTTGACGTTCTGCGTGCGCCGGTCCAGCACATAAGCACCGACGCAGCGGTCGGGCGTGCCACCGATTTTGCTGAGCGTGATGAGGTCGATGGCGATATGCCATTCGAGGAGTTCAATGTTGGGGTGGGCGCGAGCCCGCGCCAGCAGGGTGGTCTGGATCGCCAGGCCCGTGGCATCGTCGGCGTGCACCACGCGGCGGCGACTATGCCCGCCCTCTTGGGTGAGATGCATGACCGACTCGCCGTTGGCGTTGGTTTCGGTGGTGAACGGCACGCCCTGGTCGCGTAACCACTCGATGCGGTCGCGGCCATGGCGCACGATGTGCTCGACGGCGGCCGGTTGGCAGAGGCCCGCGCCGGCGCGCAGGGTGTCATCGATATGTTCTTGGATGCTGTCGCTAGGGTCGATCACCGCTGAAACCCCACCTTGCGCCCAGCGGGTATTGGTCTCTTGCAGATCAGCTTTGGCCAGCACACACACCCGCCGGATGGCTGCCAGATCCAGAGCCACGCCCAGACCGGCCGCGCCGCTGCCGATTACGAGAACGTCGTAGTCGTCTTGTGGTGGCATGGTTCGAACACTTGTTTATACTCGCCGCTGAACACCATCGCAGATCCCTTGGGCCTAGCCATTAACACCATCCTGGTTTGCGCACTGCCTGACGGTCCTAGCTCGCGCCGCATCATAACAGGCACTCCGCGTTGAGCGGCGAGAGTCCAACCGACGAGGCGCTGGTCGAGCGCGTTGCCCGCGGCGACAAATCTGCCTTCGACCTCCTCGTGCGGCGCTACCAGCATCGCATCGTGAAACTGGTGTCGCGCTACGTCCGCAATCCTGAAGACGCGCTCGACGTGACGCAGGACGCTTTCATCAAAGCCTATCGCGCGCTCGCCAGTTTTCGCGGGGAGAGTGCTTTTTATACGTGGCTCTACCGAATCGCGATCAACACGGCGAAAAATTATCTGGTGACGCGCGGCCGCCGGCCAAGAGAAGCCGAAATCAAAGGCGAAGACGGTGAACCAATCGACGTGGCAGAACTCCAAGCCCATGCGGATACCCCGGAGCGACTGCTGTTGGCCGAAGAAATCAAAACAACCGTGCTGTCAGCGATCGCGGCGTTGCCAGAGGATTTGCGCATCGCCATCGTGCTGCGCGAGATCGACGGTCTGAGTTACGAGGACATCAGCTTAGCGATGGCGTGCCCCATTGGCACCGTCCGGTCGCGAATTTTTCGGGCCAGAGAGGCCATCGACCGTCAGTTAAAGCCGTTAATGGAACCCTAACAGGACACTGCGATGCAGCCATCGAAAGAACAAGTTTCGGCGCTGGTAGACGACGAAATACCGCAAGTCAGCCCAGCGTTGCTCGCCGCCCTCACCGCCGATGAGGAACTGCGGGGGGCGTGGTCGCGCTACCACCTCATCGGTGAGGTGCTGCGCAGCGGCGCGGGGCCGCTGGTCGTGAGCACGCTCGACGCGCGGGTTCGGCAGGCGCTGGCCGCCGAAGCCGTGGTGCTGGCGCCCGCGGCCGGCCTGCCAAAACCAGCGCGCCAACCCGCGCCTTGGTTTTGGCCCGCGTTGCCCTTGGCGGCCGGTCTGGCCGCCTGCGGGCTGCTGGCAACCTATCTGGTCGCCAGTTCGACGCAATCCGAGGGTTGGGACGCTCGGCCCGCGCTCGCCTCGCGCGCCACCCTCCGCCAGCCTGTCGCCCCAGTGAGCGCCACGATAAGCCCGCCCCCCGGCGCGCCTGAGCAGGCAGTGGCGGCGCAATTGCAGCGCCGCCTGAACAGCTACCTCGTGAACTTCAACGAACAGCGCGAGCAGCTTGCCCTGCCGAACATCCATCCCTACGTGCGTAGCGTCGGCTACTCCTCGGTGCCACTTCCTTGAGGGACCGTCCGTTGGGCAACTGTCTAGGCGCGCTCGTCATCGCATGGACGACCTGCAATCCGGTCGCAGCCAGCGCCGACGCGCGCGCCGTAGATCTGGTGCAACACATGCTGGTCGCGCTCAAGTCGCTAGACTATGACGGCATTTTTGTCTACCAACACGCCGACAACCTGGACACCTTGCGGGTCATCCATCGCGGGAGCGGCCGCGCGGAAAGCGAGCGGATCATCACGCTGAGCGGTCCTCGGCGGGAGATTATCCGGGAGGGAAACCGGGTAACGGTCAAACTTGCCGCAGACCACGCGGTGTTGGTCGAGGAGCATCAGCCGCGCGAGTCACTGGGTCGGGGTTTTACGGGGTCCGGGCAAGAGTTCGGTGCGAGATATCGATTCCAGCTCGAAAACATCGATCGGGTGGCGGGACGCAGCGCGCAGATAGTCCAAATTACCCCCGAGACGGCCGACCGCTACAGCTATCGTTTGTGGATCGATCAGGCCAGCGGCCTGCCGCTCAAGAGCATGATCGTGGATCTGGACGGACAGCCGCTCGAACAAGAGCAGTTTGCGACGGTGACGGTCGGCGTGCCACCCAGCGACGAGGATTTTAAATCTGAACTGCTCGGCAGCGACTTCGTCTGGTACGTCCGCGAAGAGACCCCCGTCCCGGAGCACGCCGCCGGCCAGCGCGACAACTGGCGCGTGGCGTGGCTGCCCACGGGCTTCGTGCAGCATCGGAACCTCACGCGCCACCTCGCCACCAGCCGCTTGCCGGTCAGGCATTTCGTGTACTCTGACGGCCTCGCGACGGTCTCCGTATTTATCGAAAAACTAGGGGGCGATGCGTCCCCCCTCGTAGGGGATTCCAATTTGGGCGCGGTCAATGTCTTTAGCCGCCTCATCGACCACCACCAAGTTACCGTGGTCGGCGAAATGCCCCGCACGATGGTGCGTCAGATTGCGGCTTCGGTCGCCCCTCAAACTCTCGAGTAAACAAACTCATGCGGTCTTTTGCATCGACATTTCTGCGGCACTCGGCACGGTTAGCTGGGGCGGCTTGGCTGGTCCTGA
>SHZJ01000012.1 GCA_009692365.1 Gammaproteobacteria bacterium
CCACCAAAAATGGCTACGAACTACTGGGGCAAGACGGCGGCATCATCCGGGCTGGCAAGCTTGCCGACCTTTTGGTGGTCAACGGCAATCCCGCCAAGGACATCACCATTCTGCAAGACCGCAGCAATCTGGACGTGGTGATGAAAGGCGGTGAGTTTGTCACCTGTCAACTGACGCCCAGTAAGATCCGCGTGCAGAAAGCGGCCTAAGCACCGGCGTTGCACGGGGCCAGAGCAGGCTCGAGGACGACCTGACTCGTGGCGCGGCGGCCTAGCGCCGTGATTGGCCGGCCCGCTCGCCGCGGGGATGCGGGTTGCCGCCCGCCACGCGAGGCTCGCGGCGGCGGCGAAGGTGCGGGTGGTCCCGCCGTGTCACGGCGCGGCGCTGGGCCACGGGTTTTCAAGCCGGCGTGGCGCGCGCTGGCCCATCCGCGCGCCGCGAGATAGTGACTGCACGCCCAGCGCCGGCACCCCGCCGCGGTCTTACGCCAAGGCCGGGAACCCCCGCTGGATAACCTGCGCGAAGCTCGCCAACACCGTCAGCGTGAGGCCCCAGATGACGTGCTCGCCAAACTCGATGCCCGGAAAAGTCGCAGCATTGGCGCCCACCGGATAAGCGTATTCCGTGACCGCCGCCGCATCGAACAGATGTCCTATCGGCACCCAAAAAACGCTGGCCACTTCCGCGGGCAGGCGCACGCTGGCCTGCGCGCGCTCCAACGCGTCGACGCAGTACACGAACGGCCAGAGGGTGAGGCCCGCGCGTTGGGTATTGTTCTCGATTAGACGCATCGGCAGCGCGCCAAGGCGGTGCTCGACCCCCAAGCTCAGGCCAATTTCCTCCTGGGTTTCGCGCTCTGCCACGGCCTGTGGATCCGGATCCACCGCGCTGGCGCGCCCGCCGGGAAACGCCACCTGCCCCGACCACGGATCGCCCGTCCGCTGAGCCCGTCGGATAAAACAAACCTCGATGCCGTCGCGACCCGGAGCCAAAATGATCGCAACGGCAGCGTGGCGGGGGTGCGGTTCGAAGGACGCGCCCTCGTGGCGAACGCCGGCCACGGCCTGTCGGATGTGGTCGAGGCTGAGCGGCGCTGGATCCTCAATAGACAGCGACGCCAAACTAGCTCGCCGTCACGCCGCCGTCGATCACGAATTCCGCGCCGGTGCTGTAGCGACTCTCGTCGCTGGCCAGAAATAACGCCAAATAAGCCACCTCGTCGGCCGCAGCAGGCCGACCCGCGGGGATGTTGCCCGCCATGCGGTCGTGGCGTTGGGCATTGCCGCCGGTGACCTCGGTGATCATGTCGGTTTCGATCATGCCCGGATGAATAGAATTGACCCGGATGCCGTAGCGGGCGAGTTCCAAGGCCACGGATTTGGTCATCCCGCGCACCGCAAACTTAGAAGCGCCATACGCCACCGCGTTGGCGGCCCCGATCAAACCGGCGATCGAGGAAATGTTCACAATCGAACCCGCATGTTGGGTAATCATCGTGGGCGCAACGGCCTTCATGCCCAAAAACACGCCCACTTGGTTGACTTCGATGATATGACGGTACTGGTCGAGGCTGGTGTCGAGCAGCTTGCCACGTGCATAGATCCCCGCGTTGTTGATCAGGACGTCAATGCGGCCGTGACGCTCGAGGGTCTGGCGCACGACCTCGCCCCACTCCCCCTCCGAGCGCACATCGTGGTGTAAAAAGACCGCACCGATCGCCGCCGCGTGGCGCTGGCCAAGTTCATCCAGCACGTCGGTAATGATGACCTCCGCACCCTCCTTGCGGAAAAGCTCGGCCTCCGCCCCGCCCTGCCCACGCGCGCCCCCTGTGACGATGCACACCTTGCCTTGCAGTCGACCCATCTGATTGTCCTCCGGTGGTTTAGCCCAAAAAAACGACCTGCAGAATAACCGCCATCTTCCTCGGAAGTCGCCCTCGGTCGCGGTGGCAGACGCCGCGTGGCGCTACATTGTGCACCTGCCCCCCGCCGCGCGGCAGCAACTTCAGGCACCTCCGCGCGGCCTAGGCCGCTGGGGCGTGGCGTTGCGATGCCCTGCGCGCGCAGATTGAGTAGCGTAACTGAGGGTGGGAAAGCCACCCCTTGGCAGCGGGTCCTGGCCTGCGGCATCCCCCCAACGCGGAAATCCATTAGGAGCCCTCAGATGAAAACGGTAGCAATTCTCGGCGGCAGCGGCGGCTTAGGGGCGGATATTGCCGCCACGATCGCGCGCCGGCGGGCGGTGTGTATCGGTTATTGGCGGGGACGTCAGAAGGCGCAGGCCCTCGTGACGCAGATTGCCGCCGGCGGCGGCCAGGCGGCCTGCGCGGAGGTCGATATTCGGGACGCCCTATCCGTGCGCGCGTTTTTTGAATTCGCCGCTGCGCAGGGCGACGGACTAGAGGCGATCGTTTCGGCCACCGGCCCCGCCATCCCGCTCCGGCCGCTGACCAGCGTCACGGATGCCGATTTCGACCGGGTGTATGAGACCGACGTGCGTGGGGCCTTCAATGTGCTCAAGCACGGCACGCTCGCCCTCAAGGCCGCCGGTGGTGGCAGCATCGTGATGATCCTGACCACCGCGGTGTTGCGCACCTTAGAAAACGACGGCATGTCGGGTGGCCCTAAAACGGCTGTGGCAGCACTCATTAAACAGGCCGCCCGCGAGATGGGGCCGTATAACGTGCGTTGTAACGGGGCGGCGTTGGCGGTGATCGACGCGGGCATCATCTACGCGTCCGAATTTGTGGGCGACCCGCTGGCCGAGGGAGTCATCAAGGCGATGGTGGACAACACTCCGCTCGGGCGCATGGGCACCGTTGCCGAAGTGAGTGCGGTGGTCGACTTTCTCGTCTCCCCGGGCGCCAGCTATATCAACGGGCAAATTATTGGCGTGGATGGCGGCTTTAGCGCCTAGGCGGGGCTCGTCTCCGCGCGGGGGATCAGGGCTGGCGAGCGCGCGCCGCGGGCAGCATCGTGGGCCTGCCCAGCCTCGCCGCCGCACGCTCGCAGCTGCGCGGGCGGGCTTTAAGCTGGCGGTTTAGGCTCGCGCTTCAGACGCTGAGGTTGACCCGCGGCGCCGCAGGCTGCTCGGCGGCCCAATCGTCCAGTCTGGCCAACGCGCGCTCCAAGGTCTGCTGGGAGATGTCCGGCAGGGTGCCGCCGAAGACCCCTTTAGCCGCCTCGAAACCTTTCTGGATCGCGGCTTTCACCGCCTCTAATCGGTTCGGATCGCGCCCCGCTGCTGCCCGGGCAAAATCAACAATGCGAGCGGAAGTTTGCTCGACCCCCCAGTAACCATCCACGCTGATTTGCGCCTGCGCATCTGCCGGGGAGAGCTGCTCAATCTCAGTGCTATCCATTCCTTGGCTGCGGAAGATCTCCAGCACTTTCGCGCGAATGTCGCTGAGTTTGACGCCGAACTGTTTTTCCAGCAGGAGTTGCGTTGAGTAATTGTCGGCGGCTGTGCGGTTCGGCGCCAGATCGGTCTGCGCGTCGGCCGCTGCGCTCACCGGTTTGGCAGGCCGCTCCGGCAGCGCGAAGCGCGCCGCTGGCCCGTTGCTCGACGGCTGCTTGCCCGCGAGGGCAGCCCGTGCTTGGACGGCAGTGAGTTCACTCATGTGGGCGAGCCTCCAATTGTTTGCCAGATCCTCCGCAGCTTGACGGTGCCGCAAGTTAAAACTTGAGTCGCGAGCAGCCCAGCGCGCCCGACTGGGCTGGCACTAGTGCCTTGGCGGGTCATCATCGGCCGCGACCAGCGCCGCCGGCCGCACTAGCCGGCTCTCGGCGCCAGCCCGTCGAACGCTCCCACGCTGGCCCTGCCGCGTCACCGTGGATACCGGTTTCTCGGGCTCGGCGTTATGCGTTAATTTACGGGGGCTGGTTGTTGCGTGACCGCCCGCCCCGCCAAAGGAGAATCCTGATGCCTGACTTGCTGCGCGACCAGACCGGCGCCATCGCCCCCTTGACGTGCAGTCGACCCGAATCCCGCAACGCCCTCAGTACCGACATGCGCACGCTGCTGATCCAGAGCCTGCACGCGCTGGAAATGGCCGACAGCGTGCGCTGCATCGTGCTCAAAGGCGCTGGGGAACACTTCATGGCGGGCGGCGATGTCAAAGCCATGGCGACGCTGCTGCAGCAACCCCCGGTGGCCATCCGTAATCAAGTCATGCTCCGCATCCACGACCTGCACCCCATCATGTTTGCGCTGCGCCGCCTACCCAAACCCATCATCGCGAGCGTCGCGGGCGCGGCGGCCGGTGCCGGGGTGAGTTTGGCGCTGGCGGCCCATCTAGTGATCGCGGATGAAAACGCTTACTTCACCCTCGCCTACTGCCACTTGGGTACCAGTCCCGACGGCGGGGCCAGCTTCCAGCTACCGCGCGCGGTGGGCATCAAAAAGGCGATGGAGATAGCGCTCTTGGGCGACCGCCACACCGCGCGGGCGGCCCAAGCCATGGGCCTGATCAATTTTGTGGCCAACGCCGGCGAACTGCCGGCCCAAACCGCGCAACTCGCCCAGCGGCTGGCGCAGGGCCCGACCCACGCTTACGGCAACACCAAGCGCCTGCTCTATCGCTCGCTGGCCAATGATTTCGAAGCCCAACTGCAGTTTGAAGCAGAAAATTTTGCCGAGTGCGCGACACGCGCAGATTTCAAAGAGGGGGTGACGGCTTTTGTGGAGAAGCGCCCGGCGCACTTTACCGGTCGCTGAACGCGCGGCGAGGGCACGCCGTCGCCGCCCGCGCGCAGCGGTCCGGCGCAGCGGTCCGGCGAGGCGTTTAAGCGCTGGCGCACCCCGCTCTGCCCACCGGGTGGGAGCGTCGGCCGCCCGCTGCCGCAGCGCGAGAACGCGCAGGGGCCGCACGCCTCGCGCCAGCGCCGCCGGCCACCCGCTCGCCAGGCCCGGCGGTAGCCGCGCCGGGTCGGCTCAGAATTCCCGCGCGCGCGGGACGGCCAGATGACGTAGAGTCCTTTCAGACCCCATGATCCACGGGCTCGAAGGCCGTGTTCCCGGCGGGGCTACGCCGCTCGCGCAGCACCGGCGCGTGCCACCGAACTCGGCCCGGCCGGTAGTTACTAGCCCCCTAACAAGCACCCAGGAGCAGACCATGAGCGAGCATCCACGCTTTGACCAAGGCCTCGAAGTGATGACGAAATTATTCGGTCGCGCGCCGCCCGACAGCGTTCTAAGCAGTGAGTTTATGCAGGTGACCGTCACTAATCTGTTTGGAGATATCTGGTCTCGTCCGGGCTTGAAACTGGAAGAGCGTTCCATGATTACGATCACCGCCCTCACCGTTTTGGGGCGAGAAACAGAACTGAAAACGCATTTGCACGGCGCGAAGAATCTGGGGATCCCGCGCGAAAAAATTGAAGAAATGATGCTGCACCTCGCCCACTATGGCGGCTGGCCCACGGGCGTGGCCGGCCTGCGCAAGGTCGAGGAAGTCTACGGCGCGGGGGCCGGCAAACCTTAGGCTATCAAGCAGACGGGGTTGGCGGCTTACGCAGCGGCGGCAGCGTCACCCCGGCGGCAGTTTCTAGCACTTTGACCGTCGCGAAAAAATCCTGCGCGCCTAAGCCGGCCGCCAGAGCTTGCTGATACACGCCGCTGGCCGCGGCTGTTAGCGGCATGTGCGCGCCCACGGCCAAGCCCGAGGCTAACGCCACTTCGACGTCCTTGGCGGCAATCGCCAGCGAGAAAACGTCGAGATCGAATTTTCGCGACAGCACCAACGAAGCCCGCGCCATCAGCGATCCCGCCGAACTGACTTTCAACACTTCGAGCACCGTGTTGGGATCCATCCCCGCTTTGGCGCCCATCACGAAGCCCTCTTGAATGAGCACACTCGCGCATAGAAAAATCTGGTTGTTGATGAGTTTGCTGAGCGTGCCCGCGCCCGCCGCGCCCAAATAGAAAATATTTTCGCCGAAACAGGCCAGCAGGGGTCGAATCGCCTCGAACGCTGCGAGTTCCCCGCCGACCATGACTGCGAGTTTACCCGCCACCGCGCCCACTTTGCCGCCCGACACCGGCGCGTCCAAGTAGTGCAAACCGCGGGCCTGCGCCGCGGCCGCTAACTGACGATTCAGCGCTAGGGCATTAGTGGATAAATCGACGATCGTGGTGGCCGGCAGCGCATGGGCGAGCAGGCCTTCGGCACCGAGCATCACCTCCTCGATCTGCTTTGGGCCGGGCAGAGACAGGAAAATAACGGCGCAAGTCTCCGCAATTTCCCGCCCGCTCGCGGCCCGCTGCGCGCCTTGATCTTCCAGCGCCCGAGTAGCGTCGGATTGCAGGTCGTACACCCGCAACACCTGCCCCCCACCGATTAGCCGCGCGGCCATGGGGCTGCCGATAGTGCCAGTACCGATAAATCCGATGGGGGTCATGTGGTGCTCCCGCGTTGCGTCGTCATTCGAGTTGAAAACCGCTATAGCCGCCCGCCGCCACTTCCTCGCACTTGTCTCGATAGCGCGGCAAGCCGCCACCGTAGGCGAGAAAAGCGCGCTTTTTGCCCGGGATATTGGCGCCCATAAACCATGAATTAATTTTCAGAAACAGCGAGTTCGCCACCACCTCTTTGCAATGCAGACCCCATTCTTCTGCGGCTTCCGGGGTGGCCTGGATCCGCTGCAGTTGGTGGTTGCGCAGGTAGCGAAGGCAGTCTGTCACCCACTCGACGTTTTGTTCGATACAGCGCGGCACGTTGCAGAAATTTGCGGCATTTTGCGCCCCGACTACCGTAAATAGATTCGGGAACCCCACGACCTGCAAACCCAGATAGGTGCGCGGCCCGTCCGCCCAGACTTCCTTTAAGCTCTGGCCTTCCTCGCCGCGAATATCCATCCGGGTTAGCGCCCCGGTGACCGCGTCAAAACCGGTCGCAAAAATAATCACGTCGAAGTCGAATTCAGCCGCCGAGGTCTTGATACCGGTGCGCGTGATCGCCTCGATGGGGCTTGCCCGCAGATCCACTAGCTGCACGTTGGGGCGGTTGTAAGCCTCATAGTAGCCGCTCTCCAGCGGCACGCGTTTGGAGCCAAAAAAGTGGTCGCGCGGGGTCAACCGTTCGGCGATTTCGGGATCGGTCACCCGCTCGCCGATTTTCTGACGGACGAACTCCGCAATTAATTCGTTGGCGTTTTCATCCGTCATGATGTCGTGAAAATTGCCCAACCAGAGGCCGAAACCTGGTTCCAGCCAGAGTCGCTCAAAAATTTCCGTGCGCTCGCTCGCCGTGACGTCAAAAATAGAGCGGCGGTCGAAGTCGTAGAGGAATGCCCCATAAGTCTCACGGCAGCGCGCGAACATCTCGTCGTAGCGGGCTTTGAGGGCGGGTTGTTCGGCGGGTGGAATGGGGCCATTGTTGAGCGGCACGCAAAAATTTGCGGTGCGCTGGAACACTGTCAAATGCCCCACGTTTTTGGCGACTTCGGTAATCAGTTGTACCGCCGTCGCGCCCGCCCCGATGACCGCCACCCGCTGAGCGCTGAGGTCGACCGGGCTATGCGGCCAGTTCGAGGAGTGCCAAGCCCGCCCTTGAAACGCCGCGATGCCCGGAATATCGGGGGTGTAGGGCGCCGACAATACCCCCACCGCGGTGATGAGATAGTGCGCGTGCGCACGGGTCCCGTTTTCTGTCGTGACCTCCCAGCGATTGGTGCTGGCTTGGTAGTGGGCCGAGCGCACGCGAGCGTTAAATTGGATATCGCGGCGCAGGTCGAATTTGTCGGCGACGTATTCCAAATAACGCAGCGTTTCGGGCTGCGCCGAAAAATGCTCGCTCCAGTCCCATTCGCGCAGCAGGCTGGCGGAAAATGAGTAACCGTAGGTGTAGCTCTCAGAGTCGAAACGCGCGCCGGGATAGCGGTTCCAGTACCAGGTTCCACCCACCCCGCTGCCGGCCTCGAACACCCGCACCGACAGGCCCAATTCGCGCAACTTATACAGTTGATAGAGGCCGGAGATCCCGGCCCCAATAAC
Source organism: Gammaproteobacteria bacterium (assembly GCA_009692365.1). Taxonomy (GTDB): domain Bacteria; phylum Pseudomonadota; class Gammaproteobacteria. Next base: position 7,993 of record SHZJ01000012.1, read on the forward strand.
GATGGCGTCGAAGGATTCCACCGGGTCGTGCGACCCCTGCGTGGTGGTGTCGTCAGGGCTGGACATGGTCGAGTTCTCCTTCTGGGTGCAGGCGTAGACTCGGAACTATTACACTCGCCCGAGCATAGCGGATTTTTCTGGGCTCGCAATCGGGCGCACGGGGAGGCTTTAATGATCGCTGCGCTAAGTGCAAGATCGGGCGCCTCCCACCGCCTTTCGTCACCGCTTTTTCGAGGGTCACCCAGATGCAAAATGCCGCGCTTGACCTCTCCGACGGCAGGAATTTCGCGCAGGGTTTCCCGCACGAATTCTTTACCTGGCTGCGCGCTAACGAACCCCTTTACTGGCACCCGCCCACGCCCGTCACCCCCGATGGCGAGGGCTTTTGGGTGTTCAGCCGCTACGCCGATGTCGACGCGGTGATCATGGATCCAAACGCGTATTCATCCGATCGGGGGGGGACGCGTACTGCCGGGGGCACGACGATCAAGGACGAACAGTCGGCCGGGCGCGTGATGAACCAAGCCGATGGCCTGTTGCATCGTCGTCTGCGGGCGATCGTCAACGAGGGTTTTACGGTCAAAGCCATCGCCGGTCTGGAAGACGAGCTGCGCACGCGCACGCGACGCCTGCTGGAGGGCCTTGAGATCGGCGATCGTCTGGACTTCGCCCACCGGGTGGCGCGCGAAATCCCGACCCAGGCCATTTGCATCGTCTTAGGTGTGCCAGAGACGGACCGGCTGATGCTCGTGGACTGGATCGACCACGGCATCGAGGCCCCGTCCGAGGCGGTTATTGCCGAGGAATACTCGCGCAAGATCCGCCGCTATGCGCAGGGTCTGATCCTCAGCAAGCGTGCCTCCCCGCAGGACGATATTTTCTCCACCATCGTGCATGCCCGTTTCGAAGCGGACGGCTCGACCCTCTCGGACCACGAACTGCGTTCGTTCTTTGGCCTGTTATTCCCCGCCGGGGCCGAAACCACCACCCGCTCGATCAGCGGCGGCATGTTGGCGCTGGTCGAACGGCCCGCCGCGTGGCGCGCATTACGCGCGCAGCCGGGCTTACTAAAAACCGCCATCGAAGAAATTGTGCGCTGGACAACGCCCTCCTGTTACAAACGCCGCACCGCCACCCGTGACCTGCGTCACGCGGACAAACTTATCCGCGAGGGCGATAAAGTGACCTTCTGGGAAATGTCCGCCAATCGCGATGAACGCATTTTCGAGCAGCCCTTCGAGTTCCAGCCCGGGCGCAACCCGAATCGGCACTTGGGTTTTGGCGCCGGCGTGCATTTTTGCTTGGGCTCGGTGCTCGCGCGATTGGAGCTGCGGGTGGTGTTCGAAGAACTCCTCGCCAGCCCGCTTAATTTCGCGCTGGACGGGGTCCCCGTGTGGATGCCCAATAACCGGCTGGTCGGTTTGAAATCCCTACCGCTGCGGGTGATTGCCTAGGCACCTCGGGTGCCCGACCTCGGCTCGTGCGGTGTGCGCGCTAGCCGAGGTGCGGCAGCTGACGGCTTAAGGTGCGAAGGTCACCGTAACGTGCTCGGTATCCAGATATTCGCGCACCGCGCAAAATTTCCCCGCCCGGATCACCATCATGAAATGGTAGATATTCTGGTAAGTACGCCCGTTGCTAAACTCGGCGTAAGACTCCGCTTCGACCGATACCCGGTCGCCCTCCGCCGTGAGCAGCTTGGGCGTTACGCGTAAACCCTTAGGTGCCATGGGTGTGACTTGGCCCAGCAGCTTGGCGAATTCTGGCTTCGAATAAGTGCCCGAGAGCGCGGTCGTGCCGGCCACCCACCAGGTCGCGTCTTCCGTGAGCAAGCCCAGCACCTCCTCGTACTTGCCCTCGCTAAAGGCTCGCCAGAAGTTGGTCACCAGTTCTTTGTTAGATTCGATTCCCATCGTTGTTACTCCGTCTTAGGGGTGGACTGGCCTTGGTTTAGCTGGCTACGCGGCGCGGCCTCAGGCCGCCGCTGACGGCAGAATATGCCCCCTTCTCTGGGTGTTGCCAACCGTCAGCGAAAGCCGCCCTGCGCGCTATTTGCCGCGCGTCCTCCACAGCCGTTAGACTCTGCGCGCGCGGTACGAGGCGGCCCGCCGAGTCTCGGGAACAGCCCCGCCAATAGGCCGCTCAAAGGTCGCCAAAAAGCGCCTTGAGAACCGCTCAATACACTGTTTTATAGAGGAAGTTTCAGGATGCAATATCTCGCTCGTGCTGTTCTGATCTGGGTGGGGCTGTTGACGCTCACCGCCTGCAACACCATCAATGGGGTGGGCAAAGATATTCAAAAAGGTGGCGAGGCCATCGTGAAGTCCACCCGCTAGAGCCCCGAGCGCGGCGCGGTACGGTGCCGGCGTGGGCCGTCTCAGTTGGTGGCAGCCATTGGCTCGGCGGCGCGTGCCTTGGCCGCGGCGATATCGTGCAGCAGGCGCGCTACGACCAAGCGCATGAGATGAAAGCCTGGTTTGGGGTGGACATCATACAGCTGTGCCCGGCCCGCGGCGGACCGCGTGTGGCGCACGCAATCGGTGTCGCAGGCGCTCGTCCCGGTGCGGTGGTGATCGGGCGAAAACAGCCCGATTTCGCCCAATAACGCGCCGGCGCCCAGCGCGACGTCGGGCTCTTTTAGTCGCACCTGTCCGGTTTCGACGCAGACCATTTCCGTCGCCACCTCGCCCTTATGCCACAGGGTCTCACCGGCCTTGGCTAAGCGACGCTGCCTCTGCGGCAATAGCCACGCGGCCACCGGGGTATCGGCCTTGGCCTGCGCCATCGCGGCGATCAGGCTTCTCCTGTGCAGCAGTTTTTTGATGTTGATGGGGATCATCGCCAAGGACAGCAGGATCGTGGGTCACGACGCACTCAAAAAGGCCTAGATCAAAAGCCAGACGTTGGCCGACAGCGCCATCGCGCGCAGGGGCAACATGCTCTGCATCAGATAGCTGGCCACCAGGAGTCCCGCGCCGATGAACCCCAGCCCATATCCCACGGCTGTCATACCGATGTTCCTTTTGCCTCATCCGACGGCGCCGCGCGGGCGTGATTATGGCCGCAGCTTAGCCGTAGCGACAACCCGCGAGGGCGCGAATTGAGCCCGGCCGGCCCAGCCAGCCCCCCCCGACGCGTCGCCGGCGGCGTTGGGGCCGATGGGCGCGGCGAGCAGATTTGGAGGCTGTCGCCCTGCTGGTTGCGGCCACCTAGGCTGAACGGTATCTTGGTTCGCGGATGTTCAGTGCGCGCTGGCCACGACCCCGGCCGCCAGCCACGCTGGAGCGACTCGAACCTGATTTGACTGAGCTAGGTGCGGCCGGCAGCGGCCGTGTGTTGCGGTGAGACTGAGCGGAGCCCGGCGGTGGCCACCACCGCCCCGCCCACAGAGGACGCCGATGAGCCAGCAACTTCCCGCCGCGTTTGCCGACCTCGCGCACTTTGTGCCCGGCTGGAACTATTCCACCGAGCAGGCGCGGAGCGCTTTTCGCGTGCAGCAATCCCAGCCCGTGCTCGAGGACTTCTACCACACCGTGATGGCCCGCCTCGACGAGATCGCGGCGTACCTCGATGCCTTTGCGCTGGACGCACTCACGCGCGAGCAAGGCAACCTGCTGGAACTGGCGCTCATGGTCATGGAGGTCGCGCCCGCCATCGAGTACTACCACCTGCCCGACGTCCCGCACGCGGTCGCTTTCGAAAAATTTGACGTCTTGCCCACACCGCCACGCTACCGAGTTGTGGACCAGTAATGTGCGTTAACCGAGCGGGAGAAGGACTATGAGCGTGCTGGAAACATTCGATCACACGACGACCCGCCGGCTACACGCCGAGCGCTACCCCGAACTCGGCACGGGGCCGGTCTCGGTAACGCCCTTTATCGCGCCAGAATTTCTGGCGCTGGAGTGTGAGCACATTTTTTCGAAAATGTGGCTAATGGTGGGGCGCATCGACGCACTGCCGACAGCGGGAGATTATTTTGTCCGCGTGATCGAGTGTCTTAATAAAAGCATCATCATCGCGCGTGGCCAGGACGGGGTGGTGCGCGGCTTCCATAATGTCTGCCGCCACCGCGGCACCCGCGTGGCGGCTGGGGCGGGTAACTGCAAGTACTTTACCTGTCGCTTCCATGGCTGGGTCTACGATACCGCGGGGCGGATCAAGAGTATCCCGGACGAATCACAATTCCACGCGCTCGATAAGCAAAAACTCAACCTGGCGCCGATCCATACCGACGTCTGGAATGGTTTTGTGTTCGTCAACTTTGCCGAGCAACCGCGCGAAACACTGCGCGAGCAGTTGGCGGAAATCGGCGAGAAACTTGCGCAATTTCCCACCCAGTCCATGGTGGTTTCGGGGCGTTGGGGCGCCACCCTAAAGGCCAACTGGAAGTTGTTTCTGGATGCGTTTCAGGAGGGCTACCACGTGGACACCGTGCACTCGGGCACCGTCGGCGGTTACTTTACGGGCCGCCGAAATCCCAGCTGCAGGCCCTCCCACCTAGCACTCTACCAGCGTAACCGCGCCGCCTCGTTCTCCTACGATCCGGACTTTACGCCGCACCGCTCGGAGCTGTTTTCCATTAAATCCGATGCCGCCCTCACGCAGGGCGCGCAAGCCGAGCAAAAAAAGTTGCCCGGCACCAACCCCGACAACGATCCGTATTACTCCTTCGACATCAATGTCATTTTCCCCAACTGGTTGTTCGATACTTCGGCGGGTTTCTATTTCGTGCACGAACTGTGGCCCATCGACGCCACGACCACCCGTTGGGAGAGTTCGCTTTATTTTGCCCCGCCCACGCGGGCGTCGCAGATGATCGCCCAAGAACAGACGATAACGCTCCTGCGCGATGCGTTCCGCGAGGATGTTGCAACCAGCGAAAGCTCGCAGGCTGGGCTGAATGCCGGGGTGCTGAAGGAAATCCATTTTGCCGACAGCGAGATTACCTGTCGCCATTTCTACCAGGTCGTGACGCAGTTAGTGCAAAACGGCGGGCCCTGAGCGGGCTGAGCGCCGCGGGCGCGCGCCGCGGGGCTGCGGCACTACGGCCGCGCGGAGCCTGGTCGCTCTGGTTAGGACAGAACGTTGCAGGCACGCCGCTGACGCACGGCAGTAGCCGCTCCACCTAGACGCAGGGGCGGGTCCCGCGCGGTGCCCCTTGGAGCAAGGTCACCGCGCCAGCGCTGTTGCCTGATGCTGGCCCGCGGCTTTAATCCGAGGTCTCGCAATGGCGCCATCGACGCTGCCCGGCGGCTGATCCAGCACCGCCGGCGCGACACCCACTGTTTATCGTTGGTGTCCCAGCCCTGTTGCGACCGGCTGCGAGGGGGTGGTAACGCACCCGCGAGCCGCCGCCGCCCCAGCCTCCCGGCTTCGAATTTTTGCGTTGCCGCAGGCGCGCCGGCCCAACCTCACGCCCCGGCCCGAAGTCCAGACGAGCGAGCCTGCTGGCTCAGATGAGTTCGACGGGATCGCCAACGGCGATATCGCCGGCTTTGGCTAAATTGCAATAAACGCCACAGTTCTGACCGGACTCGCGCACGATTGTGCGCAATACGGACGGGTCTTTGGGCAGCTTCCCCGTTGCCTGCGTCGTCATCGAGCAGCGCACGGTCGGGATCACGACATCGATTATCGTGCTACCAACGTGGAGCGATCTCCCGCACCAATCGAATTCGGCGAAACCTTTCGCCTCACCGGTATCGATGACGAGGTTCGGACGAAAGCGCATCGGTTCGAAGCGTGCCGCCCCATTCAGGCGGCCGAGTTCCGCCATCATCGCCGTGGTGAGGATGGTGAGCGGGAAAGCGTCGAAATAGGTGCCCAGCGGTGAGGTGTACTGGGCGAGTTCTTGGCGCAGTGGCGCGGGGATGTTCGACACCTCGGGTTGGGGTTCGTCGTGCGTCCGCGCGAACATGTAGCGCAGTTCGTCTGCGAAATTTATTGTGGAACTGCGCCGATAGTGAGCGAGATCCGATTTCGGCTGGCGCGGCCACAGTGTGATCTTGCGGCCCAGCAATGCGGAGATTTTCGCGGCGGTCGACGGATCGCTCGTCGTCAACCGCTCACCCGACGGGAGGCGCAATTCCGCCACCGGGATCGTCCCCTCGCACGGTTCCTCCAGATAGCGCGCCTCGCACTGCAGGAGCATCGGCAGTCGCTTCGCGCCGCGTATCTCGCCGGCTTCCTCGTCGCGAAAGGCCCAACCGCGGTCGCCGGCGAGGCCCATCTCGTCGAACGCTCCGCGAGTAAGCAACTCCCCGGCCATGGATTTTACCGGGTATCTCCAAATGGCAATGACGGTTCCGACCCGCATGAGAGATCCTTTTTAGTGGGATACAGAAGGCTACAGTCTATGCGAACAGCGCCGCGTTCATGGCCCTCGCCGCACGATTACGCGCCGTGGCGAGCCAGCAACCGCTCCCCCGCCCGCGCCCAAAACCCTCGCGGCAAAAAAATGTGGAAGCTCCGGGCGGCTCGCAGCGCCGGTGACAGCGATTCCCGTCGACGGCAGCCCCTATACTCGCCACTTGCGGGCGCGCTACACCGGCGCACCGATGCTGATCCTATTCATTGGTCGTGACACGGTGAGGGGAAGACATGTCCGAGCGCAGCTTGCGCGGCAAGGCCGCCATCACCGGCATCGGTGAGACAACCTATTACAAACATGGCGCCTCGCCCCACAGTGAATTCAAGCTGGCGCTGCAAGCGGTGGTCGCGGCCTGTGCCGACGCCGGCATCAGCCCCGATGAGGTCGACGGCTTTGCATCCTATGGTGATGACCGTTCCGACGCCGGGCATCTGGCGGCGGCGCTAGGGATCCGCGAACTGAAGTTCTCCAACATGTTCTGGGGCGGTGGTGGCGGTGGTGTCTGCGGCGCGATCGGCAATGCCGCCGCGGCAGTCGCGACCGGCATGGCCGATTGCGTGGTCGCATTCCGCTCGCTCGCGCAGGGCCAGTATCGCCGCTATGGCCGCAGCGGTGCGGCGGCGGTCTTGGCGGGTGATGATTCCTTCGTTATTCCCTATGGGGTGATGTCGCCCGCCCAGCGTTTTGCCATGAAGGTCACACGCTTTATGCACGAGCACGGCATCAAACAGGATGCTTTGCGCGCCATCTCGCTGGCCTGTTATCACCACGCGCAAAATAATCCCAACGCTGTGATGCATGGCCGCCCCTTAGATGCAGAAAAGTACGACACCTCGCGCTGGATCGTCGAACCGTTTTTCCATCTCTACGATTGTTGCCAGGAGAACGATGGCGCGGCGGCGGTGATCGTGATGTCAGCGGAGCGGGCGCGGGATCTCAAGCACAAGCCGGCTTACATTCTGGCCTGTGCCCAGGGTTGTGATACACGCAGCGCCGCGCCGGTGCACAACATGCCCAATTACGCGAGCAGTCATTTTGGACAACTCGCGCCCCGGCTATATCAAATGGCCAAGCTCGGCCCGGCCGACATGGGCATCGTGCAGTGTTATGAGAACTTCACCGGCGGTGTCCTGATGAGTCTGGTCGAGCACGGCCTGGTAAAAACCGAGGAGGCGAACGAAGTGCTGGTGAAAGATAATCTCATCGCGCCTAACGGCCGCATACCGCTCAATACCAGCGGCGGCAATCTCGCTGAATGTTATATGCATGGCTTGGAATTGGTGCACGAATCGGTGCGCCAGATCCGCGGGGTGGCGATCAACCAGACCCACCAGAACGATGTCGCGCTGATCATGGGCGGGCCGATGGTGACGCCGGTCAGTTCACTGATCCTAGGCTCGGAGTCAGCACTGTGAGCAGCACCTATCTGCCTGAGGGGCTGCCGCAGCCCGGCACGGGTCCCGATGGTCTGGCCGAGCCCTATTGGGCAGGCACCCGCGAAGGTAAGTTGCGCATTCAACGTTGCAGCGCTTGTCAGTCCTGGCAGTGGGGCCCGGAATGGATCTGCCATCGGTGCCACTCCTTCGAGATGGCATGGGTAGACATTGTTGGCCGTGGGCACATCTACAGTTATGAGCGGCCCCATCACCCGGTACATGCCGCGCTCCACGGCCACGGCCCCTACCTGGTGGTGCTGGTGGAACTGCCGGACTACGGTCGGGTGCGCATGATCGGCAATCTCCTCGGTGATCCCCGGCAGGCAGTTGTGATCGGCGCGGCGGTGGAGGCGGTGTTCGAGCCGCACGATAACTCTGACCCGCCTTACACCTTGGTGCAGTGGCGTTTGGTATCAGGTCATACTGACGCCTGAGCACTATGCGCTGACCGGGATCGAGCCCGCGCTCCAGAGCACCCTGACGCCGATCGAATCCTTCGCCACGCAGACAGCCTATTGCCAAGCCAATAACGCGCCGGTGACCGCAGCGCTGTGTCGCGCCTTAGCGGCAGCCATCGACCCCACAACGCGCACCGGGGCCGCCGTATGGGCATGGCCCGGCCATGCTGGTACGCGATGCCTTGCCATTGCGACTGGCCAGCGCCGGGCACGACTTGTGGCGGGCGGGCGATGCACCAACGCTCGCCGCTCTTTGCGATGGCCGCGGCGACGCCGAGTCCAACGCAGTAAGGCTGCGCGGCGTGTTGGCCAGCCATGACGTCGAATTGCTGCCGTGGCCGGCCGGCCCGCCGCACACCAATGAAGTGGGGCGCTCGGTCCAATTGATGACCGGCCTGCTGGCAATCGCGGCGCGCCATGGTCCGCGTATTGAACTGCTCGAGATCGGATCCTCGGCCGGTTTAAATTTGATGCTCGACCGATTCCACATCGACCTGGCCGGCGTTGTGACGGGGCCGCCTGACTCGCCACTCACCCTCACACGCGAATGGCGCGGGCCGCCGCCGCCGGCGGTCCCGATCAACCTTCTCACTACGCGCGGCGTAGACCTCGCGCCGGTGGCGACGACGACCGCTCTCGGCGCGCAGCGCTTGCTGGCCTCTGTGTGGCCGGATCATCAGGCGCGCTTCCTGCGGCTGGCTACGGCCTTGAGGGTGCTGTGTGCGGCGCCGCCGCGGGTGGATATCGCTGACGCCATGGCCGGGCTGGCAGTGCGTCTCGCGGAGCCGCAAGCTGTGGGCGTGCCCCGCGTACTGATGTCTTCGATCGTCTGGCAGTACTTAGACGAAGCACCGCAGCAGCAAATTGCCGCCGCCATGGCAGCAGCCGGCGCGCTCGCGAGCGTAGAACGTTCGCTGGGCTGGGTGCGGGTCGACGCCAATCGCAGCGTGCACAAACACGAGATCACGCGGCGTTCGTGGCCACACTATGGCCCGTCGGTGTTGCTCGGCCGTGCCCATCCCCATGGCTTCTGGGTCGAGCGGCTCGCAGAGCCGGTAAGCGGCTACGAACTACCTTAAACAAGCGGAGAGCGTTGCGGACTTGCTCGGTGCCCGGCTAGGTCAACCGCCGCCAGCAGCAGACGCGCATTGGGCCAAGGTTCGCGCCGGTTGTGGGGATGGCGATAGGTACGGCAGGATTCCCCTCGATCTTTGCGATATCGCTGGTTATCTTGCTGTTCGTTCGCGACGCTGCAGGGGTGGCGCAGGCCCAACGAAGGGCCATCCTGTCCCGCGCGTCCGCCCCGCCGGTGGCCAACATCGACCGCTAATCTCCCGACTGTGACGAGGATCCTCTGATGCAATACCGAACAATCGAAGACGCCAAATCGCTTGCTGGTACCCGCTTGATTTTGACCGCCGGTGTACCGGGGCCGTGGGGCGAGGCCGCAAAAGCAGTCTTCAAAGCGCGCCGGGTGGCGTACACGCCGATTGCACAAGAACTGGGGGGCAGCAACGAGGCGCAAGTGGCGTGGCTCGGTATCCGCAATGCGCCGGTGGCGGTCCACAACGATGAGCCTGCGCGCAGCGGCTGGGCAGAAATTCTTTTTTTAGCCGAGCGCATTGGCAGCGGCCCTTCTCTGCTTCCGGTCGATGCCGCTGAGCGTGCACTGATGTTGGGGCTGGCCCATGAAGTGGCCGGTGAGAATGGTCTGGGCTGGACGCGTCGTCTGATGTTGGTCCACGGTCCGATTCAGGAGGGTCCCTCGTCACCGGCCTACAATTTTTCCAAATTTTTCGGCGACAGTTACGGCTATAACCCCGCGGCGGGGGCCGCCGCAGCGCAACGTACTAGCGACATCCTGAGCCTGCTGTCGGCGCAGATCGAGCGGCAGAAAGCGGCGGGCAAGGTCTATCTGGTTGGCAATAGCTTGAGCGCGCTTGATCTCTATTGGGCAACGTTTGCCAACCTCGTCGACCCGCTGCCCGATGAACTGTGCCCCATGAACGCAGACTTCCGGCAGCTGTACAGCAGCTCACCACCGGCCGTGCGCGCGGCCGCGTCGCCGGCGCTGCTCGCCCACCGTGACTTCATCTGTGAGAGTGCGGTAGGTTTGCCCTTCGAGTTCTAGCCGCGGGTGGCGCTGAGGCGTGGGCGGCGCAAGTCTCGGCGCTTCGAGTTCTAGCCGCGGGTGGCGCTGAGGCGTGGGCGGCGCAAGTCTCGGCGCTCGCGGCGCGCGGATGGGTGGCGCGGAGTAGCCGCCGTGACCCCGGCTGACTTGGAAGACCGCCCGTCGCGCTGGCATGCCGGTGCAAAAACGCTGCCGCAGCATCCCCGCGTGGCAGCGCGGATGGCGGCTGTTGGCCGCCCCGCCAGCCGGGATTTCATGCCCGCGCAACAGCGCCATTTTTTATCGCCCACGGCCTTTAAGCTTGCTGGCAGCCGACGTCGACGGGCCGGGTCTGACGATGCCCGATTTTGCCGGCAACCTGCCCTTCAAAACCCGCGGCGAGCGACTGCTCAACCCGCGTGCTCGGCTGCTCTGCGTCTATTGTGCGTACGGCACCCCAGCGGCCGCACGGCGCTCATTTGCGCGGCCCCAAAGTGGCAGCTCTGTCCGGTGCCGAACGCGGGTGGCGGGTGCAGGTCGAGGCCAGCGCAAGACGGTCGGCAACGCCGATGTGGCGTGGGCGCTTGCGCGAATGCTCGCCCCACACCCGGCGCTAGCCGTCCCGCAGCAGCTGTTTAATCACCGCCGAACTTCCGCTGCTCGCCATCGCTGGTGCCGCGTGGCTGGCTGTGTCGCTGATCAAGGTGCGGTCGTCTGCTCGGCACCCAGGCCGGTGTGGGCGCGGACCTTGAGTTCGGCAAACTTCGCTTCGGCCTGCGGTTCACGCTTCATCAAGGAGCCGATGATGGCGGCGAAGAAGCCGAGAGGAATGCTCACGATCCCGGGGTTGGTGAGCGGGAAGATGGCGTTGGCCTGAATGAGATGACGCTTGGCGGCGAGGATTTCGGGTCCGTCGATGCCCATCAGGCTGGGGCTGAGGATGATCAGCACGATGCTGCTGAGGAGACCGACGGCGAGACCGAGCACGGCGCCGGTGGTGCTGAACTTCTTCCAGTAGATGCTCAGCACGATGACGGGCAGATTCGCGCTGGCGGCGACCGCGAACGCGAGGCCGACGAGGAAGGCGACGTTGACGTTCTGCAACTTGATCGCGAGGAAGATCGAGATGGCACCAACGACGAAGGCGGTGATGCGTGCGACACGCACTTCCATGCTGGGGCAGTTTTCTCTGCCGTGGTGGAGAACGTTGGAATAAAAATCATGCGCAAATGACGCGCTGGCGCTGATGGTAAGACCGGCGACGACCGCAAGGATGGTCGCAAAGGCCACGGCGCTAATGAAAGCGAAGAAGATCGACCCACCAAGGAATTCGGCGAGTTGCGGCGCCGCCATGTTGTCGGTGACGATGTGGTCGGGCTTCAAGATGGTGGCCGCACCAAAACCGAGGAAGGTCGTGAGGATGTAGAAGATACCGATGATGACCATGGCCCACACGACGGAGACACGCGCGGTTTTAGCATCTGGCACGGTGTAAAACCGCACGAGGATGTGGGGCAATCCGGCCGTGCCAAAGACCAGCGCGAGGCCCAGGGAGAGCAAATCGAGCGGGCCCCAGCCGTGGGTAACATCGGCACCGAATTTCATGCCGGGCTCAAGAAAATTCTTCGTGACTTCGACTCCGGATTTGTCGGTGTAGGTGAGATGGGCAATGGCTTCGAAAAACTTGGTGAAGCTGAAGTCGAAGTGCTCCATCACCAAAATGCTCAAGAAAATCGTACCGGTCATGAGCAGGATCGCCTTGATGATCTGGACCCAAGTCGTGGCCAACATACCGCCGAAGACGACATACACGACCATCAGCACGCCGACGCCGGTGATGGCCCATTCGGTAGTGAGCCAAGGCAGATCCTGGAGCAACAGTTTCACCAAGGCACCGGCGCCAATCATCTGCGCGACCATGTAGAGGGTGGACACCGTGATCGTGCTCAGCGACGCCATGGCGCGCACCGGGCGCGGCGTCAGCCGGAAGGCGAGCAAGTCGGCCATGGTGTATTTACCCACATTGCGCAGCGGCTCGGCGATGACGAGCAGCACCGTCAAGTAGGCAACGAGCCAGCCGACGGAGTACATGAAGCCGTCATAACCGTAGAGTGCGATCATCCCCGAGATGCCGAGGAAACTGGCCGCGCTCATATAGTCACCCGCCACCGCGAGGCCGTTTTGCCAGCCGGTGATGCTGCGACCCGCAGCGAAATAGGCACTGGCGCCGGTGTTCTTTTTAGCAGCCCACACGGTAATGCCAAGCGTCGCGACGACGAAAGCCAAAAACATCCAAACGGCAGCGGGCATAAAATAGATCTTGGGCGCTCAGTGGTTCTTGATTACTTGGGCCGCAGCGATGTCCCACTGGGCCGCTGTACGCGTGTAGATGAAGGCCAGCGTCCAGGCCATGAAGAACTGCGACAGCGCGAAGAGGTAGGCCAGGTTAATCACGCCAAAGACCACTTGCTTCATCAGTGTCGGAAACCAGCCCACCAGCACCGGCAGCGCAAAGTAATAGGCCACGAAGAAAATCGTGGCGCTGATGATAAAGCGTGACTTGCGCGCCAGCAGCGCACGAAACGCCGGCTGTGCCTCGATGGCAGCCCAATCCACAGACGATGTTTTATTCATTAGCAACGAGGATTGAGTCCATAAACTGCTATAAAACTTTGGCGAGGAGTCACCGCTTCAGGTCGATAAATTGACGGTTCCGGCACAATGGTCAAGTGCCGAAGCAGCCGCGGTGGCTGGCTATGATGTTAGCCTTGACCAGCAATCGTTGCCAGAATTTTTGCTAGCCAGCGATTTGCTCCCCGGCCGCAGGGACGAGGATGGCGACACGCTGGGTGTCGCGGCGTTGCACGCCTCGAATGGCGCAGTGACTCACCCACCGGGCGCGCAGACTGGTAAATGGCAAGGGTAAATGGGACTGGGTAAATGGGGTCAGACTCGGTAAATGGGGTCAGACTGACTTGGTAAATGGGGTGACTTGGTAAATGGGGTCAGACTCGATTTAAATCCGGGGGGTAAATGGGGTCAGACTCGATTTAAATCCGGGGAAGCAATGGGGCAGGCTCGATTGGTATTTTATCGAGAGCCTCAGAAATGGTAAATGGGGTCAGACTCGATTTAAATCCGGGGAAGCAATGGGGCAGGCTCGATTGGTATTTTATCGAGAGCCTAAGACAGTGCCGCTTCCCTCCAGACCGGGGCCAAAATGGTGGCCTTACCTAGTTTTGTGATTTCAAGCCAGCCGCTGTCTGTCATTCTGCGCGGAAAAAAAATGCCGAGGCTGGTTAAGTCAGAAGCAAGGGGCGTCGCCAGAAACTCAGAATCGTGCGGCATAAATTGAGCCTGCCCCCAATTGCCGGTGCTCGACTTGGCCAAAACTGGCGGTTAAGTTTCCCCGCGGCGCGACCGGTATACCCGGTGTTTTAGGAAAGCGTCTTGCTCGGCCCAGTTGCTCACGCGCACGGCTCTCGCCCAACAATGTTCGGACACCCGCCACACCACTGTGATGACCACCACGAACCAAACGCCACTGTTGCACCAGCTGGTGAAGATCGCGGGCCACCGCGATCATTCGCAGCAGATCTGGCGCGGGCTAAGCGTGGCGACAACCCCGCCTCGCGCCCGCGGCGGGCGACCGCCGCGGCGCGGGCCGCGGGCGCGGCTAGCAGGTCTGGAGAAACCCGCGGATGGCGGCAACCGTCCCTGCGCTATCCAGATCGGGTTCGAAGTTCGCGCCGCTCAGCGTCACCGCGCGGGCGTCGGGGCGGATTTCCTGCGCGCGCGCAAAGAACGGAAACAGCACGTCATCCGGCGCGCACAGCAGCAACATCGGACACTGCACTTGTTGGTAGAGCGCGGTCCAGTCTTGGTCCCAAACCGCCGCATAGGCCAGCGCACGCCCCCGATAGGCGCGCGTGGTATCAATTAACTCTCGGTGATGGAGCGCCAGATCTGCGTGTGCGCCGAGCTCACGCAGATAGTCCCAAGTGGCGGTCAGATATTCACCCTCCGCGTTGGGCGCGATGGGCGCGCCGAAACGGCGGCTGAACTCCAAACGCTCCGCAGCCGTGAGTGGCACCGGCCCGACCATCATCAGGGAGGCGACTCGCGCAGCGTGCCGCACCCCCAGTTCCACTGCGAGACACGCGCCGGTATGGTGCCCAAAAATATGAAAGCGGGTGAGCCCCAGCGCGTCGATGGCCTGCAGCAGCCAGTCCGCGTAATCCCCCATGGTGGGCTGGGTAGCCGGGTCGAAGGACTCGCCAAAGCCCGGGGTATCGAAGGCGTATAGCGGATATTCCCCCGCCAAGGCCGTCATCGTTTTGATGTACATTTTCGAACTCGACGCCGTCTGCTGAAAAAAGACGATCGGCGTGCCGCTGCCCTCGACGTAGCGGTAATGGATCTGTCCGGCCGAACAATCGACATAAGCCTTGCGGATTGGCATAGAGATCTCCCGTGATGTTTAGGGTTGGCAAAACGTAACCCACGAGCGGCCCATGCGCGGTGCGCTGGTGGCCTGGAAGTCGCCGGTGGCGCGGGCCGGCGGGCCCCGCAAGTTGCTGGGGCGCGGGCGCTGTGGCCCGCCCTCTCAAGCTGCCTGCGCCCGCCGGGCCGCGGCCCTCAGCGCAAGCCCAGCGCGCCGGGATTCATGCGATGTTCGGGGTCGAGCACGGCTTTCACGCCCTGCAGGAGGTCCTTCAGCGGCTCGTTGGCGATCATCTCCTGGAAGGGGTAGTACTTGCCGAGCTGCAGATGACAACAGCCGTGTTGGTCGTACAGGTCGCGTAGCCCCTGCCGCAAGCGCAAAGCGATGGCACGTTTGGCGGTGTCTGCCGGGATGTCTTTCCACTTCGCCTGGAACTCGGGTTCGATCAGCGACAGGCGGAAATCGCCCAGTTCATCATGCCAATACAGGGATGGCTCGATTACGAATTCGGTGCCGGAAAAACACGTCAGGTAGGAGCTTTTGATGCCGTTTTCGGCCATCAAAGCGCGGTTATCCGCCAAAAACGCCTCGGTGGCCGCGCCCACTTCCACCGCCTTCGACAGCGGCATGAAGCCGTGGATAGGCAGCCACACCTCCCCTTCCGCGCCCAGCAGCAGCGTGCGCACACCCCCAAACGGATGGGCCCGAAAAACGGTGGGGAGCGTGTTGTCGATTTCGTGCCCACGCTGCGCCAAACACACGGCCCGCGCCACCTGCAGGCCCATATGGGCGACTTCCTTGGCGTAAGAATCGAAGGTCATGTGCAGGGAATAAGGCACTTCGCGCAGGAAACTCTTGCCCGCTGCCGCGACTTTGAAGGAACTCCACAGCCCTTTGATGCCGCCTTCCTGTCTGACCACATCGGCCAGCACCGCCAGGCCTTCCTTGAAAGTGAAGCCCTGCCCTTCGAAGCTTTTGTTGTAGTAGGGATCGAAGCCATAGCATTCGGCGCAAATTCGTTTGCGCGCCAGGATGGTCTGCACGGTCAGCATGTCGGCGAGCGTTTCAAAACCGAACGACATGAACAAGGTCACCGCAGGCGCCTCGATCAGGCGCAGCGTTACTTCCGCTTTGATCCCAAAAGCCCCCGTATCGGCGGTAAAAATACCCGTGAGGTCTGGCCCAAAATGGCGCCAAAAGCCGTTGCTGTTGCTGTTGCGATGCGCCGCAGAGCCGGTTTGGAGCACGCGGCCATCCGCCAACACGACTTTTAGGCCGAGCGCACTTTCTGCCGCCGTGTTGTAGACCCCCGAGCCGAGGAACAGGCTGTTCTGCGCAAGCGTACCGCCGATGGTGGCGTACATGCCCGAGAGCGGGCCGAAATACGGCGTGCGGCAGTCGACTTGCCCCAGCGCTTCAAATAACTGCTTCCAAGTGCAGCCCGCCTGCACGCGCACGAACATGTCTTCGGTATTGATTTCTAAGATTTGATTCATCCGGCGGAGGTCTATCAGCAAGGTATCGCTGCGTTCGGGCTGATAGCCTTGGGTGTATGACATGCCACCACCACGGGGCACAACGGCCATCCCCGCGGCGGCCGCAACGGCAACACAGGCGGCCAGCTCAGCGGTGTTGGACGGTCGCGCAACGATGGCCGCAATTTTTCCAGGGGCGAAACTCAAGTCGGTGGAGTAGAAGCGGCGCTGGCTGACTTCCGTGGTGCAATGTTCGGCGCCGACTATCTGCGCGATGCTGGCGGCTGGATCAGGGTGCTGGAACGGTGCTGGACTGCTCATGGTGAAGACCTCGGTAATGGGGGGACGGCGGCTGGCCCCTAGGCTGCCAAAAAAATGCTGTGGAAGCTATCGCCGCCGCCGCCCGGGTCGCCAACCTGGGCCGGGCCGCGCGCCACCCGCGAGCGCAGCCGTCGCCGCAGCGACCCGTACCGGTAAAATCGCGGGAGACCTCGCGGGCTTTGCGCGCGCGCCCGGATCCACCGTGCCCTAAAGCCGCTATGCTCGTGGCTGACCGGCAGGTCTGATGGTCACGCCGGCCCGAGGGTGAGCACGGGCACTCCGTCGCGCCTGACGTGCCGGCGCTCGCCGCGCTGCGCGCCCCAACCCGTTTTACAGGTGCACCTGGATGCAGCGTCAAAACCAGTTAGCCAACGCCTGCGACCGCCGCGAACTCTGGGACGTCATTGTTATCGGTGGTGGTGCGACCGGGGTTGGCGTGGCCGTGGATGCCGCCACTCGCGGTTACGCCACGCTGCTGCTGGAACAACACGACTTCGGCAAAGGCACTTCCAGCCGCAGCACGAAATTGGTCCATGGGGGCGTGCGCTACCTCGAGCAAGGCAATATTTCCTTGGTCATGGAGGCGCTGAAAGAGCGCGGGCTGATGCGCCAGAACGCGCCACATCTGGTGACCGAACTCCCTTTCGTGGTGCCCAGCTACGCGTGGTGGGAGGGTCCGTTTTACGGCGTGGGCTTGAAGCTCTATCAGATGCTCTCCGGCAAATATGGCTTCGGTGCCTCCGAGTTTTTGTCCAAAGAGGAGACACTGCAACGCTTGCCCAATCTTAAAACTGACGGCCTCGTGGGTGGCGTCGTTTATTTTGATGGCCAATTTGACGACACTCGCTTGCTCATCAACTTGGTGGCGACTGCGGTAGAACAGGGCGCCACCGTGCTCAATTACGCCCGCGTCACGGGTTTTCAAGCCGACGCGGGGGGGCTAGTGGACGGCGTGCGCTGGGAGGATGTTGAAACCGGCGAGGCCCACAGCGCGCGTGCGCGCGTGGTGATCAATGCCACCGGCCCGTTCACCGATACCCTGCGCCGGCTCGCCGAGCCTAGCGCGCAGCCGATGATCGCGCCCAGCCAAGGTGCGCATCTGGTCCTTGAGCGCGCCTTTCTGCCCGGCGAGAGCGCGATCATGGTGCCCCACACGCGCGATGGTCGCGTGATGTTTGCCCTGCCGTGGCACGGTCATACCTTGGTCGGCACCACCGAGACCGCCGTCAGCGAGGCCGCCCTCGAGCCGGTGGCACGCGCGGAGGAAATCGACTTCATGCTCAGCACCGCGAGCCTGTATTTGGCAAAAGCACCGACCCGCGCCGACATCCTCAGCGTCTTTGCGGGCATTCGGCCGCTGGTTAAGGCCGGTGGTGGTCAGAACACCGCGGCCCTCTCCCGCGACCATACCCTCCATATCGACCCCAGCGGTTTGCTCACCATCGCGGGCGGCAAATGGACGACCTACCGGAATATGGCGCAAGACGCCGTGAATCACGCGGCGACCCTGGGCGACCTCCCCGACCAACCCTGCGTGACCAAGACCCTGAACATCCACGGCTATCATGCGAACGCAGCGCAGTTCGGCGCCCTGCGCGTTTATGGTAGCGATGCGCTCGCCATTCAGGGCCTGATCGCAGCCGACCCCACGCTAGCGCGCCCCCTGGATCCGGCCCTGCCCTACCTGGCGGCGGAAGTCGTGTGGGCGGCGCGCGCCGAGATGGCCCGCACGCTAGAAGACGTGCTGGCCCGGCGCACCCGCGCGCTCTTCCTGAATGCGGCGGCCGCCCAGCGCATGGCGCCGACGGCGGTCGCGTTGCTGGCCCGAGAGTTAGGCCGCGATGCCGCCTGGCAGGCGGCACAACTGCAGGCTTTCACCGCCCTGGCGCAACGCTATCAAGTGACCTAGCGCGATGCTGGACGAAGCGCTGGGTGCGCTGCTGCACGCGGATGGGGTGAGGTGTTGGCGGGCGCCGCTACCACCGCGCCGTTGCTGGGCCGTGGTCTTGCCCGCGCCCCGCCCGCAGTCCGCGGCGTGGCGGTGGCCTTGCACGGGGGCCGCGCATAGGCTGGCGCCGGGCGAGCACCCGCCGACCTCGCCTCGAAGCTAGGGGCAGGTGGTCGCCGGTAGCGCTGACCAACTGCGTGCCGTGGTCGCGATGATCCCCGCCAGTTGTCCGATCGCCTGCTGATGGGCCGCGACGAGGTCCGCTATTTTGGGGCCGGCGGCTTGGCGAATGACGCTGCTGCAGGTCAGGCTGCGCCGCTCCCGACCGCTAGCCCGCTGGCTCATGCTCCAGACCACATCGATCAAGGCGTATTGCTTGGACACCGAGTCGAAACGCCGCACTTCGACCTGCAGCGAGAGGATGGGGAGCTTGGAGTGACGGGCTAGACCCGCCATGTCGCGCAGGCCGAGATTGATCTCGAGTTGGCTAACCAGCGCGTCGTGGAATTCATCGGCCAAAGGCGCACTCCAGCGTTCGGTTTCCAGCAGCGCCAAACTACCAACACCCTCACGCACGACGACCTCTGGCTGGTCGACCTGCACCGGTACCCGCACCGGCCGCATCTCGAACTGGAAAGTTGCTGCGGCGAGATCCGTGCGGGTGGCGGCCGGCGCCGCCGTCGGCAACAGCGTGTAGTAGTGGGTTGGTGCCGAGGCGCAGGCGCTGAGACCTAGCGTGCCGAGTAACGCCAACAAGCGAGTGGTCATGGTGTTGGTTCCTGAGGAATATCTCGAGAGTACGAAGGCGACGCCTGATAGCCATCGGGCTGTCGATCTTTAACCCGCCCCCGCACCAACGCCTCGGGATGGCGGGCGAGAAAATCGGTCAGCACCCGTACTGAGCGTGCGGCGCGTGAAGTTTCCTCAAGTAACTCTCCCACTTCTTGGCGCGGTGCGGAATCCTCGGCCAGGATGCCATTCGTCAGGGCCATGGCTTTGCGCGTTTCGACCAAGGCGTCGTGCAATTCAGGCAGCACCGCGGCGTTGATGTCTTTCACGGCGGCGTCCGTGTCCTTGAGGGTCGCGTGCAAATTCGGCAGCAGACTGGCGTTGACC
Organism: Gammaproteobacteria bacterium; assembly: GCA_009692365.1. Lineage (GTDB taxonomy): Bacteria > Pseudomonadota > Gammaproteobacteria. The sequence goes on from SHZJ01000012.1 coordinate 27,674, forward strand.
TGATGCAGGGCTACTCGAGCTTCTTCCAGCCCGCTATTGAGATTGATCCCAATTTTATCGAGCGGGATTTTGCTGATCTTCTCGACCGTGGCCTGCAGCTGATCCTGCAGTTTATCGAAGCCACCTTCAATCGTGGGGATCTCGGGGGGCTGGCTCGCGGGGTCGAATATGACCGGCTTGGCATTCGCTGCGATATCCATCGACACATAGAGTTGCCCCGTCAGCAGCGACCCCGTCTTGGCCTGCGCCCTAAGCCCCTGTGCTACTAATTTGGACAGCAACCACCCGGGGTGGCCTTGCCGACCGCTAATCACGAGCGGATTCTTGATAATTTCTTGATAAAACTCGCCCAGCTTATTGGGGTAGATCACAGCCCCCACCAAGGTTGGAAACTTCTGCGTCACCATGTCGTAGTCGAGGTCGATGGACGCCACTTGACCGATGTTCACGCCGTGAAACTCCACGGGGGCCCCCACAGTCAGGCCGCGCAAGGGCTGATCAAAACGCATCCGAATGTAATGCGGCGCGCCGTTGGCGGCGTCGGCCGCGTCTTGATCGACAAACAAGGTAAATTTTTTGCCTGCTTTGGACTGCTCGACGGCGGTGCCGTACTTTGTTTCCAGAAACGCGACACCACCAGCCAGAATGGAGGCGAGGGACTCGGTGCTGATCTTCATGCCATCGGCGCCCAGACTCACATCGACGCCGCTGGCGTTCCAGAAACGGGTGTCTTCGGTGACAAATTTATCCTGCGGGGCATTAACGAAAACCTGCAAATCGACCCCTTTACCATCCGGCGAGAGGCTGTAGGACACCACTTGTCCCACGAGGATGCGCCGGTAATACAGGCCCGACCCAACATCGAGCGAGCCCAGCGTGTCGCTGTGCAATTCGTAACGAGTCCCTTGCTCGCGAAACGTAATGGGCGGCGGGTTTTCCAAGCCCACAAACTGCTTTTGGGTCTCCTTCGCCTCGCCCGCCTCGGCGCCGATAAACGCCCCGGAAAACAGTGTATCCAAGCCCGAGATTCCGGCCGCACCAATCCGCGGTCGCACCACCCAAAAGCGCGAATCGGCCGCCGCGAACGGATCGGCTGACGCCACGAGGGCGATCTCGACGTCAACCCGGGAACGGTCTTCATGGAGGTTAATCGCGCTCACTTTACCGATCACCACATTCTTATATCTGACCTCGGTCTTGTTTGCCGTTAGGCCGTCACCGGTCAGAAAGCTCACGGTTATCTTAGGTCCCACCCGCTTCTGGCTCTGAATCAACATAGATATCCCGACCAGCGCCGCGACGATCGGCACGACCCACACCCAAGACGGGGCGAAACGGGGTCTCTTGATTATCGGCTTGCTCGGCCCCGGTGGGGGCAGGGAGTCGGGGTGTTCAGCCATCTTCAACCTCTGAGTCCCAGATGATCCGGGGATCAAAACTAATGGCGGCAATCATTGTAAGCAGCACCACCAAACCAAAAAACAGAATGCCCCCACGCGGATCGATGCTGCTCAGGGATTGAAACTGCACCAGCGCGACGACTAGGGCCACCACCAGCACATCGAGCATCGACCAGTAGCCCACCACCTCGATCATCCGAAACATTTTGCCCCGCTCGATGGGTGCCCAACGGCTGCGGCGCTGACAAGACACCAGTAGCGTGCCAAGAACCAGAAATTTTGTACAGGGCACCACCACGCTGGCGATAAAAATGAGTAGCGCAAGGTCCCAACCGCCACTGTTCCAGAATTCGAGTATGCCGCCGAGAATGGTGTTCCCGCTGCCGCTGCCTAAAATGTCCGTGTACATGACCGGCAAGATATTGGCGGGCACATAGCAGATGAGACTTGCCACTAAAAAGGCCCAAGCGCGGGCCAGGCTGTTGGGTTTGCGTCGATGCAGAGCCCCATCACAGCGATCGCAACGGGCGTGCGCCACCGGGCAGGCCTGCCCGCAACAGTGGCACAAGACCAAATTCAACTGCCCAGCAGACAGGGGCATGGTCATGGAATCAGGCCCTCTAAATCATCCCACAGGCGACGGATCCCCTTGCCTGAAATAAGAATGACCAAGACCGTGAGCATCGCCAGCGCCCACACGCCCAGACCCGGATGCACATCCAGCATCCCGGCCAATTTGACGATCGCAACCAACACGCCGAGGAGGCCTACTTCCAACATGCTCCAGGGTCGCAAGTGTTCCAGTGCGCGCATGCAGCCCTTGAACCCCGGGGCGGCCCGGCCCAGAGCGGCAAAGCTGGTAAGCCAGCACAGCAGGGTAATTTGCAAGAACGGCACGACGATAATCGTCATCCCAGCCATGAGCGCGATGGGCGTCAGATGCCCTTGGGCCAAGGCCAAGACCGACTCCGACAAGGTCGCCTGATTGTTCAGACCCTGCATGGTAATGGCGATCACGGGGAACACGTTGGCGAAAACGAAAACCAGTGCCGCACTGATCGAGAGCGCCAGTAATTGTTGCACACTCAGAGGCGCGTCACGCTGCACTAGCGCCCCACAGCGCACGCAATAGGCACGCTCACGCTTGGTCAGGACAACCGACTCGTGCACCGTATCGCAATATTCACAGATGATTAGCGCCAGTCTAGCCGCCATAGCGTGTTGTTCTCGATGATAAAAAAGTATAGCAGCTAGATGATATTTTGCCCGCGCCGATGCCCCCCTCACTGGAGGCCACTGACGCTGCTCGCCCGCGCCTAGCTTGCTCGATGGATACCGGCCTACCGGCACCGGCTGCACCGGCTGCACCGGGGCCGGTAGGCCGCGGCGCCGCTGTTTTGGCCAGCCGTTGTCTCAGGGTCCGCGTCGCGCCGGTAAGCTTAGCCTAGTCGACAGGGTTAGCCCGCCCGGCCCCGCCCTCCTCGCGCCGCCGAGGCGGTCATTTTACCCTCGATAAAACCACTCACGAGGCCTATGCTCCTTGCGGTCAAGCCGCCGCCGTGGCGTGGCGGCCCCACCCCAATGCCCCGCAGCGCAGCCGACGCAAAGCCGACCAGCCAACCCCAACCACTAATCCGAGGACCTGCACACCATGGGACATCGACAACTGACCGCCGCCGATGGCTTTTCTTTCGGCGCCTACGAAGCCTTACCGACCGGGAAACCGCGCGGGAGCGTGCTGATTATCCAAGAGATTTTCGGCGTGAACCAGCACATTCGGGGCGTCGCAGACGGCTACGCAAAGGCAGGTTACGCGGCACTTGCGCCCCAGATTTTCGATCGTGCGGAACCCAATGTGGAACTCGGCTATACCGATCAGGACGAATTTCAGAAAGGCATCAAACTCGCCTTTCAAGATCTTAAAATGCCCCAGACCCTGCTCGACCTGCAGGCCGCCATCGACGCCCTCAGCGCCTATGGCCGGGTGGGTGTGGTGGGTTACTGCTTCGGTGGTCTGCTGACTTGGCTGTCGGCCTGTGACTTAAACGGCGTGGCGGCGGCGTCGGCCTACTACGGTGGCGGTACCGCGCGGGAAGCCCACCGAGCGCCCAAGTGCCCGGTCATCATGCATTTCGGTGAACGCGATGCGCACATTCCTCTGAGCGAGGTGGAGGCCATCCGCCACGCGCAACCCGCAGTCGAGGTTTCCGTCTATCCAGCGGACCACGGCTTCAACTGCGACGAACGCGCGAGCTACGACGCCGCCAGCGCGAGCCTCGCCCAGCAGCGCACGCTGGCATTCTTCGCCAAACACCTGTGATCTAGCGCCGGTGATCAAGTGGGGGGGCTAGCGATCGCAGCCCCCCTGTCGGCGCACCGGAGGCGGCTAGGTCAAGGCTGGACGAAGGCGCGGGCTGCTGCGCGACCTCATCAACGGGGGGCCGGGGCGGGCAGCGGGGTGAGGTCGTTAAATTGACCCAAGTCCCGGCCGCTCACAAAATGCCACGGCGCATCCACCAGATAGTCCGACAACACCTCGGAATACCCCATGATATGGGCCGGTAGCGCGAGCAGAACGTAGGCTGCGGTGGCGGCTCCAGCGCCGACCACGCAGGGCGGTCTGACAAACAGGGCGTCGACAATTTTCAAACCCACCGAAGGCTCGGCCGGCGGTGCCACGCGGGTCGCCGGTGCCGGGGTCTGCGCCAGAGCGGGCTGCACGAAAGCACAGGCTAACGCCGCGATGACTAACACTGGTTGGTTCATTACAGTTCCTCTTTGATGTCGTGCTCTTAACTTGTGAGCCCCGCTATGGTCTCGCCCCGGCTTCCCAGACACGCTGGCCACCGGTCTAGCCCTGAAATCTTACCCCTCACCGAGGGCTAGGCCTAGGCGGCACCGGGCTTAAGTGGCGCGCTCGGTCCGGTGCTATCGGCCGTGGCTTAAAAATTCTGTTGGCGCAGATATCGGTCAGACCATCTCCCGCTGGTCTTGAGCCGCCGCGCCACGCCCAGCAACTGAGCGCGCGTTCGTCACCGCCCCCGCCCGTGCCGCGCGGGGCAGGGGCGAGGTCCGCACGCCACCAGCGGCCCTCGGCGCCCGCGCGGCGCTACCACCCCGACTCGGCCCAGCGGGGCTGCAAGCTCGCCTACAGCAATTCCTCGGCCATCAGGCGCAGCGCCTGCGGCGAATTGACCGTCAGCACCAAAGTGCCAATTTCGCCCCGCGCGGCAGCGTCCCGCCAGGCGCCTAGGCGATCGCGGATGCGGGCCGCGGAGCCCACCAGCGAGCAGTTGTCGACGAGTTGATCGGGCACGGCGGCGGCCGCTTCTTCCTTGCGACCGGCCAGATATAAGTCTTGAATCTGGGCGGCGGCAGCCGCGTAGCCCAAGCGGCAGGCGTAATCGTTATAGAAGTTTTTACCGCGCGCACCCATGCCGCCGATGTAGAGCGCGAGAAAGTCCTTGATGTGCCGCCGACAGGCGTCCAGATCGTCGCCCAGAGCGACCCGCACAAACGGCGCCACGTCAAATTGGGAGAAGTTTTTGCCGCCGCCCGCTTTCGCAAAGCCGGCTGTCAGGGGTTCGCGCAAGAGATCAAACCGACCGGGGTCCATCCACACGGGAAACACACCGTCGGCGATTTCACCGGCGGCGTTCAGTCCGTTGGGGGAAATGGCGGCCGTGTAGATGGGCAATTTTGGATTGCCGTGGAGAATGCTTTTCAACGGTTTGCCCAAGCCCGTGCTGCCCGCACCCTGATAGGGAATTTGATAGTGCTCGCCGCGGTGGGTGGCCGGCCCCTCCCGGGCAAAAATCTGGCGGACGATCGAGACGTACTCTTTGAGGCGAGTAATGGGTTTGCCGTAACGCTCGCCGTGCCAGCCTTCGACCACCTGCGGCCCAGACGGCCCGAGGCCCATCAGAAAGCGGCCGCCGGAGAGTTGGTCCAGCGTCATGGCCGTCATCGCCGCACACGCCGGGGTGCGCGCCGCCAACTGCATGATGGCGGTGCCGACTTTGAGTTTTGTGGTGTGCGCTAGCGCCCAAGCGGCGGGGGTTACCGCATCTGATCCATAGGCCTCAGCCGTCCACAAGGAGTCATAGCCCAGCGCTTCAGCCTCGCGTACGAGGTCCAGCGGCATTTTGTAGTGGGAGCCGGAGTAACCCAGCATTAACGCTAAGCGCATGAGATTGTGTCCGAGGTTTGAGGTTGATGCTGCACAGTGTGACTGATCGGGCAATTGCTTGACCAGTCGCGCCCCCTCATCCCACCACCACACGGGCCCCGCTCAGTCACCCGCGGGAGGATACAGGGCGGCGGCGGCACGCAACTGGGCGGCCGCTGCGGCGCGCAGTTCGGCCGGGGCGATAACCTCGCAGTCGGGACCATGTTTCAAAATATCGCTCAGGAGTTCGCGGGCGTCACTGTAAGGCACGCTCAACTCGTAGCGACCATCCTCCAGCCAGCGGTGGGTCTGCGCGGGATGCCACTGTTCGTCGGCTACCCACCGGGCGCGCACGGCCGTAAAGCGCAGCACGGCCCAGGCCGCGACCGGCCCCGAGAAAATGCCGTAGCCAGCGGCCAGCTGGGCATCCAGTTCCGCATCAGGGATGTTGTGCGCCGGCGTGCTCTGCGCATGGGCCGCACGAATGCGTTCCACGGCGAAGCTGCGCAGCGCCTCGCGGTCGTGGTCCCAGGCGTCCAGATACCAGTTGTCCCGGTAGTGCACCAAACGCTGCGGGGATACCAGCCGCTCGCTAGCGGTGCCAGCGCCACGTCCATCGTAGCCAAACCGCAGCTGCAAGCGCTGCGTCAAGGCCGTGCTCAAGGGGCCAAACACTGCCGCCGCCGGCGGCCGCCGCGACATGTCCAGAATCCGCACGCGGTTGATCAGTTGGCCGCGGCCGCCCTGCCGGGCCGCCAACTGCTTTTCCAGCCGGGCGCGGATGGGCTCAATTTCCTGGTCCAGCAGCCCGGGTTGGAGGTTGCTCAATAATTTCTGACACGCCAATAGCGCCATCGTTTCTTCGGCGTTAAACCACAGGCCGGGCAATTCGTAGCGCCCCCCACCGGTCTGGGTTTGATAAAAATAGCCGTTACGGACGCGGTCGAACTCGATCGGGGCGCCTAGAAAATTACGCATGTCACGGATAGTGCGGGTTAGCGTGGCGCGCGAAATTTCCAACGCTGCCTCCAAGTGAGCGCGCGACCGCGGCACGCGTGCCCGCACCAATAGCTTGTGGAGGTTAAAAATACGGTCGAAGCGGTCCATGCTGCGTGCGCCCCTACTCTCAGTCTCCCCGCCCGGCCGCGCCGCGCGCGGCCGCCCTGCGTTCTAGCGGGCCTCGTGCAGAATTTCGCCAAAACGTTCGACCACTTCCAGAGACTCCGCGCGGCCCGGGTAGTAATGGCCTTCATTGACGGGATTGCGGGTGCGGATGCAAATCCAGTCGGGGTTGATGTGTTCCTTGATTTCGCCCAAACGGTCGAGCCATTTTTGGCGATTGCCCAAACACAGAAACATGTTTTCGATGGTGTCCAGCATATTGGTGGGCGTGGCGTCCGGCGAGAGTCCTTTCTCGGCGTAGAAGCCCCATTCGCGGACCCAGCGGTGCCCGTGTTTTTCGCGCAGGTCGGCTTCATCGCCCAGCCAGCCTTCAAAGCCCATGGTGAACTGCCAATTTTTCTTACCCAGTTTGTCCGCCTTCTCGCGCATCGCCTCGACCTGCGGTTTTAAGGTTTTAATCTCCGGCGGGAACCACAGGCACCAGCCGTCCCAGCGCAGCGCGCGCTCCAGCGCCTTGTCGGCAAAGGCGCCTATCCACACCGGCGGGCGCGGCTGCTGGTAGGGCTTGGGGGTCATTTTCACGCCTTCATAATTGAAGAACTCGCCGTGGTAGTTCACGGTCTCTTGGGTCCAGCAGGCTTCGATGATGTCCATCACTTCTTCAAAGCGTTTGCCGCGTTTCGCGTAGGGCACGCCGAAACAGCGGAAATAATCCTGGTGGTAGCCAACGCCCGCGCCAAAGGTCAGCCGGCCACGCGATAGACAATCGATTTGCGCAAGCTGTTCGGCCAGATGCACCGGGTGGTGGAACGTCGGTTGAATGACGGTGCAGGCCAATTCAACGCGCTGGGTGCGGGCGGCCAACGCGGTCAGTTGGGTGATGGTATTGGGCCACCAGGTTTCGGGGCGTTGATGGCGCTCGGGGACCCACAGGCCGTCAAAGCCCACCCGCTCCGCGATTTCCGCCTCGAGGAGGCAATGCTCCATCGCATCGGCGACTTGCGGGCCGGTGGGCGGGGTGGTTTGGTCGTACGGGCCGAAATGCGTATCGGGCATGTAGGCAATTTTCACGCGGTGACTCCCTGAAGGTATTTTCTGTGGCCGCCAGATGTTAGCCATGGGCCGCCGGGCTAACAAGGCAACCCGCGCGGAGCGCCGCTAGAGGCTCTTTGCCCCGGCCCCCGCCGCGCGCCTCAGCTTGACGCTAGTTTCCCAGAAAACGTACCATTCATCTGTAATTTTTCGATCTTCCCGCGTGCCGGAACACCTCCGGTCGCGCCCATCGCAGACTGGGAGCAACCCTCATGGCGGTCGTCAACGAACGTAAACACATCCTCCCGGCAACCGCGCCCAGCGCCGCCCTGACCTTGCGCGAACAGGTCGCCAAACGCGACCGACTCACCCAAGAAACCGGGCACTACTACGGCATCACTGAATTGTCGCTACGCGATGCCGACCCCATTAAATACGAACGCTTCTACAACAAACTGCACGCCGCGGTATTGGCGGCGCGCGAGTCGGCGCGCTTTGTGGCGGCCAGTCCAGGCTCGCGCGAAATGGGCGAATGCCTGTGGGGCGTCACCACGCCCGAGGGCGATACCCTGGCCGTGTCCATGGGCTTTCTGTCCCACACCGCCATCTTCCCGGTCGCTATCCGCTACATGGCGGACAACGATTACGACGTCAACGATGGCATCGAAGACGGCGATGTCTATGCGGTGTCCGACGGCAAAACGGGCGGTGTGCCGCACCCCGGCGATTTTTATTCCTTCACCGCCATCGTGGAGAACGGCGAAGTGCTCGGCTGGGCGGTGGGCATCAACCACCTCATGGAAAACGGCGCGCCGGTCGCTGGCTCCTGGGCAACTTTTTCCGTCGACACCTTCATGGACGGACTGGTGTGTCCGCCGATGCGCACGGGCCGCAAGCTCAAACAAGAATCCTGGTGGAAGGCCATTTGGGAGCGCCGCACGCGCGCCTCCACCATGAACATTCTGGACGACAAAATGCGGCTGGCCGGTTGCGCCATGATCAACAGCGCAGCCCACGTCCTGCTGGCGGAATTTGGCACGGATTATTACAAGCGCGCCGTGCGGGAGGTCATCGAAGAAAGTCGCCGCATGATCCTCGATAATATGCGCGCGCTCATGGTGCCCGGCACCTACAACGGCTGCGCTTTTCGGCTGGTGAAGTACGAAGGCTTGCAGCACGTGTGGTCGCATGCCGACAAAAACACCCTCATCCACGTGCGCGCCAGCGTCGAGCCCAACGAGAACGGCCTCTTACTGGACACCGAGGGCAGCTCGCGGTGGGGCTATCACTCCTATAACGCCACCCCGGGTGGCGCCGACGCGGCGGTGTTCTTGGGCATGATCAACACCTTTGCCCACAATACCAAAGTGACCGCCGGCATCGAACTGGCCGTGCAGCGCCACTATGCTTACGGCAGCATTTACAACCCTGACTACGAGTTCACCAGCAACGCCAATCTTTGGGCGCAAACGGTGGCCTTGAACAGCATCGGTTTTAACGCTATTTCGCGCGCTGCTTTTTCGCGGGGATACCTGGAAGAAGCCTTCACCATCGACGGCAACTGGGGCGCTTTTCAGGGTGCTGGTACCACCAGCGATGGCACCAGCTACGGCTTTACCAACTTCGAGTGGCTGGGCGGCACGGGCCGCGGCGCGTGGTGCTACAAGGACGGCGAGCCGCTGGTGTGGGCGGCGTGGTCGCAAGTCGCCACCATCGGTGACGCCGAAGAATTCGAGTCCTGCGTGCCGCCGCTGTTCTATTTGGGGCGCAAACTGCTGCCCGGCTACTTTGGCTACGGCAAATATCGGGGCGGCCCGGGCAATTCTTCCGTCCACTGGTGCGTGGACCCCGGCAAGCATGTGGCGTTAACCCGCCCCAACGGTGGGCTGTCGTGCACGACGTCGGTGGGTCTGGGCATGAGCGGCGCCTATCCGGGTCCGGGCTCTTTCATGATTTCGGCGCGCGGCACCAATCTGCCCGAGCTCATCGCCAAGGGCGAAACCCCGCGCGACGCCCGCGAGCTGCTGGAGCAGGTCGACAGCGGCCGCCTGCGGGTCGATAACCTCGAAATCTGGAAGAGCGACTGTCCAGAACTGGCGCTGCTCGACAACGATTTGTTTGTGGATGCAGCCGGCTCTTCGGGGGGCTGGGGCGACCCGCTAGACCGCGATCCGGCGTTGGTGGTGCAAGACCTCAACGACGGGATGGCGCCTGACTACGCCTTTGTCAGCAATATGCACGGGGTGGTGGCGCAGTGCGATGCGCGCGGCGAATGGCAAGTCGATGCCGCTGCGACGGCGGCCAAGCGGGTCACCCTGCGCGCCCTGCGTCTGAGCGAATCGCAGAGCGCGGCCGACTGGTGGCGCGGCGAACGCGCCGGCGTGCTGGCCAAAGATTTTTTGCCGCAGGTCCACGAAATGTATTGCCAGAGCCTGAGCTTCGCGAAGTTCGATGCGGAATTCCGGCGTTTCTGGCAAGTGCCCGCCGACTTCAGCTTCAATAAGGATTAAGCCATGTTGAGCGATACCAGCATCAGCAAAGACCTCATCGGCCAGTTGATCGACGGCAAAATCGACGACGACAACGCGACCCGGCTGCTGCGCCTCCCGCGCAAAGACCAGGACCGCTTCGTCGCCTACATCGAGGTGCTCCAGTCGCGCGCGCGCTGGCCAGACCAAATTCTCCTGCGCCTGTGCGACAAACTCTACGTGGTGCGCAACGCGCAGAACCAACGGGTGGTGAAATGCGAATGCGGCCACGAGTTCGGTGATTATCGGCAGAACTGGAAACTAGGCTGCAAAATTCGGGTGCGCCGCACCGCGGCCACCATCCGCGAAGTCTACGACCCGGCACCGGCTTGTCCGGAGCCGGGCTGGCAGGAAATCCGGGAATTCTTTTGCCCCCAATGTGCTACCCAGCACGCGGTAGAAGTAGTGGCCCCGGGCTACCCCGCGGTGTTCGAGATGTTGCCGGACCTCGATAAATTCTATCGCGACTACCTCGGCCTACCGTTGCCCGACGAAGCGCCCGATTGGTACACCGACCGGACCGAGCAGGTCACCCAGCGCTGGGCGGCCAGCGCGGCTGGCTAGACCAACGGCTCATCTGCGCCGCGCCAACAGGCGCGTTCGCGTCTACCTTCATTACTCGCAGGGAACTCCCGATGTCCAACTCTACGATGCTGGCGAGTGACGAGCGCCAATTTATCCTGGCCTTCGATGCCGGTGGCACCATGACCGACGCCATCCTCGTGAAGCCTGACGGCAGCTTCACGGTGGGTAAATCCATCAGCCGGCGCGAAGATGAACCGCGCAGCTACCGCGAATCAGTCACCGATGCCGCCAATAATCTGGGGTTGACGGCCGCCGAAGTGCACGCGCGCTGCGGCGCGAACATCTACTGCGGCACCGGCATGCTCAACACCGTGCTGACCGGCAACGGCCGCAAAGTCGGCCTCTTAGTCACCCGTGGCTTTGAAGATATCACCGTGATGGAAGGCGGCCTGACTTATCTGGGGCAAAGCCAGAACGAGGCGCTGCATCAGCAACTCCACAAACACACCCGGTCGCTGGTCCATCCCAAAAATGTCCACGGCATCAGCGAGCGCCTGAGCGGCGGCTGTTATCAGGGCAATATCCACCTGCCCCCCGGCCACGAACTCATCGCGCTCAACGAGCGTCAAGTGGTGGAAGCCACCGGCAAACTGCTGGATGCAGGCGTGGAAGTCATTGGCATTCTGTTTCTGTACTCCTTTGTGGATCCTCGCCACGAGCACCAGGCCAAAGCCATTGCGCAGCGGGTGCTGCGCGAACGCGGCATGGACCTGCCGGTCGTGTGCTCGGCCGACGTGGCGCCGGTGTCCAAGGAAAACAACCGCATGAAAAGCCTGCTGTTCCAGTGCTTCGCCGCTGAACTGGTGCGGGACTCGCTGCTGTCGGTGGAAACTCAGGCCAAGGCTTACGGCTATCAAGGCCGGCTGCTGACCCTGCTGTCCTACGGCGGGGCCGTCAACATGGAATACGAGCGACTCTACGAAACCATGATCTCCGGTCCCATCGGGGGCTTGATCGGCGCGCAGTTCATCGGCGAGAAGTTAGGGATCCCCAACATCGTGACCGCCGACATGGGCGGCACGAGCTTTGATGTGGGGCTGATCGTCGAAGGCCGCCTCGGCATGAGCAAAAGTGCGGATATCGCGGGCCACCGCCTCGCCCTGCAGATGGTAGAACTCGATTCCGTGGGCAGCGGCGCGGGGTCGGTGGTGTGGGTGGACGAATACAAACGGCTGCACGTCGGCCCGGACAGCGCCGGTGCCAAAGTGGGGGTGTGTCTGAATTTCGACCGCCTGACCGTGACCGACATCAACGTCGTGATGGGCTACGTGGACCCCGATTATTTCTTGGGTGGCCAGGTCAAACTAGACCGCGAAGCCGCGCTGCGGGCGCTGGACATCGCGGTGGCCCAACCCTTGGGCCTGTCCGTCTACGAGGCCGGCGCGGGGGTGCTCGACATCGTCAACAGCCAGATGGGCGACCTCTTGCGAACCATGATCGCCTCCAAAGGCTACGACACCCACGATTTCACCCTGCTCTACTACGGCGGGGCCGGCCCGGTGCATATGTATGGCTACGCCGAGGGCATCGAGTTCGCGGACGTCATCACCATGCCCTGGGCGGCGGGTTTCTCGGCCTTCGGGGCGGCCTGTTCGGAGTATATGCATCGTTATAGCCGCGGTTTGCGGGTGCTGATCCCCAATGCGCTCAGCGCGGCCGATCGTGGCGCGGTGGCCGGCCAAATTCGCACCGTGTGGGCCGATTTAAAAGCCGACGCCAAACTTGAAATGGCACGCGAAGGCGTGGATCCCCAACGGGTGACCTTCCGTTACGGGATCGCTGCGCGCTACATCGGGCAGCTAGAAAGTTTCGATACCGCGCTCGACAGCGGCGAGATGGCAGGCCCGGCGGACATCCAACGCCTGATCGACGCCTTTGAAGCGATGTACACCAAGGTTTATCCCGACGGCGCGCGCTTTCCCGACGCCGGTTACTCAATTTCCGCCGTGCATTTGGAGGCCATTGCGCCCAAGCCGCAGCCAGTGCTGGCGGAATATCCGCTGTCTCCGGCCGAACCCGACGCGCAGGCCTATGTGGGCAGCCGCGAGGTCTACCACGCCGGAGGCTGGACCCCGTTCAAGGTGTATGAAATGGCCGCACTGAAAGCCGGCAACGTGGTGCCAGGCCCGGCCATCATCCGCGACCCCATGACCACGGTGGTCATCCCGCCGCAGCGCACGATGCGTTTCGACAAATATCGGATCCTCCACTACCAATGAAACTCGCGAGCTTTCACCACGCCGGCCTCGCCGGCATTGGGCGCATCGAGGGCGATCGCCTCATCGATCTGACCGCCAGCGGGCTGCCCACCACCCTGCTGGGCTTGTTGGAGGCCGGCCCGGAGGCACTCCAGAAGGCGCGTCTGGCCAGCGGCACGGCGCGCCCGCTGAGTGCGGTGACCCTGCTGCCACCCGTCCTGCGGCCGCCCAAAATTCTCGCCATCGGGCTTAATTACGCCGACCACATCGCCGAGACTAAACTCGCCACACCCAGCTTTCCGATGTTTTTCAACAAGCAGTCCACCGCCGCCAACGGACCCTATGCGCCGATCCACCTGCCGCGGGTGTCCGACCAACTGGACTACGAAGGCGAACTGGGTTTCATCATTGGGCGGCGCTGCCGGCATGTGCCGCGCGCCCGTGCGCACGAGGTCGTGGCCGGCTATGTGGTGTGTAACGATGTCAGTGTGCGCGATTGGCAGTTCTTCGCCCAGACCTTCACGCTGGGAAAATCTTTCGACACGCACGCGCCGTTCGGTCCCTACCTCGTGACCCCGGACGAAGTGGGCGATCCCCACGCGCTGGGCCTCAAAACCTGGGTCAACGGCGAGCTACGGCAAGACTCCAACACCCGCCATTTAGTGTTCGACTGCTGGCAACAAATTGAGACCCTCACCAAGGCATTCACGCTGGAACCCGGCGATTTAATCCTCACCGGCACCCCCAGCGGAGTTGGCATTGGCCAGCAACCGCCCCGCTACCTAAAGGTCGGCGACCGGGTAAAAATCGAAATTGAAAAGTTGGGCTGGATCGAAAACGAGGTCGTCGCCGAACCCGCTCACACCACCCTTATTTAAGCCCGGGCGCGAGCCCAACCCGCCCAAGGAAGACGCCCCTCATGCAGGCTTGGCAATTTGACCACTACGGCCATTATTCCGACGCCCTGCACTGGGTGGAACGCGCAGCCCCCATCCCCGGCGAGGGTCAGGCGCTGGTGCGCACTCGCGCGATGTCGCTCAACTTCCCCGACCTCCTCATCATCCAGGGCCGCTACCAGCACAAAGCCCCGCTGCCGGCGGTGCCGGGCGTAGAGGGCGTGGGAGTAGTGGAAGCGGTGGGCCCGGGGAGTAAATTCAAGGTGGGCGACCGTGCGGTCGGCTTCAGCCACGCCGGCGGCACGCTCGCCGATTCATTTTTAGTCAACAATCGCTCCGCTTGGACCGTCCCCAACCACGTCAGCGACGAGCAGGCCGCCGCGCTGTCGGTGACCTACGGCACATCCTATTTCGGCTTGGTCCATCGCGCGCATCTCCAAGCTGGGGAGACGCTGCTGGTCTTGGGGGCCGCGGGGGGCGTTGGACTGGCGGCCATTCAACTGGGCAAAGCGATGGGTGCCATCGTGATCGCCTGTGCGGGCGACGCCACCAAGCTTGCCGTGTGTCGCAGCCATGGCGCTGACCATGTGATCAACTACCGTGAGGAAGACCTCGTGGAGCGGGTGAAAGCCGTCACGGGCGGGCTGGGCGCGGATGTGATCTACGACCCGGTAGGCGGAGATATCTTTGACCAGGTAAAGCGCTGCGTGGCGTGGGACGGCCGCATCGTTATCATCGGTTTCGCCAGCGGGCGGATACCCGCCATCGAATGCAATCGCATTCTGCTCAAAAACATGGCCGTTATCGGGCTGGCCTGGGGTCAATACCTAGACCGCGGGTCGCGGCTCCCCGAGCAGGCGCAGTTCCTGCTGTACGACATGCTGGCCCGCCGTCAGATAGACCCCGTGATTTACCGCGTGCTGCCCTTCAGCGAAATCAAAGAAGGGCTGCGCTTGATTGAAAGCCGCGAGGTGTATGGCAAGGTTGTCATCACCCGCTAGCGGACGCCGCAACGCGCGGCAGTAACGCCCGGTGGGCGCTGCTGCCACCCCAAAACCACTGGCGTTGGGTGCCCCCTTAGCCCCCAGCGCATTAACCGGAGCACCCCGCATGACTGCCAACGACTACTATTCACAAGCCAATCACGGCCCTTATCTGAGCTACGACCTCGGTAATTTCACGCTCGAGGAAGGGGGCATGCTGCGCGGCTGCCAATTGGCGTACGCCACCCACGGCGAGCTGAACAGCCTTAAAAACAACGCCATCCTCATCCCTTCGTGGTTTGCGGGTACCAGCAAAATTTTTGAACAAGCCTACATTGGTGCCGGCCGGGCGTTAGACCCCACCCAGTATTTCATCATCTGCTGCAATCAATTGGGTAATGGCTTATCCAGTTCACCGCACAATACCCCCGGCGCGAGCGGGCGGGGCGCGTTTCCCCAGGTGCGCATCGGGGATGATGTGCGCGCCCAGCACCAGTTTGTCACCCAGCATTTTGGTCTGACCGAACTCGCCCTCGTGGTGGGCGGCTCGATGGGTGCACAGCAAACCTACGAGTGGGCCGTGCGCTACCCCGCGATGGTCAAACGCGCGGCCCCTATCGCCGGCACCGCGAAGAATACCGACCACGATTTTATTTTTGCGCAGACCTTGATGGACGCCATCACCAGCGATCCGGGCTATCAGCAAGGCTTCTACGCCAGCCCCGAGGAGGTGCGCGAAGGTCTGCGACGGCATTCGCGACTGTGGGCGGTGATGGGGTTCAGCACCGAGTTCTACCAGCAACAGGTTTGGCGGGGTTTGGGTTTTTCTAGCGTCGAGGACCTGCAGCTGAATTTTCTGGACGCCTATTTTCTGCCCCTTGATCCCAATTCCCTGCTGCGGCAACTGTGGAAATGGCAGCGTGGCGATGTGAGTCGCCAGACGGGCGGCGACCTCAAAAAAGCGCTGGGGCGAATGACGGCTAAAACTTTTGTCATGCCGATCGACGAGGATCTATTTTTTCCGCCACGCGACTGCCGCGCCGAGCAAAAAATGATCAAAGGCAGCCAACTACGCGTGCTGAAATCGATCTGCGGCCATCTGGTGGTAAACGGCATGGAGCCAGCCTTTTTGGCGCAGGTCGACAGCCACCTGCGCGACTTGCTGGCGCTGCCGGTCGACTAGCCCGGGCGGCGCGAGCGCCGTGCCGGCGCGCAGGCTTGACGCTGCCACGCATGCGCGCGGAGTATTGTGCCTACCGCCCAGCGGGTAGCTGGGCCCCCCACGCTCGTGACACAGGTATCGATAATGGCGCTTCAACACAATATTCCCGGCGCCGACGGCGTTAACCTGCACGTGCGAGAGTTCGGCAACCCACAGGGTCAGCCGCTCGTCCTCATTCACGGCTGGTCGCAGAGCCATCAATGCTGGGTGCAGCAATACGACAGCGAACTGGCCGCAACTTTTCGCATCATCACCCCCGATTTGCGCGGCCACGGACAGTCAGACAAGCCCCTGGGCGACACCCACTACACGGGTTCGCGGGTGTGGGCGGAGGATCTGGCGGCGGTCATCAGCAAGCTGCAACTGGAGCGGCCGGTCCTCGTCGGCTGGTCCTACGGCGGGCTGGTGATAGGCCACTACCTCAAACATTTTGGCGACGCGGGGCTAGCCGGCTTAAATTTTGTGGGGGCCGGCGTGCGCGTGGGTACGGCCCATATCGGCACGCTGCTGGGTGAGACCTTTTTGACCGTGCTGCCGCTAGTGACCTCGCCCGATCTGAGCGCCAATATCGCCGGCATCCGGCAGTTTCTGGGAGCCTGTTTTACGCAAATCATTTCACGCGAGGATTGGGAAAGCACACTGGCCTTCAATATGGTCGTGCCGCCGGCCGTGCGCGCCGCCCTGTTAGCCGAAGAAGTCGACATCACCCCGCAACTGGCCACCATCACCCGGCCCACGCTAATGACCCATGGCTTGGCCGATGTTCTGGTGTTGCCCGCCTCCGGTCAACTGCTATTGGCGTGCTGCCCCAGCGCCCGCGCCTCGTGGTACGAGGGCGTCGGCCACGGCCCTTTCCTCGAGGCACCCGCGCGCTTTAATGCAGAACTCGCCGCGTTCGCGCGGGCCGCCGTCGCTTGATCCCCCCGGTCCAAAAGAGTCACCGATGAATAACGATAAAACTGCCGCGCTCGAGCATGTGCACGGCCCGGAGTGCCATCACGACCATGACCACGCGCACAGCCACCAAGCGCTGGCGCCCGCGCGCAATCCCCTGCGCACGGTTGGCCGCAACGATCCGTGTCCGTGCGGCAGCGGCAAGAAATTTAAGAAATGTCACGCGGGAGCCGCCGTGTGAGTGCCACGGATGCGCCGCCCCTGATCCATCGCCAGACGTTGGGGAAGTTGGAAATTACCCGCATCGTAGAGGTCGATGAACCCTTCTTGACGCCCCAACAAATGTTTGCCGAAGCCACCCCGGCAGCCCTCGCGCCGCATCTCGAGTGGCTGCTTCCCAAGGCCCTGTGCCCGACCACCGGCAAGCTCATCCTGCCCGTTCAAACCTATGTCATCCGTACCCCCCACCATGTCGCGCTGGTGGATACCTGTATTGGCAATCACAAGGCTTTCGCCGGGTTCAAGCGGTGGGCTAACCGCGAGGACGACACCTGGTTGCGGCGCCTGGCGGCCGCCGGCATCAGCCCTGAACAGGTGGATTACGTGTTTTGTACCCACCTGCACCTAGACCATTGCGGCTGGCATACCCGGCTCGAGAACGGGCGCTGGGTCCCCACTTTCCCCAACGCGCAATATCTCTTTGCCGCCGAGGAATTCGCCTACGCCGAGGGTCGCGCGCGCAGCGGCGAAGACCCGGTCTTTGCGCAAAACGTGCTGCCGGTAATAGCGGCTGGACGCGGGGTGTTGGTGGCCCAGGACTTCGTCCTCGACGACACCCTCTGGCTGGAATCGACGCCCGGCCACACCCCGGGTCATGTGTCGGTACACCTGCAGTCGCAGGGCCTGCAGGGGGTCGTCACGGGCGACTTAATCCATAGCCCGCTGCAGTGCCACCACCCCGAGTGGAATTTCATTTACGACGACAATCCGGCCCTCGCCTGCCGCACCCGGCGGGCATTTTTAGAGCGCCACGCGGACGCCAACACCTTGGTGCTTGCTTCACATTTCCCCAGCCCCTCGATCGGCCACTTCGTGCGGCGAGATCAGGCCTTCGAATATCGTTATTTGGCGCCCTGATATACCCCACTTGGAGGGGTTCCGCGGATGCTGCATCGCGACCCATAAAATACCGCATTGCGACAAAATCCTGCTGCCGCCAGATCGCTACAGGCGATTGTTTTAATAGCTAAAAAAAAGAGTAGCGCGTTTGTCAAGTTCAGTTATTATGGCGCCAAATACAGCTCGACGATGCTCGCTTGAACGACCACATGCACGCCCCATTCCGCTTTCGCTTTCGCTTTCGCTGTTCACGGTCCAATGCGCCGCGCGACATCTGCTTACTAAATTATTGGAATAGTGCCGTGATCCGGCGCTTCGACTGCGGGGAGTTTGTGCCGTTGGTTCCCCGTTGGCGCAAGGCTAACGACGCACGTTAATTGAGAGAGCAGATGATGAATATTTATGTTGGTAATCTGGCATACAGCGTCGCCGACGCTGACCTATCCGAGGCCTTCAGCGCCTTTGGTGCGGTAGCCAATGCGTCCGTGATCAAAGATAAGTTCTCGGGCCAATCGAAAGGCTTCGGCTTCGTTGAGATGCCGAACAATTCGGAAGGCAACGAGGCTATCAAAAACCTGAATGAGAAGCCCCTTAAGGGCCGGAACATGCGGGTAAACGAGGCCAAGCCTCGCGAAGATCGCCCCTCGCGTCCCCCACCGCGTCGGCAGTCCTACTGAGTTCGAACTAGCGAATTCGCACTCGCACCGGAGGCCAAGCGGCTTCCGGTGCGTGCTTTAACCGGCTCCCGTCCCTCGAGCCACGGTGCTGGGCGGGTGGCTAGCGGCCAATTCTGCGTCAATAAGCCCAATCTAGGCCGGAAGCGCCTGCGACGGCGTGCGTGGCGTGCCCGGTTATGGGTAAACTCCGCGGATGCACGCCGCCAAAGATTTATTTAGTTATCGCAAGCACTGGGCGGCCCGCTTCGGCACCGCCACGTTCCTCCCTACCTCGCTCGATGAAATGGCCGATTTGGGCTGGGATGCCTGCGACATCGTCATTGTCACCGGCGACGCCTACGTGGACCATCCCAGTTTTGGCATGGCAATCGTGGGCCGGATGCTGGAGGCGCAAGGCTTTCGGGTGGGCATCATCGCCCAGCCTGACTGGCAAAGCGCCGAACCGTTTCAGGCCCTCGGCCGACCCCGGCTCTTTTTCGGCATTACCGGCGGCAACATGGACTCCATGGTTAACCGCTACACCTCCGATCGCCGTTTGCGCAGCGACGACGCCTATACCCCGGGCGGCCTCGGTGGGCTGCGCCCAGACCGCTCGGTAATCGTCTATTCGCAGCGGGTGCGCGAGGCGTTCGCCGATGTGGCGGTGGTCATTGGTGGCATCGAGGCCAGTCTGCGCCGCATCGCGCATTTCGATTATTGGTCGGAAAAAATCCGCCGTTCAGTGCTGCTCGATGCCCGCGCCGACCTGCTGGTTTTCGGCAACGGCGAGCGTCAGATTGTAGAGATTGC
Organism: Gammaproteobacteria bacterium; assembly: GCA_009692365.1. Taxonomy (GTDB): domain Bacteria; phylum Pseudomonadota; class Gammaproteobacteria. The sequence continues at coordinate 47,287 of SHZJ01000012.1, forward strand.
CCACCGCTTGGCGGCGGGCCAAGCCATCGCCGAACTCACCGATATCCGCGGCACGGCGTTGGTCCGACGGGCCGCCATGGGCGAGTGGATCGAAATCGACTCCACCCACCTGGACACCCCAGGCGCGCTCAATCCCCCGCTTGACCCCTATGCCATGGCACCCACCGCAAACGCCGCCACGGCCCCGGCAAGTGCCTCAGGGGTTGCGATGGTACCCCTGCGCTCGGTGCGGGCGGCGCGCGAAGTCCGCAATGCAGACCGCGCGCGCTGCGTCATTCGTTTGCCGGCGTGGGAGGCGGTGTGCGCGGATCCGATACTCTATGCCCATGCCTCGAGAATTCTGCACCTCGAGAGTAATCCCGGAAACGCCCGGGCAATGGTCCAACGGCACGGCGACACCGACGTGTGGCTTAACCCACCGCCGATCCCGCTCACCACTCCAGAACTCGATAAAGTTTATGAACTGAGTTATCAACGGGTGCCGCATCCCCGCTATGGCGCGGCAAAAATCCCCGCCTACGAGATGATCCGCTATTCGATCTCGATCCAGCGTGGCTGTTTTGGCGGCTGCACTTTTTGCTCTATCACCGAGCACGAGGGGCGGATTATCCAGAACCGTTCGGAAGATTCTGTCATCCGCGAAATCGAGCAAATTCGCGACCACGTGCCCGGCTTCACCGGGGTGATTTCGGACCTCGGCGGCCCCACGGCCAATATGTATCGGATTGCCTGCAAGAGCCCAGAAATTGAGGCCGCCTGCCGCCGCCCCTCGTGCGTCTATCCCGGCATCTGTCCCAACCTCAACACCGACCACGCGCCGCTGCTGAGCCTCTACCGGCGTGCCCGCAAGCTGCCCGGGGTTAAAAAAGTGCTCATCGCCTCGGGCGTACGCTACGACTTGGCCATTGAATCCCCAGAGTATGTCCAAGAACTTGCCACCCATCACGTGGGCGGGTACCTAAAGATTGCCCCCGAGGCCATCGGCGAGGGACCGCTGTCGAAAATGATGAAGCCGGGCGTGGGCACCTATTACCGCTTCAAGCAGCTGTTTGACAAATACTCGCTGGCGGCCGGTAAAGAGCAGTACCTCATTCCCTACTTTATCGCCGCCCACCCCGGCACCACCGACGAAGACATGCTGGCGCTCGCTTTATGGCTGAAGCAAAACGGCTTTCGCGCAGACCAAGTGCAGGCCTTTCTGCCCTCCCCGATGGCCACCGCTACGGCGATGTATCACTCCGGCAAGAACCCCCTCAAACGGGTGGGCCCAGACACCGAGAATGTGCATATTCCCAAGGGGCTGCGGGCGCGCCGCTTACATAAGGCGTTCCTGCGTTATCACGACGCCAATAACTGGCCGATGCTACGCGCCGCCCTCAAACGGATGGGCCGCAGCGACCTCATCGGTCCTGCTGCCCACCAGTTGATTCCGGCGTGGCAACCCCACGGTACCGGCCAAAGCGTGGATGGTCGGCGACGCCCGACCGAGTTTCTGACCCAGCACACGGGCTTGCCGCCGGCTGCTGGCACCGGTGAGCGCGGGCCACGGCCCACCAAAAAAAACCCCCAGCGCAGCCCGCAGGTCCGGCCGCGAGGCCCTTATCAGCGGCCTAAATTCTGAGCCCGAGCCAACCCGTGCGGCGTGCGTCCCACGCCCCTCAACCGGCACAGGAGTCCCGTATGCAACTCAAACTTGGTTACCTCGAAATGGTGAAACGCGCCGAGGCGGAAATTGAAACGCTCAGCCCGACGCTGGCGCTGCAACGGCAACAAGAGTCCAACGCCGTCATTGTCGACCTGCGTGACATCCGCGAAATTCAGCGCGAAGGCCGCATCCCCGGCTCGCTCAACGTCCCACGGGGGATGTTGGAATTTTGGCTGGATCCGGAGAGCCCCTACCACAAAGAAATTTTCGCCAGCGGCAGGCCGTTTATTTTTCACTGCAGCAAAGGTTGGCGTTCCGCCCTGTCCACCCAGACCGCGCAGACCATGGGCCTACCCGCAGTCGCGCATATCGGCGGTGGCTATGAAGCGTGGGTGGCGCAGGGCTTGCCCACCGAAGTGCTGCCGGCCAAGTAAGCCCGGCGACGCCGCGGGCACGCGAGGATTTTCATTGTTTGATTGAAACCGAGTTGCTACTCTCAGGCCGTGATCACTTCGGTAGCAGAAACCGAGTCTGATGGATCAGCTTGTGAAGGACAGCCGCGGCGCCCACCAGACGCGTTGTCTTCTGCACTCGACTCGCGTGCCATTGAGCGAGCCCCGATTGCACCCCTAGCAACCTATGGCACCGCGAGGAACCGGCTTGACATGAATATCTACGTTGGCAATCTGCCCTACACCACGACCGAAGACGACCTGCGCGAGGCCTTCGAACGGCACGGTTCGGTGACCTCCGCAAAAGTCGTTATCGACCGGGATACTAACCGTTCAAAAGGTTTCGGCTTTATCGAAATGCCCGAGCAGGATGAGGCCGAAGCGGCCGTCAAAGCGCTCGACGGCGCACCGATGAATGGCCGTCCGCTGCGGGTTAATCCAGCCAACCCTAGAACGCCTGGCGGTGGCGGTGGCGGCCCGGGTGGACCCGGCGGCCCGGGTGGACCCGGCGGCATGCGGCGGCCCAGCGGCGATGGCCAGCGCATGCGTTAAAAACCACCGGTAGTTCTGCGGGCGGGCGCCGCAACGGCGCCCAAACTTCCAACCTTCGCAAGGTGCCAACGGGCCGCTAGCGACAGCGTTAGCGCGGCCCGGCGGGCGCGGGCAGCCGCGGTCCCCGACAGCCCCGCCCGCGGGCTTAGGGTGGGGCGCTCACGGCGCTGCCAGCGCAACACCACGACGACTTGCACTTCTCTTAGGCCAGCCGGGGCCGGGTCCGCGCCCGGATGTGCCGCCAGAGCGCCGCGCAGCCCGGACCTTAGACCACGGTCGGTGGCGGGCGCGGCAGCCTCGCGAGGAGTAGCTGCCGGCGGCAGCAATCTGCGAACGACACCGCCATCGACTCGCGCTGAGGGCCCGCCCCGCGTCACGTATTGTTCGCAATCTTTCTATACAGGCCCGCCTGCAAGCTACCGCCATCTCCACCTCCAGCAGCGACGAGCAAGCTGCCCGCGGGTGCGGGTGGCGACGGCGCTGCAACGCGAGTTGGCTCTGCGATGTCGGCCTCAAGCTCGATCTTTTCAGCGCCGTGGCAGCCCATCCGGGCAGCCCTTGGCCGGCGCCGGCCAAGCGACTAGGCCTAGGCCTACGGCTGTTGGTGGTGTGGTGCAAAACTGCGGTCGCCTGCGAAATTCTCGGCGCCGACCACGCCGGCCGTGACGCGCTGGCCCCCCACCGGGATAAAGTCCTGGCGACCCCAGGCCATCCCCGCCAGGTCGGTGGCTATGTCCAGTTAGGCGGGGACTCTGCGAGCGCGGCTTTTCTCGCGCTGTGCGCGGCCTTTCACAGCGGCCAATACGTGCCGTTTCAAGAGCGCGAAGAGCGCTGTTCTAGCCCCGCGGCGGACGCCACGTAGGGCTTGCAGTTTCTCGCCGTCCGCCAACTTCTGCCCGGCATCGATGGGGTCAAAACCCAACTTGAAGCGGGCGGTGCCCTGCTCCCGATCGGTCCCGGCAGCGCCCGCCTGCTGCTGATGCTGGCGAAAAAATGTTTCCGGCGGCGCGCCGGGTGGGCGTGGATATAGACCCCGCCGACGTGCGGCTCGCGCGTGCCGCGGTGGCGCAAGCCCCGCTTTGCGACCCGCTCAGCAGCGTGGAAGCCAGTCTCGACGACACCATCAGCGCGGGCTCGTTCGCCGCGGTGGTGATGGTAGAAGTGCGGCATGAAATTCACCAAGCGCTGCGCACCGGCGTGGCCCCCGCCTGCTATCGGGCGCTCACACCCGGCGGCTGGCGGGTGATCATCGCTGCGACCTACCCCGAACCCCGGCTGAATTGCGCGCTCCGCTGGGCCAGTTCGCGGTGCAAACCGCGTTTGACGTACGCCACTGGGGGCAGGTTAGCCCCACCCAGACTGAGCAGACGACGCTATTTGCCGCGACGGGCTTTGGCGCGCCCGTGCGCGCGGTGATGGCGGTGGCTTTCACGATTCTCAAAGCGCAACGCCCCACGGTGTAAACTCTCGGCACGCCCATCCCATGGGCCACTTGCGGCCGCCCGCTGCAACCCAGGCCGCAGCGCGAGCGCCCGCGCAAATGCCCTGGGTAGGCGCCCACTGAAACAACTGCGGCACTGGCCGCTCGGGAGTCCTGATTTATGCACAACGAAAATTTGCTCACCAATCTCACCGTCGTGGTGACCGGCGCCAACGGTGCGCTGGGACGGGCAGTGGTACAGCTCGCCCGCGCCCGCGGGGCGCAGGTGGTCGGGGTGGATATCGGCTTTGGCGACACCCCCTGTGCCAATGGCGAACGCCAGCTTTGCGTCAACTTGGGTGATGCCGCGGCAACCACTTCGGCGTTTGAACAGCTCGGCGACTTCGACGTGCTGTGTAATCTCGCGGGTGGCTTCACCATGGGCGAGGCTGCATTTGACGCCGGCGAGAATTGGCCGGCCATGTTTCAAATCAATGTGGAAACCCTGCGCAACGCAACCCGAGCGGCCATCCCCGCGCTACGCCGCCGAGGTGGCGGTCGGATAGTCAACGTCGGGGCGCTCTCGGCGCGCGAAGGGCAGGCGCAAATGAGCGCTTACTGCGCGGCGAAAAGTACCGTCATGCGCCTCACCGAAAGCCTCTCGCGGGAGCTACGCGACGAGGGCATCAACGTCAACGCGGTGCTGCCTAGCATTCTTGATACCCCTCGGAATCGGGCGGACATGCCCACCGCGGATCACGCCCGCTGGGTGAGCACCGAGGCCTTAGCGGAAGTTATCTGCTTTCTGGCCTCGGGTGCAGCGCGGGCTATTCACGGGGCACTCATCCCGGTCGTCGGCCGGTGTTGAGCCGGGCCCTAAGCCGCGCGTCAGGCGCGCTATGAAGGCCCGGATCGGGGCGCTGATTCGCGCCGCACGGCCCACACAGAAGTAGCCGGGGCGGCCCGCTTTGCTTATCCTGCCAGCCTGTTTAAACGGCTGGACGAGCAATGCAACACCGGGTGTATGTCGAGGGTCAGGAGGGTACGACGGGGCTGCGCATCCATGAGATGTTGGCGGCACGCCCCGACCTCGAAGTCCTGAAAATCGCCCCTGATCGGCGCAAGGATCCCACTGAGCGCGCGCGCCTGTTGAACGCCGCCGATGTGGCCTTCCTGTGTCTGCCTGACGCGGCCGCGCTCGAGGCGGCGGCGTTGGTCAGCAATCCACGTACCTGCCTCATCGATGCCAGCAGCGCCCACCGCACCGCGCCGGGCTGGACTTACGGCCTGCCGGAACTGGTGGCCGGCCAGCGCGAGCGTTTGCGCAGCGCCCAGCGCATTAGCAATCCGGGCTGCCACGCCACGGCGTTCATTCTGCTGGTGCGTCCGTTGGTCGAGGCCGGCCTGATCCCCGCCACGCTGCCGCTATCGGCCACCTCGATCACGGGCTATTCCGGCGGCGGCAAGCAAATGATCGCCCAGTACGCGGCGGCCGACGACCCCCGGCTCACCTCACCGCGCCCCTATGCGCTGGGCTTGGCCCACAAACATCTACCCGAAATGCAGCACTACGCGGGCCTGAGCGCCGCACCGCTATTCCAACCGGTGGTCGCGAACTTCTATCAAGGCCTGGCCCTCAGCATACCGCTGGCCTACGCCCAGCTGCCGGCTGGCACCACGGGGGCGGCGCTGCAATATGCGCTCGCAGCGCACTATGCGTCAGAAACGTTTGTCAAAGTCTTGCCGCTGGCCGATCCGGCGATACTGGCAGCGGGCTACTTTGATGTGCAGGCGCTCAATCACACCAACGCGGCCGAACTCTTCGTTTTCGCCAATGCCACGCAGGCGCTGCTCATGATCCGCCTCGACAACCTCGGCAAAGGGGCCAGTGGGGCTGCGGTGCAGTGCATGAATCTGCGCCTTGGACTGCCCGAGAGCCTCGGGCTTTAAACCGCAGGGCCGCGGCGGCGAGCGGGCGTGACGATGGCGCCCCTAGCGCCACGCAAAGTCCGGTTGGTCGTAATGAGCCACGCGGGTAGCCAGCCCCAAGAGGCAGACTTCGCGAAACTGCAGCAGGATGGCCGCCGTCGGGGCGGCGATCCACGAGTCGCCCACCGGCATGCGCAGCACCGGTCGCGCCGGGTCTTCGCCGGGCTCGAGCAGCGGCGCATCGGCGCGCAAAAATTCGCGCACCGGGATGCGATGGACCGACTCTACTTCCGCCGGGTCCGGCCTAAAGGACTCGCGCGACCCCGCCCAGATAACGATCGGCGTCATGACAAAGCCCGAGCGGGTGACAAAGTCATCCAGGCGGCCAATGACCGCTGTTTCGTCCAGCGCAAGGCCAATCTCCTCGTGCATTTCACGCAGGGCGGTTTGCTGCGGCCGCTCGCCGGCTTCTATGCGTCCCCCGGGCAGCGCCCATTGGCCGGCGTGCGCGCGCAGCTGTAGCGAGCGGCGGGTCAAGATCAGCGCGGCGTCCGCGCGCCAGCGGCGATAGCGCGGCATGCCCGATAGGTCGGCGCCCAGACCCGCGTCTGTAACCGCCACGGCCACCGCCGCCGCGCGCCCCGCCCCGGCTGGCGCGAGGTTGACGGGAAACGCGGCCAGCCGGCGCGCGAGCTGCTCGCGCAGCGTGTCATTGCAGTCCATCGAGTGCCTTGGTGTGGTGGGGGGAAATTCTGTGCAGGTGCTGCTGCCTAGCCACGTGTCATTGCAGTCCATCGAGTGCCTTGGTGTGGTGGGGGGGGAATTCTGCGCAGGTGCTGCTGCCTAGCCACGTGTCATTGCAGTCCATCGAGTGCCTTGGTGTGGTGGGGGGAATTCTGCGCAGGTGCTGCTGCCTAGCCACGTGTCATTGCAGTCCATCGAGTGCCTCGGTGCGGTGGGGGCAGCGCCCCGCTGCGTCAAAATGAACAGGCTGGCGTGCGTGGGCTACGCGCATGGGCACCTCCCTTCTGGCACGCCACGGGCTTAAGGACGGCCCGCGCCGGCCGGGTGGGTGCCGGCGCGCCGGGGGTCCTCGGGGGCTCACAGCCCGGCGGGAAAATCCTTGGCAACGCTCAGCGTAAAGACGGGCGGGCGCTTTTCGAGAAAAGACTTCACGCCCTCCACGGCGTCGGCCGCACCGCCCATATACCACAGCGCCTGCGACTCTTGCTGGAAGGCCACGCGCGGGTGTTCGGCCCCTAACATGCGCCACAACAGCCGGCGCGCTAGAGCGACCGAGACGGCGCTGGTTTTTTCGCTGAACGAGCGCGCGATGGCACGCGCGCGCGGCAGCAGCTCGGCCGGGGCCAACAGTTCGCTAACCAGCCCGGTGGCCAGCGCCTCCTCGCTGCGAAAAATCTCCCCGCTCAGAAACCATTTCAGCGCCTGCGCGATGCCGACAATGCGCGGCGCAAACCACGAACTGCAGGCGTCTGGTGCAATCCCGCGTTGGGCGAAGACAAAGCCCAGTTTAGCCCCCGGCACCGCCAGCCGCACATCGCACGCCAGCGTCATGGTCAGCCCGACACCCGTGGCCGGGCCGTTGATCGCCGCGATCACCGGTTTCTTCATCTCGAACAAGCGCAGCGTGAGTTCGCCGCCGCCGTCGCGGTGGTCTTCACGGGCGTTTTCGCGATGGTTAAACGTGCCCCCACCGGCGCTTAAGTCGGCCCCCGCGCAAAACGCGCGACCGGTGCCGGTGAGGATCACCACCCGCACGGCGTCGTTGGCGTCGGCCTCATCGAAGGCCGCCAAGAGCGCGTTGTGGAGTTCGCGGTTGTAGGCGTTCAGCACTTCGGGGCGGTTGAAGGTGAGGGTCAGGATGCCGTCTTCTAAATGGCTTAGCAGCACGCTCATGTTTGAATCGCCGGTAGGATTTCTTCGCAGGCGCGGCGGGTTTGGTCGAAGACATCCGCGTCACCCATGGCGATGGGCAGCAGCACAAACTTCGAGGCGCCCACCGCCTTGTAGGCTTCGATGCGCTCGATAATCTGGCGCACCGTGCCGATGGCGAGCAGCGGGCGCAGGTCAATTTCATCCCCGATGCCCGCGCGCCGCACCAGCGGAAACTGGCTGACTACGGGGTCGTCCACCGTGCCAATGCGAAAAGCCAAAGACGTGCCGTAATGGTCTGCGTCGATCTTCCGACCCAGCGCGGTGGACTCGGTGCGGATGAGGTTGATGGCGTGTGCCACTTGCTCAACGGTGGTGATACCGCCGATCCAGCCGGTGCCCAAGCGGGCCGTGCGCTTGAGCGCGGCGTCCGCATTGCCGCCAATCCACAGCGGTAACGGTTGTTGAATGGGTCGCGGGGTGACCGTTACGTTGCGGTACTGGTAGTACTTGCCCTCAAACGTCACCGACTCTTGGGTCCACAGCAAATTGAGCAGTTGGAAAATTTCGCCGGCACGCGCGCCGCGGTCGCCGGCATCGCGATTGGTGGTTTTCCATTCCACCGCATTGGGGTAGCCCACCCCGAACATGGGCAGCAGCCGCCCGTTGCTGAGATAGTCGATGGTGGCGCACTGCTTGGCCAAAATAAGAGGGTCGCGCAGCGGCGCGACGATGGCGTTCATCCCGAACTTGATGCGCTCGGTGCAACCCGCCAGCGTGGCCATGACGCTCACCGCTTCCAAGTACGGATCCAGCGACACCAGCCGGTCGGTTTGCCACACCGAGTCCACTTTGTAGCGCTCTAGCAGTTGCACCCACTCAAACCAGCTTTTGGGTTTATCGAACGGAAAATTGGCGATGCCAAAACCAGCACGAACAGCCATGGATCAGATCTCCCTGAGGTAACGATTTAGGACCCTGCGCAATGCGGCACAACCCCGCGACTCACAGTTCCATGGGATTGCGAAAATAGGTTTTAAAGATGTGATCGCGATGGGCCACCAAGCGGGGGCTTAGCGCCGCTAGCACCTGCGGATCACCGCAGGCGAACATCGGGCGCATGGCTTCGGGCACTGGGCATTGCGCAATGGGCAGCAGGTCGATGAGATTCATGAACGCCACCCAGTACACATCGAGCGCCGAGAGATGCGCGCCGATAAAAAATTCTCGCCCCAGCGCGCGCTGCGCTTGGAGCTGGGCGTCGAGCGCGCCGAGCTGCGCGGCCACCCGGGCGCCCGCAGCCTCTGCTGCCGCCTTGCTATAACCATATTTGCTGCCCATGCGGGCGATGCCCTCGGGCGGATTGCCGGCCTCGATCATCGGCCCAAACATTTGCAAGCGGCGATTCCAGCCCACGCCGAGTTCGCCGCAGAGTTCATTTGCAAGACCGATCATCAGCGCCCGGTCGTGGACATCAGCCGGCAGCAGCGAGGGCGTCGGTGCCAGACGTTCTGCCAGCAGCAGAATATCCAGCCACCGCGACAACGGTTTCTCGTCGTTCCAAGCCACCACCGGGCCGCTATTTTCGCCCGCCCAAGCGACCAATTCTTCGTTGGTGCCGCCGCCCTCTTGGCCCGCCACGAGGTGGGGCAGTCCCTTGATTTCAAAGAGGGTCTTAACGGCCTGCCCCCACGGGCTCGGGAACCCTCTCACCAACACCAGACGCAGGCCTTGCGCGTGGATAATCTCGTGCAGTGGTCGGTAATCAAGCATGCTGTGTCTCCTGTTGGGGGGCGTGCGCACGGCGGGGGCTGCCACGGGCGCTACGGAACGACATCCTACGCTGATGAACAGCGCTAAATCGAGTCCAATACCATGCTAGATCCGGCGCTCCAACACCCCGCCCTGCCCTTCGAGGAGTTGAGCCACACGCCGGCCTTCCAGCACCACGTGCTGGCCTATGGGCACTGCGTGCTGCCGGGCAACGAGCCACCGTGGCGCGACACCGGGCTGCTGGTGGTGGCAGGCCAAGCCTACAGCGTCTTCGCCCGCGGTACGCTTGGCTGGTCGGCGCGTCGGCCTGAGTGTCACGGGGGACCGCGTTTCCATTTGTGGGCGCGCGTGGCGGGCGGCGGCACGATTGTGAATCTCCGCGAGGACACCGACACCTTCATCGCCGAGCGCAGCGGGCGGCTAGAACTGGGGCTGTACATGGGGCTGTGGGCCAATCCCCAGGGCGATCTGGCCAGCGGCACGCAGGCCTATGCGCGACTAACCGGCGCGCTGGCGGTGAGCCTCTTGGTATGGCGCGCGGCACCCGCCGCGGGACTCGCCGCACTCCTCGCCGCCCGCCCCGACCTCGCCTGCCTCGCTGCCGAGCGCCGGCGGCTGGCGGGCGCCGAGCCGCCCCCCGTGGGCTGGGAGTATTTGCTGGCGGCGGGACACGCGGCGTTTTATCGCTCCGGGCACACTCCCGAGGGGCTGCCCTGTATCGATTTCAGCGGGGAGGACGACCAAGGGATCTTAGTGCGCGCAGTGGATTTCCCCCTCACGCCCGCCACCCGCTTGGCATGGCGGTGGCGGGTAGAGGCGCATCCCAGTGCCCTGGCCGAAGACACCCCGGCCACCCACGACTATCTTTCCGTGGCAGCAGAATTCGACGATGGCCGCGATCTCACCTGGATCTGGAGCAGCACCCTGGCCCCCGGCCACCACTTCGCCTGCCCTGTCCAGGCCTGGGCCGCGCGCGAAACCCACTGGGTAGCCCGCAGCGGCCGCGCCGATTTTGGGCAATGGGTCAGTGAGACCCGCGCCGTGCACGCGGAGGTGGCGCACGCCATCGGCCCGCCACCGGCGCGGATTGTCCGCATTTGGTTGATCGTGGTGGCCACCTTCCAGCACGGCCGCTTCCGCGGCAGCGTGGCCGATATCCGGCTCTACGACGAACACCGCACGCTGCAGGTGCTTTAGGACGCTAAAATCTTTTTTAAATCGACGCGTTTTGTGTAAGGTGATGGGCCTGTCTGGCGCTTAGGAGGAGCCTGATGAACGCATACGAACAAAAACCGTGGTTGGCGCGCTACACCCCGGGCGTGCCGGCCGACGTCCAGCCCAACTTCCGCCACGCCCTAGAGATGTTTCGTGCGGCGCGGGCCAAAGACCCCGCCCGCACCCAGATTTTCTATTTCGAGCAGGCCGTCAGCGTGGCCGAGATCGACCGCCTGAGCGACGCCATGGCGGTGGTGCTTGCCGCGCGCGGCATCCAGCAGGGCGACCGCGTGGCGGTCTACCTGCAAAATGTCCCGCAGTTCGTGGTGACCATGCTCGCGACGTGGAAAATTGGTGCCGTTTTAGTGTCGCTCAACCCGATGCTGCGGCATAAAGAAGTGAGCGTGATTTTGAACGATTCCGGCGCCAAAGCGCTGGTCACGCTGGAGTCGCTGTATCTTGAAGTGGCACAGGCCGTGATTCCCGAGAGCCAGGTGCGCTTCGTGCTCACCACCTCGGAGCTGGAATTTTTAGGCGATCAGCGCCCGGCGCTGCTCAAAGACTCCCGTCGCCTGACCTGCCCCGGCGCGGAAGACCTCATGACCCTCATCGCCGCGCACGACGGAGAAATACCGGCGCCCGTTAACCTCTCCGGTGAAGACACGGCGCTGATTACCTACACCTCCGGCACGACCGGGCCGCCGAAAGGCGCACTGAACCTCCATCGCAACGTGGTGTACAACAGCTTTGTGTACCGCGCCTGGATGAACTTAACACCCGCGGACGTCATTCTAGGGGTGGCGCCGTTATTCCATATCACCGGGCTCATCGCGTGCGTCACGACTTCGATGCTGCTGCCCTGCCCGCTGGTGCTGTATTTCCGGTTTGACCCCGCCACGACCGCGGAATTAGTCGAAACCTGCGGGGCCACGTTCATCGTTGCCTCCATCACGGTATTCATCGCACTGATGAACAGCGAAGAAGCCCGGCGCCGCAATTTCTCAACGCTGAAAAAAGTCTACAGCGGCGGTGCACCGGTATCGCCAGCGCAAGTCGAGGCCTACCAACAGCAGTTCGGCGCCTACATCCACAATATTTATGGCATGACCGAAACCACCAGTCCCACGCATGCAGTGCCCTTTGGCGCGCAGGCGCCGGTGGACCCCAATACCGGCGCGTTGTCGGTGGGCGTGCCGGTGTGCGGTGCGTTGGTCCACGTCTGCGACGACGAAGGCAACGCAATGCCGGTGGGTGAAATTGGTGAACTCGTGTCGGGGGGGCCAATGGTCGCACCGGGTTACTGGGGCAAGCCCGAAGAAACCGCCAAAGCCTTCGAAGCCCGCGGCATTCATACCGGCGATGTGGGTTTTATGGACGCGCAGGGCTGGTTCTACATCGTCGACCGCAAAAAGGATTTGATCATCGCTTCCGGCTACAAAGTCTGGCCACGCGAAGTGGAAGATGTGCTCTACACCCATCCTGCGGTGCGCGAATGCGCCGTCGTGGGCGTTGCAGATGACTATCGGGGCGAGACCGTGAAGGCCTTTGTGAGTCTCAAAGCCGGCGCCACCGCCACCGGCGAAGACATCATCGCGTTTTGCAAAGATTTGATGGCCGCCTATAAACGGCCGCACATGGTAGAAATCGTCGATGAACTGCCCAAGACGGCCAGCGGCAAAATAATGCGGCGGGAACTGCGGAAGTAATTAACGAAAGTCATCGAGACGGGTCGTTCACCGGCCCGCACTTGGCGCGCATGGCGCATTGAACATGCGTCGATGGTACGTTTGGGTGCGGGAACTCGGGGGTGAGCGCCGGCGTTTCGACCAGAGACGCAGCACTGGCCTGCGTCGGCCTCCCTGCGCGGTGATCAGGCAAGACCCGCAACGGGTCGCCCAGCGCTACCGTCGCGCTCCACCCTGAGCACCACACCGTCATCCGCGCGCAGGTGGCCTGTGAAGACAGCCAGCTAATCGCGGCATCAATGGCCGACCAGTCGGCTTGACGTGCGCCGGAGCCCGCGGTGCCTAGGCGCTGAAGGCATTTTCTTCCTACCACCCGCACAGCGCCGAGGCACTGACCATGACAGAGCACTCAACAGCACTACCCGGATCTGAGGGCGAGCACCGCGCCCAAGCAGCCTTCGGCACGACGCGACGCGCGCTGGCTTTTTACAATCATCAGATGCTGACTTACCTGACCCCCCTGATGAGCCAGTTTATCGCCGCTCAAGAGATGGTGTTTATCGCCACCGCCGATGCCCGCGGCCACGCCGATTCGTCCGTGCGCTTCGGTCCTCCAGGCTTTGTTCTCGTGCTCGACGAACACACCCTGATCTATCCGGAATACCGGGGCAACGGCGTGATGGCTAGCGTCGGAAACCTCGGAGAAAACCCCCATATCGGCCTGCTTTTCATCGATTTCTGCCACGACACCATCGGACTGCACGTCAATGGGCAAGCAAAAGTTATCGAAAAAGAATCCCTCCTCGATTATTTTGTGAACGGCGGCACCAGCGCCCTAGCCAATGGGACGTTATTCGAACAACTGAACCTCACGCCTGCAATGATTGAACCCTTGATCGAATTAACCCTGACCACGGGTGGGCGTCGACCAGAACGCTGGATAGCCGTGGCGGTAGAGGAAGCTTATATCCACTGTTCCAAGCATATTCCCCTGCTCCAAAAATTAGACAAGCTCATCCATTGGGGCACCGATGATCATCAGTTTAAGGGAGGAGATGCTTTCGAAGCCAAGTCCGGCCTGCGACCCTGGCTCGCCGACCAAGCCGAACCCGATCCGTTATTGGAGACCTAGCCAATAGTCGCTGCGGCCAGCCGACAGAACACCGCAGGGTTTGACGGAGAGTGTAAAAATCTGCGCCATCGGGTGGCGTAAGGCCTGAGCTCGCTGCAGTGCCCGCCCTCCCGGTGCCACCGTGCAAAACATCACCGGCGCAGACAGCGCGCCAGCGCCACGGGTTCGCACAGGCGATGATTCTGCGTGCTAGGTGATGCACATGGCGCGGTCGTCGCGCGCAAGGTTAGCCCGCGGCGTCGAGATGAGGGCGGTCACGGAAGGCGGGCGCATTTTTAAAATGCGAGCACAGAACAGGCAGCCTAAAGACGTCAATCTGTCTGAGACATAGCCCAGCATTCGGACGTCCTCTGGCCGCAGGCATCGGTGCGGCTCGAAGCCAAGTGCACCCCTGCAGCTTCGTCCGGCGGCGCCAGCAATAGTGCGCCGATTCGCTTGCTTTCAAGCAGCCATAGAGATCCGACGGCAAGTTCGGCGTGATAGGGGCTCAGTTTTTGCTGCGCTGTTGGCGGATGCGGTGCTAGAGGCACCTCCTGCAGAGACAGACGCGGTCACCCGCCCCCGCCATCGTGGCCCCGCGCCGGCGAAAACGATGGCAGGTGCCAGCCTGCCAGGATGGCGCCGGCGCGCACGCCAAAACCCAACGCAATCCCCAAGTCGGTCGCCCAGAGGCTAGCGGCACCCAGAGCGACCACCAGGAGGCAGGCCATCGAGCCGGCGAGCGCAGCGCTGATATAAACCTCCCGGTTGAATAGCGGGTGAGTAGCACGCAGGGCACGCCCGCCAGCCCATTGCGCGCCACCCCGCCAAAAGTTGCCGTCCGCAGGCCCATCACCACCCCCACCGGCGAGGGAAGACCCAGCGCCGGGGCTTTGGCCGCCCCCACCACGGCCTGCACGGGCAGACCCACCGCGTCGAGCCACCACAGCGCCCACCGGGGCGCGCGCGCGGCCGGGTACTGCCCCTGGCTGCGCAAAAAGGCCGCAGCGCTCGCGTCGGGTGCAGGCCAGCACGGGCGCCGCCCGCGCCTTCCTCTGCGGTTGGCCCCGCCTGGGTGAGGCACGGACTTCCGCGCCGGCTACGCCACGCGTTAGCGCAGTCTGCCGCGGCCCTCACCGACCCCCGCCCCCGCCCACTCGGTCTGAGCCCGGGCCTGAATCAAGGGTCCAAGGCGGCCCGTTAACCCGCGTTGGCGGGGCGCGGAGCGGGCGCCACGCCCGGCTTCAATCCGCTGAGCTGAGGTCAGCCTGGCGCCGCAGTGCGGCTTGCCCCGCGCCTTGTGCGCCGCATCGTCAAGCCCGCCGCCGCCAGCTCGGCCCTGACTAAATATGGGTCCTGAAGGTAAAATCGCTATAGGTGTTGAACTCATTAAACTTCCAATGGCCGGTGACCAAACTCAGCACGGCTGAGGATAAAGTGAAATTGATGACTATGGATTTGAAAATAAATTCGTGCTCATCCAACGGAAATTCCGCAGTTTTTTCGATGGTAATTCTTACCATCACCGGTTGGATTAGCCCCCCCTGGGTGGCCATTTTTTTGAGCTCGAAGGCTGTGCAGCCCGCCAGCTGTGCGGCGATCGCTGCCGTGGGGCTGTCCTTGATTCGTTTACCGATGAGGTAGCGACAGTGCGCTGTCACGGCGCGCCGTGCCTCCGCTGGTTGATGGCGCACCGAGCGCTGAATGAGTTGGTGATAGACGCTCACCACTACGATGACCACCGCCAGCGACAGCAGCAGATTTTTGGGGCTGGAAAAATCCCGGCGGAGAACTCTGTGTGGCATCTTAACTCTCCTTCCTAGCGTGCTGACCAAGCGCACTTGCCCGCTGCCAAACCGGGCAACAGCAACGGCACATTTAGCCAACCCGGGCGCGTCCCGTGCGGCGACCAGCGGGCTACCCACCCTTGATTTTTTAGCGGCGGGGCACGCAGGCTCACCCAGCGCGCCAGCCTTGGCGCAGGCTAGGCCCAAGCCTACTCCGCGTGCGCCACCAGCGGAACGCTTGGTGCCGTGCCCCGCCAGACTAGGGCGCGGCGCACAGCACCCCGGCATTTTTGCGGTGGTGGCGCGGCTCGCTCGCTGGGCGGCGTCAGGCCGCAACCCGCTGCAGTGCCGCGATCCCGCTGCGGTCAGGCACCCCATCACCGGCGCTGGACAGTGCTCCAAGACCGCCCGCGCCGTGCCCATGAACAGAGCACTTAAGCCTTCGTTTTTCGTTAATCTGACCGGGAGCAAGCATGAGTCTAGCGCCGCAATTACACTTAATCGGTGAGGGGGCGAAGTCGAAAATCCCGTCCGACGTGCGCGCGGTGATGGCCCAAGCAACGGCGACTCTGCGTTCCTCAGGCATTGTGGCGGGCACGATTAAGATCGGTGCACGCCGACCGGCATTCTCCTTGCCAAGCGCCGGCGGTAACTCGGTGTCGTCGTCCGGGCTTGCTGGGCAAAGGCCCGCTCGTGCTGAGCGTTTTTCGCGGTCACTGGTGACCCTACTGCCTAGCAGAGCGCTACGCTTTGCAGGAAATTGTGACCCCGCTACGGGCGCTGGGCGCCCGTGTGGTGGCGGTGTCGCCGCAGCTGCCTGAACCCAGCTTGAGTACCATTGAGAAGCACGCGCTGAGCTTCGACATCCTGCGTGATGCGGGCAACGCCTACGCGGCGCAACTGGGTTTGCGCTTTGCTTTAGCGCCGGAGCTGCTGCCCATTTATCGCAGCTTTGGCATCGACCTGCCCGCGTGTAACGGCGACGACAGCTGGACCTTGGCCATGCCGGCCCGGCTAGTCATCGATGCGGCGGGCATGGTGCGTGCGAGCGATATCGACCCCGACTACACGGTGCGACCAGAGCCGGAGAAAACGCTCGAAGACTTGCGAAAACGCCTGCGCTAAGGCGCCTACCGTCCCACCGTCAGGAGCTTGGCGAGGCCATCGCGAGCTTGCTCGGCGCGCGCGAGGATAACGCACGCAAGTGGCGGTTGACGGGCTGCGCGGCGGTTGACGGGCTGCGCGGCGGTTGACGGGCTGCGCTGGGGCGCGGGCGGGGCGCGCCGCAGCGCACGCGGCCCGGCGGGTTCGCGTTGCGTGGCCAACGCAGCGGCGTTTACCGGGCGGGCAATGGGGCGCTCGTCCCCCGCCTCACTAGCCGTCGCTATCGGAGGTTCGCGCCGGCGAAAACGATGGCAGGTGCCAGCCTGCCAGAATGGCGCCGGCGCGCACGCCAAAACCCACGGCAATCCCCAAGCCGGTCGCCCAGAGGCTAGGGGCACCCAGAGCGACCGCCAGAAGGTAGGCCATCGAGCCGGCGATCGCAGCGCTGATATAAACCTCCCGGTTGAGTAGCACAGAAGGCACGCCCCCCAGCGCATCGCGCACCACCCCGCCAAAAGTTGCCGTCAGCACGCCCATCACCACACACACCGGCGAGGGAAGACCCAGCGTATGGGCTTTGGCCGCACCCACCACGGCGTACACCGCGAGACCCACCGCGTCGAGCCACAATAGCGCCCGCCGCGGTAAGCCGCGACCGTGCGTCAGCCACACAAACACCGCCATGAGCAAACACACCAGCGAGTAGCCGGGGTCGCGGACCCAGAAGACCGGCGCGCCGATGAGGAGATCGCGCAAGGTCCCACCGCCCACCCCGGTGATCGCCCCGAAGAATAGAAAAGTGACCACATCCTGCCGCTTCTCGGCGGCCACCAACGCGCCGGAGGCCGCGAAAGTCGCCACCCCCGCGTAATCTAAGACCGACACTAGCGTCAGACTCATGCGGTGACCCACCGCCAGCGACCGCGTGGCCCCGGTAAGACCACTGCGGCCAGACCCACGTGGCGCGGCCACTGGGGGGCGCCGGCCGCCAACAGGCCAGCGCCCGTCATCGCCGGTCCGCCGTCTCGAAGCACACACCGAGTTGGCCGGTCGCCTCGAAAGCCTCGAAGGCGGCCGTCCACGGGGCCAGATCCAGCCCCTGCGCCCGCAGCCAGTCATCCTGAAAGATGGTCGCGCCATACCGCTCGCCGCCATCACAAATGAGGCTGGCAATGGCACCCGGCCGGCCAGCCGCGTGCAACTCGCCGGCCAGTTGCAAACACCCCAGAAAATTCAGGCCCGTGGAGGCTCCGACCCGCCTGCCCAACCGGGTCGACAACCAGCGCGCCGAGGCCACGCTGGCAGCGTCTGGTGCGCACAGCATGCGGTCGACCACCGAGGGGATAAACGAGGGCTCCACCCGTGGTCTTCCTACCCCCTCCACTACCTGCGAGGCACGCGCTTCGCCCGCCATGGCGCGGCCCGCGAACGCCGGGAAAAAAGCCGAATGCTCGGGATCGACCACGCACAGACGGGTGTGTGCGGCCAGTCTAGGCTGGTAGCGGATAAAACGTCCGATGGTAGCCGAGGTGCCGCCAGTGCCTGCGCCGACCACGATCCAGTCTGGCTGTGGCTGGGGCTCGCGCGCCATCTGCGCAAACAGCGCTTCGGCAATATTGTTGTTGCTCCGCCAATCTGTCGCGCGCTCCGCGTAAGTAAATTGGTCGAGGTAATGACCACCCGTCTCGCGCACGACCGCCGCGAGGGCCTGAGCGATCCCCGCGCCAGTGGCTGGGTGGATGCGGCCGCCAAAATGCTCAATCGCCAGCAGCTTCTGCGGTGCAGTGGTGTTGGGCACCACGGCCGCGAACGGCAGCTTGAGCAGCCGGGCAAAATAAGCCTCCGAGATCGCAGTGGAACCCGAGGAAGTTTCGATGAGGGTCGTACCTTCGCGGATCCAGCCATTGCAGATCCCATACAAGATGAGCGAGCGCGCCAGTCGATGCTTAAGGCTGCCAGAGGGATGCACGCTTTCATCTTTAAGGTAGATTCGCACGCCGTCGAACTGCGGCAGGTCTAGCCGAATCAGGTGGGTGTCCGCTGAGCGGGTTGCATCGGCCTCGATCTCGCCGATTGCGTGACAACTCCAAGCCCGTTGCGAATCCGAGTTCCCTGCCGTTGCTAACATCGCGAGTCCTTTGTGGGGCGCCGCGGGCGGCGGCTGGAGGGGTCGGATTGCCCGCCGGGGGGGGGCTTGTCACCCGCCGGCGCAGGCGGGCGGCTCGGCAGCAGCATAAAAGGCATTTCACGGAAATCCAACGCCTACCCGCGCCACTCGGCGGCCCCAGCAACGCCGCAAATTAATCCTCGCCGCGCGCACGTGGGGTCAGGCAGCGCGGTCCCCGCGGCCTGGCAGCAAGTTTTAGCGCGCTGACGCCGCGGACTCTCGACGCCAGAACCAAGCAGGTTTTCAGCGCCCGCCCTAACCGGCCAGCGTCGCCGGGCCCCAGCCCCGCCGGTCGAGTGCGGCCGGGTCCCACGCGAGCGGCCGCCAAGCCGTGCTGCCTCAGCCCAGCGCACGGCCAATCCTCGACGCGGTGTCGCGCGCTTGTTATTGTTTTCGCGTCGCACCACCCGCGAGGTCGCCGTGAAGTATTCGATCTTCTACAGCCTGCAGGCCCCGGCACAATTCAACGTCACCCCGCAACAGGTCTATGCCGAAGCGCTCGACCAAATTGAGCACGCTGATGAACTGGGCATCCATCAGGTGTGGCTCACCGAGCATCACTTTATGCCGGATGCCTACTGCCCCTCCCCGATGATTGCGGCGGCGGCGATCGCAGGCCGCACGCGCAAAATCCGCATCGGGCAGGGCGTGGTGTTGCTGCCCTTTTATGGCCATCCCCTACGCCTGGCAGAAGACACTGCGGTACTGGACGTCGCCTCCGGCGGCCGTTTCGAGCTCGGCATAGGGCGCGGCTATCGTCAACACGAGTTCGATGGGTTCGGCGTCGATATCAAGCAACGCAAGCAGATGACCGAAGAAGGTCTCGCTATCCTGCAGCTCGCGTTCACCGGTGAACGCTTTAGCTACGCCGGCCAGCACTACCAAGTCAGCAACGCGCGCCTATCGCCGCTGCCGGTCCAACAACCGCCACCCATTTGGCTAGGGGCCGTGACGGCGAAAGCCCGCCGCGAGATTGCGCAGGCTGGCCACCCGCTGTTGATCTCGTTGATCACCGACGTTGCCGAGACCCAGCACGAGTTTTCCGACCACCTCAATGCGCTGGTCGCGTGTGGCCGCAAGCCGCAGGACTATCCGCGGGCCCTCATCCGCGAGTTCTACGTTGCGCAAGATAACGAAACCGCTTGGCACGAAGTAAAACCCTATTTCTTACACATCTATCGCAACGTGTATTGCCCACCCTATCTCGCCTTCTACGACCGCAATGCCGATGGCACGCGCCGTCTGGTCACAGATCCGCAGGATGACTATCTGGCCTCCGAGCGCTTCCGCCAGAATCGCCATATCATCGGCGACCCCGATTTTTGTGTGCGCGAATTGCGCCGCTATCGCGATGAAGTGGGTATCGACAACATCATTCTGCGCATGCAGTTCCCCGGGCAACCGATGGCACAAGTGATGAAGTCCTTGGAGCTTTTAGCCAACGAGGTTATTCCACGGGTGTGAGCCAGCGGGCGACGTGTTGGCACTAGGCGGCAGCGCAGCCCCCGCGCGCGGACTGTCATCAGCGAACCCCAAACGGCGGCTGTGCCCAGCCGGTCGGCAGCCCACGCGACGCCCGCCAAGCACCATCCTTAAAACGCTGCAAAGCGGGGGTCTCTGGTGTTTGAAACTTCGTCGAATCCTGCTTTCACCGCACTGCGCGCCACCCACCCATTATTTGGCGGCGGGTTCGCGCGGCGGCCCGCTGCTGGTGTTCGTGCACGGCTGGCCGGGGCTTTCGTTGAGTTGGCGGCATCAGTTGCCGGTCTTCGCGGGGCTGGGAGTGGCGGGCGATCGCCCCGGACCTGCGCGGCGACGGATTATCGTCGCTCTAGGCGGAACACTCGGCTTGTGCGCAAGGCGCGGTAGTCGCCGCGATGCTGGACCTGCTCGCCGGGCTAGAGCGGCAATCGATGGTGTGGATTGGGCACGCTTGGGGCTGTGCCACGCGGTGGAATCTGGCCCGCTTGCACCCCCCGCGCGTTGCCCCGGCGTGGCGACTCTGTGTGTGCCCTACTTCGGGTTGAAACACGGTCTGGCGGGCTTACTGCCGCTGGTTGACCGCGGCCTCTATCGCGTGGCGGATTATCCCTACGGTCAGTGGGACTATCGGCCGTTCTACGGCCGAGAATTTTGCGCGCGCGACCGCCGTTTTCAGCGCAGATCCGTCCTTAAGCGTGAAACTCTGGTTGCGCAAGGGCGGCCCCTGCGCGGCAGGAACACCCGCAGTTACCGCCGCCGTGCGGCGCGTTGGCGGCTGGGTTGGGCCGCTGGTCGCCGCGCCAAATTTGCCGCGCGACGCGGACGTGGTGAGCGAGGAGGACCTGCAGGTCTACGCGCAGGCCCTGCGGCGCAATGGTTTCTGCGGGCCGGATCCCGACTACATGAACGACGCTGCGAACGCGACCGTGGGAACGGGCGCGCCCGCGGTGCTGTCGCTGCCGGTGTTATTTCTCCACGCACGCTACGACGACGTGTGTGAAACCCGCCACTCGCAGCTCGCCGACGCTATACGTGCACGCTGCCCTGACCTCACCGAGCGCATCATCGCTACCGGGCACGGGCTGGCGCAGGAGCAACCCCGGGCGGTGCACGCCGCGCTGGCGCAGTGGCTGGCGGCGCGCGTGGCGAGCGCTGGGCCCGCGCCGGCAAGCAGCCCGTGAGGCCGCAGAATTTTTTGTCTCAGAGCGTGCCGGGCCGCTCCGTGTGGTAGATCAGGAGTGCGCGATTAGGGCAGAATCGGGGCGCCGGGAGCGTCGTAGATGTGCCCTGCCTCGAGGTTCATCGAGAGCACGCCGCAAGGCTGCGGCTCCTTGGAGTCTTAGGCAGAACAGCCCCACCCACCGCAGTAAGGACAGCCCTCAATGTGTGATTTATGCCCACCCAATAGCAATGACTCAACTGCACCCCATGGGGTTGGACCCTTTGCCGCCAGCACCCACGAGGGCGCTCGACACCCGGCGCGCCGTGGCTTCCTGCGAGCGAGCTTGCTGGCTGCGGCGGCCTCCTGGACCCTAGGCACCGCGCGCGCCGCCACCGCTGAGGCTGCAGCCAACGCCACTACGCCGGCCGCCGCGCTCAAGCGTCTGCTGGAGGGCAACGCCCGTTATGTCGCCAACGCGCCGCAGGAAAAGGATTTTTCGGTTGGCCGCGGCGCCCGAGTCAGCGCCCAGTATCCGATTGCCGCCATTTTGAGTTGCGCCGATTCGCGCCTAGCCCCGGAGTTCGCTTTCGACCAAGGCCCCGGCGATTTATTCGTCACCCGGGTGGCCGGCAACTACGTTAGCCCGGCAGTACTGTCGTCGCTGGAATACGCGGTAGCCGTACTCGACGCGCCGCTGGTGATAGTGCTCGGGCACAGCAACTGCGGGGCGGTCTCCGCCACCGTCAAAGGGCTCGAGACCAAAGATATCCTGCCCGGCACCATGCAGGACATCGTCAAAGCCATCCTGCCGGCCGTGATCAGGGCGCAAGGCGGCACCGGCGGTAGCATGCTCGAGCGCTCGATCGTCGAGAACGTCAAATTGCAGGTGCAGGTCTTGGAAACCCGCCCGTCCCTCGTGCAGTCTATGTTGAAGGACAAGAAAATAGAGGTGGTCGGCGCGGTATACGATTTGGCGACCGGCAAAATCATGCTGGTGTGAGCGCTGGCGCTGGTGCTCAAGCACCGAGCGATAACGGCGCCGTGCGGCGGCAGCTTCAGGGGCGAGCCGCGGGCGGCGCGGAAATACCTGACTTGCGGCCGGCCAGGCTTGCATCCTCGGGCTATTCAGGGTCCGCGGCCCCGCTTCTGCAGTGGCATTCTGCGGCCACGTCGGGGCCCGTGAAACGGGGCTCTGGTCGGCGCCTTGCCGGTAAATCCTAGGCGCGGGTGTCTCGCCAGCGGGGACCTACGAGCGTCGAGACAGCGGCGAGGGTGGCATGACCGCGGCGACCCCGAGCTAGCCGCAGCGCCCGGCGTTAAGCGCCCAGGACTTCCGCTCTAATTGCTTCAAGCCAGCGGCGTCCGAAGGCCAAATCGGGCTCGACGTAATTTCCTTCCGCCCACTCATTCCAACTTTTGAGGAATACCAGATGTTGCGATGCTGGTTGCTTGCCTGCCACCCGCACGGCGTTTGCGAGGTGCTTCTGGAAAAGGGCGGGGGTGGCACCCCGCAAGACCAACCCGCGGTTTCCCGCGCGCGGGGTGTTGTCCCAGTTTGGCAGCACGCAGGGGTAATCGTGGGCCGGCGCGTCATCGCGGATCGGCCGCTCTGAGATCGCGCGATAGGAATAGATCGTCGGCAGCGAAAGTACCCTTGGCGCCGCAAAAGCCAGTCTGCGTAGCGGCTGGCGCCGAGAAATCCATGGCCGCAGGTGCGGCAGATTAGGGCTGGTGGTCCCGCTAAAACCGTATTCGATGGCGTTCCAAGCGCTACCTGCGCCCATGACCGCCACGAAGTGAATGTCGTCGATTCCATAGGGCTTTGCCCAGTCTTTCCAGCGTCGCAGCACCACCTCGACTTGCGGAATTTCCCAGCCGCGGTAAATCAGAAAAAGCGGGGCGCCGTCGAGCGTGAGGTATCTTGCGTCGGTGAAAGCGCGAATGAGAAATTCAAAGTGCGCCCGATGGTCTTTCTCCCCCGGATAGGTTTGCTCGACCAGCACCTGATTCGGGGCACCGTGCCAGATGCCTGACCATGTCTCGTTGGCCCAGCACAGGCAGAAGGGCAGGTCTGGCTCTCCCGAGCTTAAAATCTCATTGACCGGTCGTTCCAGCAGTCTGCGGCCGGCAAACCAATAATGGTAGTAACAAAATCCTTCGACGCCGTATTCACGGGCCAGGCTGGCTTGCGCGGCCCGCGCCTCCGGGAGCCGCAGATCGTAGAACCCAAGGTCGGCGGGCAGCTTGGGCTGACGATGGCCTAAAAAAAAAGCGGCTTGGCCCGCACGGTATTGGTCCATTCGGTAAACCCTTTACCCCACCATTCATCGTTTTCTGGAATTGGATGATATTGAGGCAGGTGAAAAGCAATTAACCTAGCTCGGGCTCGCGCCATCTTGGTGATCCCTATGGTCTTGCTGCGGCTCGCGCGGTCGGGCGAGGCTTGCACACGGTGCGGTCAAGCGTATCGCAACGGCCCGACACAAACAGGCTCACTGAAATCGGGACGCCCGGCACCCTCAGGGTGATCAAAGCTGCCCGCCGCGTTCTGGCTCGCCTCGCGAGCGGCACAGTTCAAGCGTGAAACCGCCGCAGCGGGCTTAGCGCTCAGTCTCCCCCCAGTAGTGGCCGACGGCCAGCCACCACGGCGGTGGGCGGTGGGTGGTCACTTTAGCGTGTCGGCCAGTTTGCGCAGCCTAGGCCCGCGGGTTCAGTATCGCGAGACCCAACCAGCAGGAGCCGCCGTTCATGTTGAAGTCGCACCCCCTGCGGGTCGAACTGCACAACGAGGTGCACACCCGACCCAGACCCCCGATCAGCACCCCACAACTCATCGCCCACGCGGCCGTCATCCACCCGCAATCCCAGCAGTCCTGCCCGCAGATCTTGCTCGACTGGTGCGCCAGTCAGGGGCTACGGCCGCCGGCGTTAGACGATGTGCACTATTCGGTGAGTCAGGGTTCCCTGGGCCTGCGCTGGAAAGCCACGGTGAATTTAACGGCTACACGGTGTACGAGGCCGCCTGTGAGCAGACGGCGCCCTTCAGGCCGAGCGCCGCCGACCAATTGCTCACGCAATTGCTGGACGGCGATCCCGGCGAGGTGATTACCGCACTGCGACTGGTGGTGCTCAGTGGCGGCACCGTTGCGCCAGACTCTCAGCAGGCCGCGGTGCTGTTACGCACCGCCGAGCAGCCCAAGGCCGCTGAGTTGGTGGCCGCCGGCGTGTGCGATAACGCCGCCGCGCTGTACTCTGATTTTCAGCTGGATGAAGCGGGCTTTAGCCGCTTCCTACTGCTCGACCATGGCATCCAGCCCGCTCAGCTTGGGCACATCGTGCAGGACATTATCGACATGGAGGTCTACCGGATGATGGCCATGCTGGCCTACCCGGAGGCCCGCGAACTCGCGGCCGTGCTGCGCGAACTCGAGCCCGCGCTGTCAGGCCTGGTGGCGCGGCTGGACTTTGCGGAAGCCAGCGAGGAGCCTGCGATCCTGCGCGAGGTGATCGGCATGGCGGCGGAGATCGAGCAGCTGTCCACTTATAGCGCCTACCGTCTCGACGCCGCCCAAGCCTACCGCTGGCTAGTGCAGCAGAATTTAAGCAATTTGCGCGAATCACGGGTGGGCTGGCTGGAGACTCCCACCCAGTTTCTAGAGCGGCGCTTCGAGCCGGCGATGAACTACTGCGAGGCCATCAATGGTCGGCTCAGGTCGGTCTCCGCACGGGTTAGTCGGGCCAGCGGACTGCTGGGCACGCGCATCGAGATCGATCGTGAGCGTCAGAACCAAGAACTGCTCGGCGCCGTGAACGAGCGGGCGGGGCTACAGCTGCGTCTGCAGGAGACGGTGGAGGGTCTGTCAGTGGTGGCCATTGCCTACTACTCCGCCGGCCTCGTTGGCTATGTTTTTAAAGCCGCTGAAAAAGCCGGTGCGCCGATCGCCTACGAGTTAGCCACCGGTTTGGCGGTCGTGCCCATCGTGCTGCTCGTGCAGTTTTTCTTGCGGCGCGCCCGCCTGCGCATCCAGACGAGCCAACCGCTCGGGCACGTCTAGCGGGCCCCGTGCTCGCCCTGCGCACCGCGGCGGCGGAACTGGGTCTCCCGCGCTAACCGGGGATACTTGTTTAGGCTATCTGCCCGCTCCCAAAGGGCAGCTGCGGCTGCCGGCGCGAATTTCTCCCGTGGCCCCGAGAGCCAGTGCGCGCGCGAGCGGGGGTCCCGAATGTCCGAATTCCAGAGCAAGTGGGTGTCCCAGATCCTCCTGGATCTTCCCTCGAGAAAGTGGGTGTCCCAGATCTTCCAGAGAAAGTGGGTGTCCCAGATCTTCCAGAGAAAGTGGGTGTCCCGGATCTTCCAGAGAAAGTGGGTGTCCCAGATCTTCCCCACAGAGAAAGTGGGTGTCCCAGATCTTCCAGAGAAAGTGGGTGTCCCAGATCTTCCCGGATCTTCCAAGAAAGTGGGTGTCCCGGATCTTCCCTCCCGGATCTTCCCGGTGTCCCAGATCTTCCCCAGAGAAAGTGGGTGTCCCAGATCTTCCAGATCTTCATGGAATCCGGCGGCACACCGCATGTTCGGCTTTACCGAGGAGGACGCCTTGGGTCAATCGCTGGACCTGATCATCCCCTCACGCCAGCAGCAACGCCATTGGGACGGCTACCATCAAACCCTGAAAACCGGCATCACCAAATATGGCGATGATTTGCTCAAGGTGCCGGCTTTGCACAACGACGGCCCGCATTTTGTCGATTACTTTTACCGCGTCTTTGCTGCTCGGCGCAGATGGCAGCGTGAGCGGCATCGCAGCTGTGATTCGCAATGAGGCCGTGCGTTTCGCCCACGAGCGTGACATCCGCAAGCAACTCGATGCCTTGCAAACACAAGTCACCGCGTTGACCTCTGGGGCCGGGAGCGCAGCGTGAGCAAGGCTTTGGACGGCGTGAAAATTGTGGACTTCACGCGCTCCCCAAGCTAACGCCCTTCGTCAGTGCGCCCCACCCTGCGTCAGCGCGCTGCGCCGCGCCTCACTCGCCGGCACATCCACCCCGTTCACCTCGCCCCGCGCATCCCGCGTCAACACCACCCCGTAGACCGATTCCGCCTGCCCCGCGCTCACCCAACGCTCCTGCACATCGTGCAGCACCCGCTGGAGGTCGCGTTCCAGCGGCGAGCCATAACCGCCACCCCCGCAGTCGCGGCCACGGATGAATTCACCAGGTTGTAGCTCCACGTTGATGAAACCCTCTACCTTCGTCTCGCCGCCATCCGGACGAAGTATGTGATCCTGCGAGCAAGTACCGTCGTGGCCGCCACGTACGCCGCGCGGCGGCGTTTGCCAAGCATCCGGCGCAGAGACCACGCGGATCGGCCGCGCGCGCGGGCCATAAACAACCTCTGTGCCCGGCGCGCCACGGTGGCGGCCCGGGCCGCCGCTGTCCGGCATCAGCCGCAGGCTTTTGACCAGTACCGGATATTTCTGTTCGTCCAGTTCCACGCTGTCGCGATAGAGCAGACCCGCGCCCACCGGGATCAGCAGGTTGATCCAGCCGTCGCTGACCGGCGAGGCCGGGCCACCCCCGCCCATCAGGAACATTTGATTGATAAAAGCGCGATTACCATGGCGGGCATCCTCGCCGGACACCACGGCGCAGCCCGAGGTTAGCGAAGGATTGCCTTCGGCGAGTCCCCAGCCCTCGCCGATGCCGGCAAAAGCCGCCTGCGTGGCGTTCACCAAGCGGTCGCCGACGTTGGTGGTCGCCACCGAGCAGCTATGCGGGAAACGCGGAATACCCACTACGCAGTTCTCGCGCAGGTGCACCCGGATGCGGCGAAAAGTGCCGGCATTGTGCGGGATGTCGGGCTCTAGGCAGTTGAACACGCCGGTCATGACGTTGTTGATCGCGCAGGCTTCGCTTTCGTTCAGCCCACAAGGTAGGCAGTCTGGATTGTCCCGCAGGTCGATATCGATGTAGGCGCTGGCTGGATCGATTTCCAGCACCACCTTGAGCGGAATACCGTCTGGGATCACGCCGGGGATAGGATCGTGCCGGGCATGATTTTCCAGGCGGCCCGGTGGCAGGCGCCTAATCTCCTGCACGATGCGCCGCTCGGAATAATCGAACCACGCGTGGATGAACGCCCGGAGGGTCTCGACCCCGTATTGTTCGACTAAGGCTTTCAGGCGGCGTTCGCCAATGCGGGCCGCCCCGATCGCCGCCAGATAGTCGCCATACCATTGGTCAGGCACGCGGATGCGCTTGCGGCACATGCGCATGATGTCTTCCACATTGCGGAAATCTCGTTGCACGCGCACGCAGGGAAAAATTAGCGCGCCTTCCTCGTAGATGTCTTTGGCTGAGGCGTGATAGGTCGTGGGAATGCTGTTGCCGATATCCGCCTGATGCGCTTTGGCGACCGCCGTAAACAGATGCATGCCGGCGCAGAACACCGGCACCAGAATGGTGTGATCAGCCGGATGGGTATTGCCCAAATAGGGATCGTTATGCAAGAAGGCATCGCCTTCGCTTAAGTCTGGGTGCAGGTCGACCATCGAGCGCGCCTGCAGGTGCGCACCAAACACATGCACCGGCGCGGCTTCGGCCGTGGCCAGCAAATCACCCTCCCCGGTCACCAGGCAGCAAGAGAAATCCCGCGACATCGCGATCACCGCCGAGCGCGCCGCGCGCAGCAGGGTGTTGGTCATCTCGCGCACAATGGCGTCCATACGATTGCTCAGCACGGCGAGCAACACGGGGTCAAAGGTCTCCAGAATTGGTGCGGCGCTCATGCTTGGACCTCCAGCAGATAGTGGCCATACGGCGTGACGGTGGCGAGGCAATAGGGGTAGACCACGATAGTGGTGGTGGGTTCTTCGATGATAGCCGGGCCCGTCAGGCAGTCGCCGGGCATGAGGTCTTCACCGTAGTACACCGCGGCCCGGGTGTGCTCTGCGTGCAGCGAACCAAAGTGACTATCGCGCAGATAGCGGGGCTGCAGCGGGTGGCTGCGCTGGCGAGAATCAGGTGCTTGGACGCCCCGCGGCAGTTGCGCGCTGAGGCGGGCGCGCCAGTTGATGCACTCCAACGAATTATCCGGATCGCGCACCGCGAATACGCGCTCGTGCTCGGCGTGAAAATCGTCGATCAATTCTTGGAGCGCGGCGGCGTCGGGCAGACTGGTAGCGCGCAGCGCCACTTGCAGCTCCCAGATCTGACCGGCGTAGCGCGCCTCTACTGACATCGATTGCTGGAAGTCCCGCAGGCCACGCCGCCGCAGGGTGGTGGCAAAGGCGTCGAGTTGTGCTTGCAGCGTGGCCAGCGTGGCGTTGACCGTGGCGTAGTCAAAATTGGCGGTCGAGGCGAAGCTGCTCGCGTTGAACTCGCGCAGGATGTCGGAGAAGTGTGCGCCGCAGGCACTCAGGGCCCCCGCCGTGCGGGGAATGAGCACGTGCCGCATGCCGAGCGAACGGGCGATGGGCACAATGTTGAGGCCCGCTGCGCCACCCCCGGCGACCAGCAGGGAGTCCGCCGGATTGAGCCCTTCTTTGACCGTAATTTCCTGAATCGCCTTGATCATGTTTTCGTTGGCAACGGTGATGATCGCAAGCGCGGTGTCCTCCGCAGATTTACCAATCTGCGCGGCAAGTGCCGCCACCACGCGCTGCGCTGCCGGCGCATCCAGCGTCATTTTTCCACCGAGAAAGTGCTGGGGGTTGAGATAGCCCAACACCAAGGCCGCATCCGTCATGGTGGGCGCACCGCCCCCTAGCCCGTAACACGCCGGCCCCGGCCGGGCGCCGGCGCTCTGCGGGCCCACGCGCAGCAAGCCACCCGCGTCGAGCCAGGCGATTGAACCGCCGCCGGCGCCAATCGAGCGCACATCCACCGATGCCATGCCGAGTAAATGGCCGGTATAGATTTCTCCCAGCCAGGTTTCGCTGGTATGGGTCACGCGTCCGTCGCGCACGAGACCCACGTCGAACGTGGTGCCGCCGGTGTCCACCACCACCACATTGTCGCCCTGGGCTTCCAGTGCGGCATACGAGAGGCCGGCAATCGGCGCCATGGCAGGGCCGGATTTCACGATATAAATGGGCCGCTCGATCATGTCCTCGACATGCATCACACCGCCCACCGAGGCGCTGACGAGGATATCGCCGCTGTAACCCGACTGCGCCAGATTTTGTTCCAGCAGGCGCAGCTGTTCCTGCATCAAGGGTTTGAGCGAGGCGTCGATCGCGGTGGAAGAAGCGCGCGGATATTCGCGCAAAATGGGATTGAGTTCGTGGGACAGCGTATACGGCAGCCCGGGCAAATGGGTGGCGATGAGTTCCCCTACTCGCCGTTCGTGTGCCGGATTAGCAATCGACCACAACAGACACACGGCAATCGCTTGCACTTGTGCTGCACGCAGCTGCGCGAGGATGTCGACCACGCGGGCTTCATCGAGCGGCTTGATGATGTCGCCTTCGGCACCGATGCGTTCGGGGACTTCGAAGGTCAGGCGGCGCGGGATGTAGGGCTGTGGGAAGTCGACATTAAGCTGATGCGGATTCAGCTTGCCACCCTGACGATAGACCAGAATGTCGGGGAAACCCTCAGTCAGCAGCATGGCGGTGCGGGCAGTGCGTTGGGTCACGATGGCGTTGGTGGCGCGCGTGGTGCCATAGATGAAGACATCGGTCTGCGCCAGCAGCTCGCGCATCGCGTAGCCGAGTTGGCCCGCGGCATCCGCAATGGCGTTCTGCACGCCGACAAAATTGCGCTCCGGATCGGTCAGAGCCTTGCCAATCGCGAGGATGCCGCTGGCATCCGCGACCACAGCATCGGTAAACGTACCGCCGGTATCGATCGCAATGCGATAAGTCATGAGGGTCTCCCTGATCAATGGCGTGACAACAACGGGCGCGCGGGATGGCTTCAGACTAACCAGTCGACCACGCACGGGAAAGCCGCTAGAGCGTATCAAAGTCCCCGTGCCGGCCCAGCCCTGCGCTGAAGCGCGTGGCGCCGGCGATACCCTCCTGGACCACGAGGCTCGCGCTGATGGCCCATTCCGAGTGCAGTGCCGCGCGTTCCGCCAGACCGTGCTGGGCATAAACCGATTGGCGGTCGGCCCGCACGCAGCCCTGCGGAAAGCGCGCAATCTCGTGGGCCAGGGCTTCCGCCGCCGCGCGGGATTGACCATCCGGCACCACGCGCTCGCAGGCACCAATTTGCAGGGCTTCGGCGGCCGTCACTTTGCGACCGGTCAGAATGATGTCGAGCGCCCGCCCCTGCCCCACCAAACGCGGCAGCCGCACCGTGCCGCCGTCGATGAGTGGGATCCCCCACCGGCGGCAATACACGCCGAAATAAGCGCTTTCCTCCAGCACGCGAAGGTCGCACCACAGCGCCAGTTCAAAGCCGCCGGCCACTGCAGGACCCGCGACCGCCGCGATCACGGGCTTAGATAGTTGCAGGCGACTCGGGCCCATCGGCCCGCGCGGGATCCGGGCCTGCGCCGGGTCGAAATTAAGCGCCGCCAGTGGGTCATCCTCACCGGCCAACGCACTGGCATGCTGTAAGTCCCAGCCGGCACAAAAAGCGCCGCCCTCGCCCCAGAACACCGCGACGCTGGCCGTAGGATCGGCCTCAAAACTTTCAAACGCGGCGACCAGGGCCTCAGCGCTGGCCGGATCCATGGCGTTGCGCTGCGCCGGCCGGTGGTGGATGACCGTCGTGACGGGGCCAGATTTTTCGACGCGCACGCTCATGGCGAGGATTCCTTGGTGTTACAAAGCCTGATGGGAGCGGCGACTCGCGCCGCGAGTTCATCGTTTGCGCCGCGCGCGCCGGCCGCATGGTGAAAACGCAGTTTGCGATTGTGCGGGACGCAGTCGGCCGGCAGCGCACTACCGGTGGCGCCATCTAGCGCCCGCCAGCGCCTGGCGGCGCGCTGCCCTAAGCCCGACCGCTGGGGCCGCGCCCGGCACCGGCGTGGCCACCCGCTAGCCCCGGCACGGACCACCCCGCGGCTGCGCGTACCACCGGCCTGAGCAGTACGGCCGCGCTGGCGTCGGCCGGCTTCATTTAGCCGGCACGCCCGCTTCGCGAGGGCGGCGCGCTCAGTCGTTCACGCACGCCGAGACTTGGTACTCCACCCGCCCGCCGCGCACCCGGCCTTGGCCCACCGCGATCACTTGATTCAACCAGGCGTAGCGCGCGTCACCGGTTTCAAAGCGTGGCTGGGTGAAAAAATAGGTATCGCCGTAGTCGGTCTCGCCATTGCCCTGCAGCGCGTTGGTGAGCGCCTCGGTCAACACCACGCTGCCAAAGTACTGCACGTAGATTAACGCGCCATCGTGGGTCTCAAACGTCGCGCGGACATCGAGGTGGCCCACCCCCTGGGCGTCGATCAGCATCCAGTCGCCACCACCCGTGCGCAAGATGCCACGCAGGCGCGGCCCCTCGAACGCGCCGCTCGTCACTTCGAAAATTGCCCGTTGGCCGTAGGGGCCCGCGCCCACCGCGACGGCCGGTAGCAACGAGGCGTGATACGTCATCAAGGGTTCTAGTTTCATGGGCTTCTGGTCTCTGGAGATTGCGGGGATGGAGCGGCGATTCTGGCGGTATAGCGTTAACCGCCCGCGCCCAGCAGAGCACGCTTTTTCGGCGGCGTCGAGCCTCGGTATCGAATTTGACCGCGCCCAGCCGGGGCCCGTGTAGCCGCTCGCGTAGGGTAAGCGGCACGGGCTTGGCGAGCACTAACGCAAGGAATTGTTTTGGCCCTCGCGCGCCGCCCGCACAGGGGTTTTGGCCGGCACCCGCCCGCGCAGCATCTGCCACCCCGCCCGTTGCTGGGGTGGACCTGCGTGACCACGAGGCCGCGCTGGGGCATTGGGAGACAAAAGCTAGCGGACGCCGCGCGGCACCGCGCACGCGCCCTATGGCGCCCGATGTCGCCACCCACCCCGGCTAGACCGCGCACCCCGCCCCGCGCCTAAAATTTCTCGTCACACCAGCAAGCCCAGCACGACCCGCAGCGCGGGCTTGCGGCCAGTCAGGGGTGGCCGTGGGGCGATGGGGCGATGCCGTGATGCCGTGATGCCGTGATGCGGTGATGCCGTGATGCGGTGATGCGGTGATGCGGTGATGCGGTGATGCGGTGATGCGGTGCGGGGGTGATGCGGTGCGGGGGTGATGCGGTGCGGCGGTGCGGGGGTGATGCGGTGCGGCGGTGATGCCGTGATGCGGTGATGCGGTGATGCGGTGC
>SHZJ01000050.1 GCA_009692365.1 Gammaproteobacteria bacterium
ACCGCCGCCACCAGCGGCAGCGTCGTGTTCGTCAACGCGTGAATCAGAACCTGCGCCGGCCGCGCCCCGCTCGTCTCCTGCGCCCCCAGAAAATCCTCGAGATCGTTGCCGGCAGAAAATGCACCGGGCACACCGCAAATCAACACCGCACGCACCGCCGGATCGCTTTGCGCGGCCGTCAGCGCGGCGGCAAAACCCAGGTACATAGCGCCGGTCAGCGCGTTCTTTTTGGCCGGGCGATTCAGCCGTATCGTCAACACACTCTCGCTAATCGAGGTGTCTAAGAATTCTGTCATGGGGGTCACTTGTCGGCGAAAGAAGGGGGCTCGATGGTCGGTGAATAACGCCCCGCTGTACAGGCCGCCCGGGGCCTGCGTGGCAAAAAAACGCGCAATCGGTGGTCGCAGCGATCCGCCTAAGGCTATATTGGGCGCTGCCGCCATTACGCGAGACCACTGCCCATGCGTTTTAACAATCAGGTTGCCCTCGTGACCGGTGGGAGTCGAGGAATTGGCCGTGATATTGCCCTGGCGCTGGCCCGTGAGGGCGCGGATGTCGCGGTCTTGGCCACCACCGAGGCGGGCGCTGAGGCCACCGCACAGGACATCCGTGCGTTAGGTCGACGGGCGTTGGCGTTGGCCTGTCGGGTCCAAATCGCAGACGAGGTCAGCGCGGCCTTCGCGCGCACGGCGGCGGAGTTGGGACCGGTGCAGCTGCTGGTCAATAACGCGGGGGTGTCGCAGCCGGTTTCGCTGTTCGACATGAGCGAGGAGAACTGGGACCTGCACATGGACGTCAACGCAAAATCGGTGTTTCTGTGCACCCAGGCCGCAGCCCGCCAAATGCGCGAGGCGGGTGGCGGCGCGGTGGTGAATATTGGTTCTATCGTCGGCCAGAACGCTATTCCCCAAACGCTGGGCTATTGCGCGTCCAAAGCGGCGGTCGACCACATGACGCGGGTGCTGGCCATCGAGCTGGCGCGCTATAAAATTCGGGTGAACTGCGTGGCGCCGGGTTATATCCGCACCGATTTGATCGAGCAGCTGGCGGCGGCCGGCAAATTTGCGCTGAATCTCCTCGAGCGGCGTACTCCTCAACGGCGCTTAGGAACCGGTGCTGATGTCGCCGCCGCGGTGATTTACGTCGCCAGCGAGGAAGCCGGCTTCATGACCGGTCAGACCCTGACCATCGATGGCGGCTGGACGGCGTATGGCTATCTTTGAGCCGCGAGCGGGCACTGCGCGCCGCCCCGCGACGGGTTAGGCCCACCATCCACCACGCCCGCGTGCGTCCACCAGCGACCCGCCCCCCGACGGGCCGAACCGAGACCAGCCGATAATGCAAAAATTGCGTGCCCTCCTGCTACTCCTGCTCAGCACCAGCACCAGCACCGGCGCCGGGGCCGAGCCGCCGCTGCGGGTTTTCGACCAGCCCACCGCCGAGCGCTTGGGGCGCGAGCTCTTTGAGCAGGAACGGCGGGTGGCCATCGCCTCGGACCTGGTAGGCGAGAACTTCGATATCGAGGCCGAACACATCGTGGGCTACATCACGTCCGGCGACCCACAGCACTTGGTCGTGCGCTATTTGCGCCGGGTGGAGCAGCACTACGAAGCAGCGGTCGATGCGCTCTTCGCGAACCTGCTGCTGCCCACGCTACAGGTGCCGAGCGACCCCGCCCTGACGCCGGCGCAAACGGCGCAGGCGGCGGCCCGGGGACAGGTGGCGGCCGACGTCAGCAGCCGCTGCGATGGCCGGTATAACACCCTGGTGGTGCCCGATCCGGACGGCAAAAGAATGCTGGTGTATGCCATCGCCGACAGCGCAGATCCGGCGAAACTCATGCTGGGCGGTCACGTGCGCTTCACCTTCAGCGCCGATGGACAGGACCTCGAAAGCGCCGAACCGCTCGCCACCAGCTGCACCGCAGGCCCACGCAAGCTACTGCAAGAGGCCGCCGACACGCACGGCGAGGCCGGCCTGAGCGTGCGCAACCTGCTCGCCACCACGCCGTTGGAAAGCCAGGTTCTGCTTAGTCTGCTCTACGACCTGCCCCTGTTTGTGGTGACCTCAGACCTCAAAATGTGGGAAGTCGCGCAGGGCAAAATGCGCGTCGTGCGCGACCAGCCCGGGCCGACCACCCCATGAGCCGCTTTTGGAGCGGGGTCGTGCACGGCCTCGACCCCTATGTGCCCGGCGAGCAGCCGCAGCTCGACAACCTCATCAAGCTCAATACCAACGAGAATCCCTACCCGCCTTCGCCGCTGGTGCTAGCGGCGATCGCCGCCGCCACCGACGGCTTGCTGCGGCGTTATCCAGATCCCAACGCCGAGCAGTTGAAAGCCGTCATCGCGCAGAATTTTCAGCTCACCCCGGACTGCGTCTTTGTGGGCAACGGCTCGGATGAAGTTTTAGCGCACACGTTTTTAGGCCTGCTAAAACACCCCCTGCCGTTGCTGTTTCCCGATATCACCTACAGCTTCTACCCGGTGTACTGCCGGCTTTATGACATCGCCTTCGAGACCGTCCCGTTGCGGGACGATTTCAGCATCTCGGCAGCGGACTACGCGCGGCCCGCTGGGGGCGTTATCGTGCCCAATCCCAACGCCCCGACGGGTCGTGCGATGCCACTCGCAGACATCGAAAAAATCCTGGCCGCGCAGCCGGATGTCGTGGTGGTGATCGACGAAGCGTATGTTGATTTTGGCACCGACAGCGCCGTGTCGTTGGTGCCTCGCTACCCCAATTTGCTGATCATCCACACGTTGTCGAAGGCCCGCTCGCTCGCCGGCTTGCGGGTGGGCTACGCGCTGGGGGCTCCGGCGCTAATCGCCGGCCTGGAGCGGGTAAAAAACAGTTTCAATTCTTATCCGCTAGACCGCTTGGCGCTCGCCGGCGCGGTCGCGGCGTTTGGCGATGTCGCGTATTTCGAGCACACCCGGCGCGCGGTCATCGCCAGTCGCGAGGGGCTGGTCGCTGACCTCACCGAACTGGCTTTCGAGGTTTTACCCTCAGGCGCCAATTTTGTGTTCGTTCGCCACCCCGATCACGACGCTGCCGGTCTGCAGCAAGCGCTACGCCATCGCCGCATCATCGTGCGGCACTTCCAACTCCCGCGCATCGAGCAATTTTTACGGATTACGATCGGCACCGACGCTGAATGCGCCGCGCTGACGGCCGCGCTGCGCGAGATTTTGGCCTAGCTGGGCGCCCACCCCGGCGGCGCTGGGGTGGGCTGCCGCGCGCGTACCCGGCCGGGCGCGCGCCGCAGCACCGCCGCCTAGGGCCAGCGCACGCGATATTCCTGCGCCAGAAAGCCGGTGCAGTTAGCACCGTCCAGAAAACGCGGGGCATCATCGCCAAATATTTTCTGGATCCGGGGGCTGTTCCAGTAAGCCAGAAACGCGGCGTGATCTTCAAACCACAGTTCCGCCATCCCGTCGTAAGCGGGCGCGCCGGCGGCGTAAGTTTCAGGTAACTGGTGACACTGCACGTAGCGCATGACGCCGGCGTCGCGCGGGATCTGCGGGGCGTGGCCGTTAATCCAGTAGTCCTGGAATTGCGCCACGGATAGGTCTGGGCGACGTCGCAGCAAGAAAATCGCTTTGATCCACGTGGTGTCGCGCGTCATTGGCGGCCCTTCAATAAACACGTGCTCGCGGGTGGCCAGAAAAGCGAGTTTCTCCATCTCGATAAAATTCGGCTCATCGGCCTGCGCGCCGGTGATGTAGTCAGGGTTTTGCCCAAGATTGGTGATTTCGGCGAGGGTATCAAACCAGATTTCCGCCACGCCATCGTAAGGTACCTGGTCGAAGCCCGGCAGCGGTGCGGCCAGACGATGGCTTTGCACGTAACGCCGCAGCGTGCCCATGCGCAACGCCAACGGCCCGTGCACCTCCCGCCAATAGCGATGAAATTCGGCCTCATCCAGACCCGGTTTTTTGGTCACTAGCGCAATGCCTTTGATCATGTCTGCCTCCTGTTGGCGGTTTTTTGTGAGCTCGTCGCACTCGCCCAACTCGGCGGGCGCGCCGTGCCGCAGGCCGGAATAGCCCGCAGTGCAGTGCTGGTTAACACGCTTTGGTGGCGTGGGGATTCACGCAGCAGGCGAGCGGACGCCCATGGCGCAGCGCATCGAGATTCGCCGCGACCGCCTGGGCGATACCTTCCAGACTGCGCACCGTCACGCCCCCCACATGCGGGGTCGGGATAACGTTCTCGAGCAGCAAGGGGTCGCCCGGATCGAATGGCTCTTGCCAGAAAACATCCAGCCCCGCCCCAGCGATTTGGCCGCTGCGCAAACCCGCCAGCAGCGCGGCGTAATCCAGCACCTGCCCGCGGGCGATGTTGACCACGTACACGCCGCGCTTCATGCCGGCAATCATGGCAGCATCCACCAGGCTCAGGTTTTCCGGACTCGCGGGCGCGCCGACGATCACCGCATCGGCCTCGCCTAAAACTTCGGGTAAATCTGCCATCGCCACATGCCGCGCCAGCGGCACGCTCGGATCGCGAGGGCGCGTGCCCAGCGGGCCGTGCCGCGACACCGCGATCACCCGGCACCCAAACCCGGCAAGCCGGCGCGCAATTTCTTCCCCAATGCCGCCGTAACCCAAAATGAGCACCGTGCTGCGCCACAGTGATTGCGCCAGCGGCGCGCCGAAGCGGCGTTCCCGGAAACGTTGCTGGGCGAGCGGGATCTGCCGGGTGAGCATCAGGAGATGGGCGATCGCCAGCTCCGCCACCGATTCGGCGTTGCCGGTGCCCACGCTCGCCACGTTGGCCACCCACACGCCAGCGGCGGTGGCCTGCGCGATATCCACGATATCCAGGCCCACCCCGTATTGCTGTACCAATTTTAGGCGGGGCGAGGCGAGGGCCGCGGGCGGGATCCGCGTCATGATGGGGATCAGGACGTCGGCGTCCTGCGCCGCTAGCACCACGTCGTCCGCCCCGCACTCAAAAACTTCGTCGACGTGCAGCGCCTCGCGCAGGATGTCGAAAATGCGCTGATAGCCGCGCACGCACAGGCCGATCCGCAGGCGCGGCGCGGCGCTCGTCATGCCACGCGCCGGCGTGTGCTGCGGCTCCCCGGCGGCGCGAGGCAGCCACGGCACGAGGCCTGGCCGGTCTGACGGATGAGATGAGCATTCACGCGGTGTTACTCCTGGGCTGTGACCGACTGGGGCTGGCGGAAAGGCCGCGCGCCGCTCAGCGGTAATGCAATGCCTACAATCTCACTGACCACCTCGCCCAAGCGCGCTAGCTGTTCGCGCAGGCGCTGGGGGTCCCCGGTCGTCACCGCGCGGATGTTCCCCGCGGCCTGCGCCGGGGCCAGCAGTGCCGCCAGCGTTAACCGCCGCCGCAGCTCGCGCGCCACGGCCGGTGCCGGGTCGACGACCACCACCTCCGAGCCGACGAGTTCCCGCAACATCGGTGCCAGCCATGGGAAGTGGGTGCAGGCCAGCACCAGGGTATCGGCCCCTTGCGCCAGCAGCGGCGCCACATAGCGGTTGAGCAAATCTCGCGTATGCGGCGCATCGAGGGCCCCCGCCTCCACCTGTTCGACCAAACCGGGACAGGCCTGCGCGAGGATCGTGACATTTCCCCCGTGGGCGTCGCGCAGCCGGGAGAAATTCCCGCTGGCCACCGTGAGGCTGGTTGCCAGCACGCCGATGATACCCGAGCGGGTCAATAGCGCTGCGGGTTTCACGGCCGGTTCTATCGCCACGATGGGTACGGTGTGCTGGTCGCGCAATTGCGCCACCGCCGCGCTCGTGGCCGTGTTACAGGCCACGACCAAGGCCTTGGCCCCGGCCGCCCGCAGCCAGTGCGCGATCGCCAAGGCGCGCGCGGCGATGAACTCCGGTGGGCGATCGCCGTAGGGCGCGCCGGCGGCATCCGCGACATACAGCAGCGCCTCGGCCGGCAGTTCGCGGCGGATTTCGCGCAATACCGTCCAGCCGCCGATGCCCGAATCAAACAGGCCTACGGGCGCGTTGCGGTCCATTAGGCGCAGCTTCCGGTGGCCCGCTCGTGAGCCTGACGGCCAAGCTTGGCCGACCCGTGGTTCAACGGGGATCGGGCACCGCGACGCGGCGCCCAGCGGCACCCCGCCCCGGCACCGGCGTGGTTGGCGGCGGCAGACCCGTCTCGGCCAGACACCGTGCTTTGAGCGTCTCGATGTCGCCGCCCCGGTCGAACACCGGCGGCGCAAACTCCGTGCGCGCGCTGCGCAGTGCAGCGGTGGCCGCAGCGTCCACCTCGTTGCTGGCGTCCAGCACCACCCCGTAGCGTTGCGCGCCTGCCGCGCTGACCAAACCGCGCCGCACATCGCGCGCCACAAGGTCTGCGGGACGCGCATAAGCGTCCCCCCAACCGCCGCCGCCCCAGGTTTCGAACAGCAACAGATCGTCCGTCGCAACCACGATGCGGTCGCACTTCGCCGGCAGAATTTGCACGCTGCCGTCGGCCCGCAACAAGCGTTTTTGGCTGCGCCGGCCCGGGGTGCCGCCGTTCACGCCCCACGGGTAGGTCAGCCAGCGGTCGTCGTGGATGGAAATCTCACCCGGCTCTAAAAACCGGTAGGCCACGCGCAGCGCGTTACCGCCGCGATGCTTGCCCGCCCCGCCCGAGTCCGCAATGGTCTCGTAGGTTTCGATTCGCAGCGGGAAGTAGGCTTCTAGATATTCGTTGGGCACGTTAGTGAAATTGGGCCACAGCGAGTGGCCGTCGGCGCCATCGCCGAAAGGTGTGCCCGGGATGCCGCCAAAGCCAATCTGGAACAGCTGAAACCATTCGCCCGCGTGGTCGTAGCCGGAGTACATGAGATGCGGGCTGTCGGAAAAGCCCGCCGCGCACAGAAAATCTGGGTTGCCCTGGCCTAACAGACCGCTGATCACATCAAATATACGGCCGAGCGCGTGGGTGCGGCAGGACAGCGCCGCCGGATGTCGAGGCTTGAGCAAAGAGCCCTCGGGAATACGCACGTCCATCAAATCGTAGAAGCCATCGTTGAACATGATCTGCGGGTCGAACACCATGATCATGAACACGCCGCAGAACATTTTGAACATTTCCTCGTTGAGGAAAAAATTGATCGAGCCCACGGACTGCGGCGCCGTGCCCGCAAAATCGAAAATGACCCGGTCGCCCTCGCGCCACATGGTGCAGGCGATGCGGTAAGGCCCCATGCCCATGCCGTCGTCGCAGATAAAGTCCTCGAAGGACTGCCGGCGCTCTGGAATATTCTGCGCGATGAGTTGTGCCATGGCGCGGCGGTTGCGTTCCAGCATGTCCGCCATCGCCGAATGGAACACATCATCGCCAAAGCGCACAGCCAACTCCACGCAGCGCCGCGCCCCGGTGCGACAGGCGGCCACGATGGCGTTGAAATCCGAGCGGTTCCAGTGCGGCAGGCGGCAGTTATGCAGGATGAGCCGCAGAAGGTCTTCTTGCAGCACGCCGTGGCGGTAAATTTTGATCGGCGGCACCACGATGCCTTCTTCGTAAATTTGTCGGGCGTCGGTGGGCAGGCTCCCGGGCACTTTGCCGCCGATGTCGGTCATATGCCCAAACATCGCGGTCCAGGCGATCAGGCGGCCGTCTTTAAACACCGGCACCAGCACCAGCCAATCGTTAGCGTGGCTGATCGCCCCCGCACAGCTGTAGGGATCGGTGGTGAGAAAAATATCGCCCTCTTCGATGGTGTCCTCGTAGGCCGCGCGAAAACCGTGGATGAAAGAGCCAAACTGACCCACGATCATTTTGCCGTCGCGGTTAGCGATCAGCGGAAATTCATCGTGCTGCTCACGAATGCCCGGCGACATCGCCGTTCTAAAGAGCACCGCGTCCATTTCGAAACGGGCGTTTTTAAGCGCGTATTCGGCGATATCCAAGGTGATGGGGTCCACCGCCACGCGGGCCAGCGGGACGGGGTTGGTTTCGATGATGCGAGCAGGCATGGGGTTCAGGCCTCCGGACGAATGAGAAGATTACCGAAGGGGTCTACGCTCGCCACATGGGCGGGCAACACTAAGGTCGTGCTGTCCATTTGCGTCACGATCGCCGGACCATGGATGCGATTACCCGCCAGCAGGCGGGGGCGGTCGTACACGCAGGCATCGGCATCCACGCCTTCGATGCGGACCCGCTGGGTGGCGTAGGCCGCCGCTGCGGGATCTGGCCCGCCGGCGGCTATCTGGCCCGCCGCGATTGCGGGCGGCACGCCCTGCACTATGGCCCGCAGATTCACAAACTCGTGCGGCACCTCCAGCGTAAAAGTAAACAGCTGGAGATGCTGGGCGTCGAAACGGGCCGTCAGGGCGGGAAAACCGCTCACCAATTCGGCTAAATCGAGCGCGATGGGCAGCCACAGGCCCTGCCCGTGGTAGCGCACGTCCACCTCAAAGCGGGTGCGCTGCTCGTGCCGGGGCACGCCCTCGGCGTCTAGCGCGCGCGCGCCCGCCGCCGCCAGTTCGCTGAGCGCGGTGTGCAGTTCCAGCGCCGGGGCGGCAGCAAAGCGGCGCACGTAGGTGCGCGACATTTCCTCGCGCACCGCCGTGGTGGCGTCGCCATACGCACACAGCACGCCGGGCCCGGGGGGAATGATGACCGGCCAGGCGCCCGTTAAGCGGCCCAGCGCGTTCGCGTGCAGGGGCCCCGCACCGCCAAAGGCCATCAGCGCAAAGTCGCGCGGGTCGTAGCCTTGTTCCACCGAAACCAGCCGCAGCGCGCCGTACATGTTTTCGTTGACGATGTTGTAAATGCCTTCCGCGGCCCGCAACAGCGGCAGACCCAGCGCATCGGCGACCTGCTGGACCGCGGCGGTGGCCAGCGCCAGCGCCAGCGGCATGTCGCCGCCCAGACGCGCCACCGTGGGCAAATAGCCCAGTACCACGCTGGCATCCGTGACCGTGGCCGCTAGCCCGCCGCGCCCGTAGGCGGCCGGGCCGGGTTCCGCACCGGCGCTTTGTGGGCCTACCCGCAGCGCCCGGGTGAGGGCTGGCACGTGGGCAATGGAGCCGCCGCCGGCACCCACGGTCCGCACATCGATGGAGGAGGAGCGCACGGTGACATCGCCCACGGTGGTCTCGCGGCGCACCCGCGCCTCACCGTTTTGCACCAGCGCCACATCGGTCGAGGTGCCGCCCATGTCCAGGGTCAGGAGATTAGGAAAGCCCGCACTGGCCGCCACCCACAAGGCGCCCGTCACCCCGCCCGCCGGCCCACTCATCAACAATTTTACCGGGCAACTGGCGGCCGCTTCGCTGGCGGCCAGTCCCCCATCCGAGCGCAATATGCGCAGCCGGGCGTGGGGCATGCGCTGGACAATTTCGCGCTGCAGATTGCGCACATAGCGCTCGACTTTTGGCCGCACGTAGGAGTTCGCCACGGTGGTAACGGTGCGCTCGTATTCCTGCATTTCGGGCATGATTTCGCACGAAATAGACACCGGCACACCGGGCATGACGACCGCTGCCAGCGCCCGGATGCGCTCCTCGTGGACGCCGTTGGTAAATGAATTGATAAGGCAGACGGTCAGCGCCTCGATGGCTTGCTCGCGCAGCCCGGCTAAGGCCTCGCACAGCGCCGCCTCATCCAGGGGCCGGATGATTTCCCCGCGCGCACTGATGCGCTCATCGGCTTCGATGGTGAGTTCCAGCGGCGCCATGGGTTCTGATTTTTGATAAACCACCCAGCCACCTAGCCCACCGGGCACGAAGGAGCGCGCGATTTGGAGCACCTGCGCGTAGCCCTTGGTCGTGACCAAACCCACGCGCGCACCGGTGCCGGTGAGCATGGTGTTAGTGGCGACCGTGGTGCCGTGCATGACATGCGTGACGGCGTTGGGGTCGACCCCTGCTTGCGCGCAGACCCGCTCGATGCCGTGCAATACCCCCAGCGAGGAATCGGCCGGCGTGGAGGGAACCTTGGCGGTGTGGAATTCGCCCGTCGCTTCGTTGATCAGCAAAACGTCGGTAAACGTGCCGCCTACATCAACGCCTAGTCGGTAGCTCATAGACGCTCACATCTCATGGAATACGAATGACGCCGAGTGTAGAGGCCGATCTTGGCCGCGGCTAGAGGCGACTTTGGGGCTTGCGCCAGCGCCCCACCGCGGGGCTGCACCGAGCTGTCAGTCGCCCTCGCGAACGGCCCCTGGTGGCACGCCACCCGCCGGACGCCTAGGGGGTGGGAAAGCGCTGCGCCAGCCAGGCGATAATGTGCGTGGACTCGTACAGCCATTGGGTGCCCTCCGGGGTGGAGATCTTCAGGCAGGGCACTTTGATGCGGCCGCCGCCGGCCGCGAGGGCCGCGCGATCGGCTGGCGAATGCTGCGCGTCGCGTCGCTCGATAGTCAGCCCCCGCCGGCGCAGTTCTTGGCGCACTTTGATACAGAACGGGCAGGTGGAAAACTGGTAGAGCAACAGATTTGCGCACTCCGCATCGATGCGGGCCTGCGCCGCCGGCGTGCGCACCAACCGCGGGGGCCGTGCCAGCCATTCGCCTAGTAACAGCAAAGGGCCCAGCACCAGCCGCAGGGTGCGGAAGAAAAAACGCAATAGGGATCGCATGAGTAGGTGTCCAGTGGGCAGGCGGGCGACGAGTGCGCGAAGTGGGCGATCGTTATTTGGCGTTACGCAGGTTAAGTTTTTGTACCAAGTCGCGGCCCACCACTTGCTGCAGGGCAAGCGCGACTAATTCATCGACGGTCATTAATTTACGCAGTTTTTTCCAGTCGAAAATAAAGGCGCGCAGCGTGGCTGAAACCCTCACCGTGGCCGCGGCTTTGTTGCCCGAAACGAGCGCCAGTTCCCCCACAAACGTGCCGCTGCTCAAACGTGCAACCTGCACACCCTTGGCCTCACCCACCGTCTGTCCTTCGCAGATCAGGACCAGTTCGGTGACTAATTCGCCTTGCGTGGTTAACACCCAACCCGGTTCCAAGCTGCGCCAGTAACCCGCGGTGACCAGCCGCGCGAGCTGCACGGGTTTCATGCTGGAGAGTACACCCTGACGGAGCCATTGCGCGTCGGCCATCTTTTTGAGCTGGTCGTCCTCGGTACGCAGGCGATAGATTTGCTGGAGATTGATAGAGGATAAAAACCATATCCCGGCCAATGCCCGTGTGTAGGGCGCCGCCTGAGTCCTGAAAATAGATAATCTCGAACAGCAAGCCCGCCACGGCCGTCACCCGCAGCCAGTAGATGCTGGGGAGGTACTACGACAGGGCGAGCAACACGTCGGAAACGTGCCTACTCGCATCTCCCGGCACCAAGGAAAAATCCGTCCTATTCATCGCTGCACCGTGGCTTTGCTCAGCCTCTGCCGGGCCGCGGGCCGCACCGCACCGTGGCGCGCAGTCAAACCTCCCCAGCCGCCAGGAACAGGCTCGACAGCCGGTTGCGCTGCAGCTTGCCGGTGGTAGTCAGCGGCAAGTCAGCGGCCTGCACGAAACGAATTTGGCGCGGCGTTTTATAGGCCGCCAAGCGCGCCCGACAGTGCAGCCCCAGTTCTTCGGCGGTGGCGGCAGCACCCGTGCGCAGCACGATAACGGCCGCTAAGGCC
The DNA here is from genome assembly GCA_009692365.1 of Gammaproteobacteria bacterium. Taxonomy (GTDB): domain Bacteria; phylum Pseudomonadota; class Gammaproteobacteria. The sequence continues at coordinate 11,569 of SHZJ01000050.1, forward strand.
TCGTCTAGGCGCGGGTCGGGAATGCCGGTCACGAACGCCAGTTCCACCGCGGGATGGGCGGCGAGAATCTCCTCTACCTCGGCCGGCGCAACATTAATGCCACCGGTTTTTACCATCTCCTTCAGCCGCCCCCGGTAATAGAGATAGCCCTCGTCATCCAACAAACCCAAGTCGCCGGTGCGAAAAAATCCGGTCTGGGTAAAAACTTCTGCCGTGCGCACCGCATCGTGCCAATAGCCCGGCGTGAGATTCCCGCGCAGGGCAATCTCGCCCACTTCGCCCGCCGGTAGCGGCTCGCCCGCGGGGCTGAGGATATGGATTTCCACCCCCGCCAGTGGGCGACCCACGGTGAGTACGCGCCGCGCCAGTGGCTCCCGCGCATCGCTCACACTGGAATTGCCATAGGCTTCGGTGAGGCCATACACATTGCAAATAGCGCGCACGCCTAGCGCGGCTACCCGCTCGATTTGGGCCGGCGTACCAATGGTCACGCCCGTGCGCAGCGTGCTCAGATCGTGCGCGTTGCGGGCGGGGTGTTCCCACAGCGCCAGCGCCATATTGGGCGTGCCATAAAACACCGAACAACGTTCGGCCTCGATCAAACGCAAGGCCTCACCCGCCTCGAAATGCGCCTGCAAGATAATCGTCGCGCCGTGAGTCACTACGGCAAATAACGCGTTAACACAGGCCAAAGACCAGAACAGCGACACCGCCAGCCAGAGCCGATCAGCGGGCACCAGTTGCTGGCGTTCGCCAATCTCCCACATGTTGTCGATCAGCCCGCCGTGCAACAGCGGTACGCCTTTCGGGAGCGCGGTTGAACCCGAGGTATAGAGCAGGCAGGCCACCTGCCGCGGGGTCACCCGCGCGCTGGCCGCAGCCACGACGGCGGCCGCAACCGCCGCCCCCCGCGCCAGAAAATCGCCGTAGGCCAGCACCGCCGGCGGCGGCTCCTCGCCCACGCACACCACCGCCCTCAGCCGCGGCAGGCCTGAGCCCAGCGCCCGCGCCTGCGCCACCAGCGCAACCAGATCGGTGCTGCGAAACTGCGGCTCCACAAACAGCAATCCCACCCCGGCGTGGTCGAGTTGATAAACCAACTCGTGCGGTGTGGCCCACGTGTTAAGGCCCACCGCGATGGCCCCAAGGCTCATCACGGCGAAGTCGATAACGAGCCATTCGGGACGGTTGCCCATGAGAATGCCAACGCGGTCACCGGCAACCACCCCGTGCGCGTGGAGGGCGCGCGCCGCCAAGCTGACCGCAGCGGCAAATTCGCCGTAGCTCAGGCGCAGATCACCGCCCACCAGCAGCGGGTGGTCGGGCGCGCGCGCCACCATTTCGGCCAGCAGCGCGGGGATCGTGCGAGCGTCTGGTTTAGGCTGGGCTTCAGCCGCGGGCTTACTCATAGCGCGGCGCACGCTTGGCGCGGAAAGCGCTGACGCCTTCGGCAAAATCGGCACTCTCTCGCACCCGGTCACCCTGCAATTGCTCGGCGGCTTCCCGGGCCAGCGTGGCCAGCGCGAAACCCTCGCTGATATGGGCTTTCACCGCCTGCACGGCGATCGGGCTATTGGCGGCGATGCCTGCGGCCACGGCTAAGGCGGCGTCCAATAGTTGGTCAGCGGGCACGATGCGATTGATGAGATCGATCCGGCGCGCTTCTTCCGCATCGATCATCTCCGCGCCCAGCAATAATTGCATCGCGTGGACATAGCCTATCTGCTGCACCAATTTGGCCGTCGCACCGCCAAACGGGTAGATGCCCCATTTGACCTCCGGCAAGCCAAAGCGGGCGTGCGGTGCCGCCAATCGAATGTCCGTGGCGAGCAATAATTCCACCCCCCCGCCGGCGCACACCCCATTCACGGCGGCCACGATCGGTTTGGAATAGGCCGAGGTTTTGAGCAGGGCGCGGTTGATCACCCGGGCGGTGTCTTCACTGGCGCTGAGATCCCCACTGATGTCAGCGCCCGCATTGAACGCTTTGTCCCCCGCGCCGGTGACCACGATGCAGCGAGTGCTGGAGGTTTCAAGGCTGTCCCATAGGCCCGCGAGTTCGGTCAGCATCGCCCGGCTCATGGCGTTGCGCTTGGGGGGGTTATCGATAGTGATGAGCGCGACATGGGGCAGCGGATAGGCAAGGTGGATGGGCATCGGGAGACTCCAGTTAAGCGTTAGCCGGTTAGACGTTGGTCAGAAACCTTAAATTGAAAGCGCGGGTGGCAGACCGCAAATTCCCGTGGCGGCCGCGAGCAAGCCGCGTTGAGTCAGCCAGGCGCAGGCGTCCGCGGCGTCTTCCTCAAACCAGCACCGCGCGCTGCCCAGCCGAAAGCTATAACCCCAAGCGTCCATGTCGGCCAACAGGCGCTCGCGACCCACGCCGGGCAGCGCCTGCGCCAGCACCACCGACAAATAGCACACCGCGCATTCCTCCAGCTCGTCACCGCCCGCGTCGGTATCCAGTTGCGCCCGCCGGGTCTCATCTGCGCACAGATAATGACAGCCCTCGTGCAGGGCGGAGTGCACCGGGGTGTCGGCACGGACATACAGCACGCGGTCTTGCAGACCCGCTTCGCGCGCACCCCAGTAACTGCCCGGGATTTCAGCGCCCGACGCGAGCCAGCAAATGGTCAGGCCGTGGGCAGCAAAAATCGGTCCTAAAACCCGCCCCACCGCACCCTCGCGCGGCCCGAGCACCGCAACGCTAGCCTCATCCGCCGGCGTTACAGCCAGCGCCTGACGAGCGCCGCTGTGCACGAGCGCCTGGCTCACCGACGCTCCGGCCAGTGCGCGGGCACGCTCACCCGGCAACTGGGACCCCGCCGGCGCAGCGAACGCACCACGACATCGCGTGCCTCCAGCGGCGCACGCAGCTCCGCCCGCTCGGCGTCGGGGGCCTCCACTTGCACTACCACAAGGCCCGCGTCCGTGCGGTAGGTGAGTTCGAATTGGCTCATGGGGGCTTCCTGTGACGATGGGTACGCAGGGTTTTCGCGCGGCGCAAGCGTTTAGTTGGGGCGAAGCAGGGGCGCTCACCCGTGCGTTACCCGCGCTCGCGCCAGGCTATTTTTCCGGATCTTGGCCACCCACGGCAACCGCCACAGCGTCTGGGCGCGGCGTCTGCCAAAGTGCCCCGTGAGGCCGCCTCAGCGCGCGCCAACGCGCCGCGCCGCCCTCACCCCAAACGCCGCGGCTGGCAGCGCAAAAATTCAGCGCACCATCTCACCAACCCGCGGGCGGCGGCCACCCCGGATGCTGCAATGCGTTATTTTGCGGGGCGCCAGCAGCGCGTGCGGTGACGGCTTTTCCACGGACAGCGTTTGCCCGTATGCTTGGTCCCGCCATCAAACCGGTTCGGAGGATCCATGGATTTGCTCAACGCCATGCAGACAATGAATGCCTGCCGCTACTTCAAACCAGACGCGGTCGCCGACGACCTTCTGGCCAAAATCCTCAACGCAGCACGCTGGGCGGCCACCGGCAGCAACAAGCAGCCACTCAGCTTTATCGTGGTGCGTGACGCTGCCAAGCGCCGGGCCTTGCACGACCTCTACCAACCCATCTGGGACACGGTGATGCAGAAGTACGCGAGCGGCGAATTTAAATCGGGCTTCACGCCCAAATTCCTAGGCCATGTAGACCATTTCGCGCGGCATCTCGATACCGTGCCCGTGCACATCGTGGTGTGCGTGCAGTGGAAAGACCTCACGGCGCTCGATGCCAACCTCGATCGCACCGTGCTCACGCCGGGTTCTTCTATTTACCCCGCCGTACAAAACCTGATGCTGGCCGCCCGCGCCGAGGGGCTGGGTACCACCCTGACCACCCTGCTGGCGTTGGCCGAACCGCAAATCAAAACGCTGCTGGAAATCCCCGCTGACACCGCCACCGCGGCGGTCATCATGTTGGGCTGGCCCGAGAAACCTTTCCCGCAAAGTCTCAAGCGCAAACCGCTGGCCGAGACAGCTTTTCTTGACCGCTACGGCGCCCCGCTGCCGGGTGCCAGCGCCTACGTTTAGCGCCACGCAGCAAACCGTCACCACGACATACCGTCCACGAGGAATTGCCCATGAATATGCCCACCGAAAATCAGGCCCAAGCCGAACACCGGGCGCTGCCGCCCACCACCCACGACGAATACGCGCGGCAGGAATTTGTCCGCTCCTTCAAAGAACATTTGGTTAAACATGTGCACGGCGGCAACCGGGCCGTGTATGAGGCCAAAGTAAAGCCGGCCTTCCAGCAGCAACACCAGCGCGCACCCCAAACCCGCTTCGAAGTACGCGACGCCATGGTGCGCGAACCGCATTACCAAATGTTCAGCACGCTGCTGCGCACCAGTCAGGAAATGATGTGGTCGTCGTGCCAAATCCCGGTGCAGCGCAACCTCACAGCGCTGAATCAGGCCATCGCCAAACGACCTAAAAAAGCCCGCGGCAGCCTGACCCTCGACGCTGCATTAGAGACTCCGAAATACCACACGGCGGTCGACATTCACTGTCAGCCGGGTGGTTATCACACCGAGTTCGTCGCCGAAGATGCCTCCGCCGGCATGGTCTACGACCGCGCCGTGTACCTGTACGCCATGGGCCAGATGGGGCCCTACAACAACGACATCGGGGCGAGCATCGTGAGCTGGTTGCAGCAGCAACACCCCACCTTCAAGCCGCGGCGAATTCTCGATTTGGGCTGCTCGGTGGGCCACAGCACGGTGCCCTACGCGCAGGCCTTCCCCAAGGCGGAAATCCACGCCATCGACGTCGCCGCGCCGATGCTGCGCTACGCCCACGCCCGCGCCGAAGACCTCGGCGTGCGGGTGCACTATTCCCAGCAAAATGCCGAACGCACTAATTTCGCAGACGGCTCGTTTGACCTCGTGGTGTCGCATATTCTGCTCCACGAAACCTCCCAAACCGCCCTGCAGAACATTGTGCAGGAGTGTCACCGACTGCTCGGCGCCGGGGGTCTGATGGTGCACGCGGAAACCCCGCCCTATAAGGGCATGGACCCCTTTGATGCCTTTCTGCTGGATTGGGACACCCGCAATAACAACGAGCCGTTTTGGGCCCGCTCCCATGAAGTCGACCTCCGGGCGCTCTCCCGGCAAGCCGGCTTCGACCCCGACCTGAAGTTTGAAGAACTCATTCCTAGCGCCTTCCAAATCGCTAAAGCGCAACGCTCGAATAAATTTCAAGGTGGCGATTTTGGCGGCGGTGGGTTGTGGTTCATTTACGGCAACCGTAAGTAGTCCGATGAGTACTCCCGGTAAATTAAAGCGCAAGGCCAAGGGCGAACGCCCGTATTTTTTCGACGACCCCAACATCGACCGCGTGGTGTCGATGGTAATGGGCTTGGCGGGCGAGGTGGCCGTGTTACACGACCGCCTCGACACCCTGGAGCGACTGGTAGCGCAACACGGTGGCCCCGCGCGGGCCGCGCTCGACACCTACCGCCCGGACGCTACCGTAGCGGCGTCCCGCGCGGCGTGGCGCGAGAGTTTTCTGGGCGAGGTGCTGCGCATCGTGGAGATCGAAGTTGAAGCGATGAGCAGCGGCGACACCCAACCCTACGAGCAGGCGATCGCGGCGGTCGAAAATAACGGGCGTGCGCGCCGCCAGAAAAAATGAACTTCCATGACCTCGCTCAGGCGCGCCACAGCGTGCGCCACTACCAGCCGCACACCGCGATCGACGACGCCGAACTCAAGGCTATTTTTGACGACGTCCTGTTAACGCCCAGTTCGTTCAATCTCCAACACTGGCAATTTGTGGTGGTGCGCGATGACGCCCGCAAAGCGGCCTTGCGCGCGGTGTCGTTTGGGCAGCAACAGGTGGTCGACGCGGCCGCGGCGGTCCTGGTCTGCGGGCGTCTGGACGCCTACCTCGACGCGCCGCGAATCTATGCGGACGCCCCCGAAGCCATGCGCCTAAAAGCCCTCCCCACCATCGCCAACGCCTATGCCAACCAGCCCGCCCTGCAGCGCGAAGAAGCCGTGCGTTCCGGTTCGTTAGCCGCGATGGCCTTGATGCTGGCGGCCAAAGGCCGGGGCTGGGATTCTGGCCCCATGATCGGCTTTGACCCCGTGCAGGTCGGCGCGCTGCTGGGCCTGGGCAGCAACACCGTCCCGGTGATGCTGGTGGTGCTGGGCCGCGCCCTGAACGGCCAACAGCCTGCCCGGCTATATCGCCGTCCACTGGGCGAGGTGGTGCGTTTGGAAACCCTAGACGGCCCGCCGCTTGGCTGAAAACCCGCCCTGCATCCGCGCGCGCCTTGCCAGCGTGGGCCGTCGCTGGCTGAGCTTGGCGGTGGCCGGCTGGCTGTGCTTTGTCGCCACCGTGCTGCTGCCCGCCCTGCCCGCCGCCTTGATGGTGGCGTCGTTTGTGCTGACCTGTAGCGCGCTGCTCGCCCTGATTGTGGGGCTACGCTGCCCGCACTGCCGACGGGGGCTCACCCAAGTAGGGCTGCTCGCCGCCTTCGTGCCGAACCAGAGCGCCCCGCAGCGCCAGTGCCCGGGCTGCGGCACCCAGCTCGATTAGCCGCGCGCCCCCGCGGTTCCAACCACGCCCTGATTTTTAAGGTTCCAGCCATGCTCGCGCCCCTGCTAGCGACCGTCGACCCCCAGCAAGCCCTGCAAGATTTGGCCACCCACGGCGCGGCCATACTGCGCGATGCGCTGAGCCCGGCGGCGGTGCGCGAGGTGCGCCAGAAGCTGCTGGCGGGCGTGGCGGTGAGCGAAGCCGACGGCGTCCCCACGCGGGGTTATCCCTTTGATGCCGACACCCACAACCAGCGGGTGTTTCATCTGTTCAATCTGGATCCGATTTTTGCGGAACTCATCCGGCGGCCCGTGGCGCTGCGCTTCGTGCAGCACCTCTTGGGGCCGGATTTCCTCATCTCGAACTTCAGCGCCAACATCACCGCGCCCGGTAGCCAGCGCATGCAAATGCACGCCGATCAGGGCTATGTGCCCTCGCCGTGGCCGGCCCAACCGCTGGCCTGCAACGTGGCTTGGTTGCTCGACGATTTCACGCCCGAGAATGGCGGCACCCGCTACGTGCCGGGGTCGCAGCACTTTGGCCACAACCCCGATCCCGCCCTGGAGCAGACGAGCGTCGCGATTTCCGCGCCCGCCGGTTCGTTGCTCATCATGGACGGCCGGGTGTGGCATCAGACCGGGGATAACCAGACCCAAGATGTGCAGCGCGCCGCCCTGTTTGGCTACTACGTGCGGCGCTGGCTGCGGCCCCAAATCAACTGGAACGCAGCCCTGTGGCCCAGCACCGTGGCGGGGCTGGACCCGGAATTTCTCCATCTATTAGGTTTTTATTCGGGCAACGTGGAATTGCAGGTGCCCAATGGCCGGCGCGCGCCGGTGCACCCACCGGCGGGCCTGTCTACCCTTACCCCCTCTTTTGCGCTGGGTCCGCAAGACGCGGCAGGCGGGCGCTAAACGCGCTCCAACCCGCCGCGCCAGGCTGGTCGGGCCACCCGCGGTGCCTACCAGCCCTCCGCGGCGCGCGCGCCCCCCCTCAGGCGCGCAGGCTGCAGGCGGCCGCGTCGCCCACCGCGTCGCGGGTGGCGTCGTCGAGGTCGGTTTTAAACGTCGCGTGCATGCGGTTTACCAGCGCCGAGAAACTGATGGTGAGTGCGAGGTCCACCAGTTCATCCTGGCTGAAACGCGCCGCCAGGGCCGCGTACAGCGCATCGTCGACGCGATTTTCGCGCGTGAGGATCTCCGAGTAGCGCAGTACCAGGCGATCGGTTTCGTCGAACGACGGGCAGTTTTCTGCATCGTCCATCTGGCCCATTTCCCCCTTCGTCAAGCCGACACTCAGACCGAGCATCACATGCGTGGGGATTCAGTAATGGCAGGAATTGAGCTGCGAAGCCCGCAGGTAGGCGAGTTCCCGGTAACGCGGCGCGATGCGCGGTTGCCCGTAGAGCGCCTCCATAATTTGCACAAAACCCGACAGCACCTTGGGGTTGGTCGCAAAGAGCTTCATCACGTTGAAGATGGGATAACCCATGCTATCGATTTTCGCGTAGAGCGCTTGAACGTCGGGCGTTGCGGCGTCCGGTTCAACCAGTGGAATACGAGACATCTAGCGGTTCCTTGCTTGACAGCCTTGCGGCGAGCGCTCGAGCCTATAATGCAGCGCTCGGTAGAACAACCGGCGCGGTGCGCCGCCAGAGGTCCAGGCTTATGACGACAGCGCCGCCGACTATTCCCAGCATCGACCGCTTGCTTCGCGACGCGGCGATCGTCTGCGTGTTGCCAGTGTATGGCCACGCGCCGGTGGTGGCCGCGCTGCGCACGGCGGCGGCGGCGCTGCGCGCGCAGGGTCTGGCGGGCCAAGACGAGCACGCCGTGCGCACTGGCCTCATCACTCGCGCGCTCGCCGCGTTAACGCAGAGTCTGGCGCCGAGCCTCATCGGCGTGTTCAATCTCACCGGCACCGTCCTGCATACCAATCTCGGCCGCGCCACGCTGGCCGAACGCGCAGTGGCGGCGGTGTGTCGGGTGGCAGCCCAGCCCACCAACTTGGAATATCACCTGGGCAGCGGTACACGGGGCGACCGCGATGTACACGTCGAGCACTGGCTCACCCGCCTGACCGGGGCGGAAGCCGCCACCGTGGTAAACAATAACGCGGCGGCCGTGATGCTCGTGTTAAACACCTTCGCCCACCGCCGCGAGGTGCTGGTATCGCGCGGCGAACTGGTGGAGATTGGGGGCTCTTTCCGCATCCCGGACGTCATGAGCGTCGCCGGCGCGCGCTTGCGCGAAGTCGGCACGACCAATCGTACTCACCTGCGCGATTACGCCGAGGCCCTGCACGCGCGCACCGGCCTCATCCTGAAGATTCATCCCAGTAACTATCGCATCGAGGGTTTCACCGCCGAGGTGCCCGCGGCGAGCCTCGCGACCCTAGGCCGCGCGCAGGGCGTGCCGCTGGTGGTGGATTTGGGCAGCGGCACGCTGCTGGACCTCGCGCCCTTTGGTCTGCCCCACGAGGAAACCGTGCAAGAAACCCTCGCCCACGGCGCGGATTTAGTCACCTTCAGCGGCGACAAACTGTTGGGTGGACCGCAGGCCGGGTTGATCGTCGGGCGGGCGCCCCTGATTGCCGCGCTCAAGAAAAACGCGATGACCCGCGCGCTGCGGGTAGACAAACTCACCCTCGCCGCCCTCGAAGCCACGCTGAGTCTGTATGCCGATCCGATGCGCGCGCGCGCCCACATCCCCACGTTGCGGCTGCTCACGCGGCCCACCGCAGAAATAGCCGCGCTCAGCGCGCGCCTGCTAGCGCCGGTCGCTAACGCCCTGCGCGATCTCGCCGAGGTCAGCGTGATGGCCTGCGCCAGCCAAATCGGCAGCGGCGCGTTACCCGTCGACCTCTTGCCCAGCGCCGGTTTAAGCCTGCGGCCGCACCCGGCCAGCGGCGCGGTGGGGCAACTGGCCGCCCGCCTGCGCGGCTTGCCGCGGCCGGTGCTCGGACGTATTCACCAAGGGGCGGTGATGCTCGATTTACGCTGCCTCGAAGACGAGGGTGCCTTCCTCGCGCAGCTCAACGAACTGGCCAAGCCCGCGTGATAGTCGCCACTGCGGGCCATGTTGACCATGGCAAAACCTCGCTCATTCGCGCCCTCACCGGGGTTGAGACCGACCGCCTGCCGGAGGAACGCGCGCGCGGAATGACCATCGATCTGGGCTTCGCCTACCTGCCCACCGCCAGCGGGGAGGTCATCGGTTTTATCGACGTACCCGGCCACGAGCGCTTTGTTCGCAATATGTTGGCGGGTGTGGCGGGCATTGATTTCGCGCTGCTGGTGGTCGCCGCCGACGATGGTCCCATGCCACAAACGCGCGAGCATCTGGCCATTTTAGAGCTGCTCGGGATCCGACGGGGAGCGGTGGCGCTCACCAAAGTAGACCGCGTAGCACCCGCGCAAGCGCAGGCCGTCGCCCACGCCATTACCGCGCTGCTCGCCGGCACGGGCTTGGCCGACGCGCCGATCGTGGCATGCGCCGCGCCGCTCGGCACCGGGATCGCGGCGCTGCGCGAGGTGCTGTATGCGGCGCAAAAACACACTGCCGAGCGCGCAACTGCCGGGCATTTCCGACTCGCGATCGATCGCAATTTTGTCCTCGAGGGCGCCGGTCGCGTGGTCACCGGCACGGTGTATTCGGGCCGCGCGCAGGTGGGCGACCGCCTGCTCATCGCCCCCACCGGCATGGAGGTTCGCATCCGCTCCATCCACGCCCAGAACCAGCAGGCCAGCGTGGCGCGCGCCGGCCAGCGCTGCGGCATCAACCTCACCGGTGCCGACTTACGCCGCTACGATGTGCATCGCGGTGATTGGTTAGTCGCCCCGGCATTGGCGAGCACCGCGCTGCGTCTGGGGGTCGCGCTCACGCTCTCCGCCAGCGAAACCAAAGCGCTGCACGAGCGGGCCTCGGTGCATGTGCATCTGGGTGCGGCAGATATTTTGGGGCGCGTCACATTGCTACGCGATGGGCCACTACCGCCCGGTGCGAGCTGTTACGCCAACCTGACCCTTGAAGCACCCGTGGTGGCGGTGCACGGGGACCGCTTCGTGCTGCGCGATCCTGCCGCAACCCGCACGCTGGGCGGGGGCCGGGTGTTAGAAGCGCTGCCATTTCCGCGCTCGTTGACCCGCACTAAACGTCTGGCATTTTTTGGCGCTTTGGCCAACGACGCACCGGCCCTCGCCCTGCGCGCGCTGCTGGCGGAGCAGCCCGAGGGCGTGGAGGCCAGTTGGTTTGCGCGGTGCCGCAACCTCGGCGAGGCCGCAGCCAGCGCCGCCCAAATGGCCGTCGACGTCAGCCAGATCGGGCTGACCGATGGCGACTTCCTGCTGCTTGAAACCGCCCGTTGGCAGGCCATCCTAGCCACGATAGAGCGGGCCATTAGCCTGCATCACGAGCGCGATCCGGCGCACAGCGGCTTGCCCGAGCCGCAGTTAGCGCAGCAGATCACGCCCAAAATTCCCACCCGCTTGCTGCGCGCCGCCAGCGATTTACTGGTCCGTGAGGGACGTCTGCAGCGCCGCAGCGGACAGCTGTGTCAGCCCTCCCACGAAGCCGTGCTACCGCCCGCGGAAACCGCCCTGCTCGCCCGGGTCACGCGTGAAATGGAGCGCCACGGCCTGCAGGCCCCCGCGCTACACGACCTCCTGGAGCCCTTGAAGATCGAGCTCGCCGTGCTGCGCCCGTTCCTCGAGCGCATGGCCCGCTTGGGCCATCTCCAGCAGGTGGCCAAGTACCGGTTTTATCTCCCGCGTTTGCTCTACGCGCTGGCCCGCCAAGTGGAAATTCTCGCCGCGCAAAACCCCGCCGGCGGCTTTAGCGTGGCCGAATATCGCGACCACAGCGGCATTGGCCGCAACACCGCCATCGAGGTACTGGAATATTTCGACCGCATCGGTCTCACCCGCCGCGCCGGCCACACCCGCAGCCTGCGGCTACCCCTGACCACCCTCCTCGGGCCGCCTCCTTAAAACTCCCCTGCCTGCCGCGACTTCCGTTAGCATAACCAACGGAAGAGCGACATCTCCCGGTGGGGTGCCCGGACTTCAAATCCGGTGGAGCCTGCTTTTAGCAGGCTCGGTGGGTTCGACTCCTACCTCTTCCGCGACTCCTTAAATAAAAACAATAACTTAGTGGTTGTTTTGTATTTTACATACCAACCTACTTACCATCTTGAAATCACTGGCAGGCGCGTCTCGACACGGTGCCGCACCACATAACCCGTCGCGTGACTGAAGCCGCATCGCCCGCACGCAGTCGGCGTGCCGCCCTCGCAGCACCCCACCCCCCAATTTTCGTTTAGGAGTCCCGCGCTCCACCTGTCTGCAAATCTGCTCAGTCAATCCCCGGATTTGGCGAAGGCCCCCCCATGCCTTTTCAAAACGTCTAGCCCGGGGGGTATTTTTTAGATTTTGGAAGTTGCGCGTGATCTGGCTCGGCGCGCGAGCACCTCGGCCTGGCTCTTAATTACAGTGGACTGGCCCATTCCGTTGGGTAGTGCCCACCCAGCCCCTTGGCGCGCACCAAGACGGCGAATTTGTGGCAGGCTTCCTCCATGAAGATCCTACCGGCACTGGGGCGCACGCATTTCCTTCTTATAGCGTCGAATCAACTTCTGCCTGTCTCCGGGGTTTGCGGTCGGACGGTTATACCAGTCGAACAAGGCTTTCCCCGGTGCCAGCAAGGGCACCCAGACGTCAAACAGACGCTGCGGAAA